>PBLC01000005.1 GCA_002721675.1 Chloroflexota bacterium | reverse complement strand
CCATGCTCTCCAAGTTGTTCTCCATGATCAGAGGTATACACGATCATTGTATTTTTCATAAAACCGTTTCTCTCTAGAGAATCTAGTATCTCTCCTATAATTTTATCCATCCTATCTACTAAGGCATAGTAAGCAATTCTGCATCTCTTTATCTCATCTTGAGAAACTTCTTCACTGCCAGTTCTTTGCCGCCACCACTTTATGTATGGATGACACTCTTCCAAAGGTTTTGCTGGATTTTTTGGCATCCCAACTTTACCTTCATATTTTTCATAATCTTCTTGAGAAGCAATAAATGGTTGGTGAGGAAGCATAAGCCCTATAGAAAGTGAAATTGGGGCATTATTATCTTTCTTTCCAAGATTATCTATATATTTCACGGCTTCCGAAGAAACTATTTCATCATGAACTTGATATGCTGTTTGACCTATCCCTGATTCTTCAAGACTTATCCTTTTAGGTCCTGCGGTACCTAATAGTTCACCGTGTGTTCCTGGATCTCTTGGAGAGCCCATATGATTTCGTCCGTGGTCTCCAACTAATCTTTCCGAGAATCCATGGAATTGATCAAACCCATTGAAATGCATCCTACCGACCTGCACAGGATCATATCCATTAGCACCTAATGAATGAGCATAAGTAGGTATAGCAGAATCTAAAATTTGGTCATTAGTCCAAACTTCACTTTCTGATGGATTAAGTCCTGTTATTGCTGCCATTCTAGAGGGAACACATATTGGAGAAGCTGCATAAGCGTTAGTAATTAATGTTCCAGAATCTGCTAATTTATCAAGATTTGGGGTTTCTACTATATCGTCTCCAGCACAACTCATAATATCAAAAGTATGTTGATCTGATTGAATATATATTATATTTGGTTTATCCATAATTTCTCCTTATTTTATCTAATAATTTATTTACAATTTAAACAACATTTATCTACCCAGTGACCTGGCTCCACTTCAATGAGACCCATTTCAGATTTCCCTTCCTTGCACTCCTTAGAAGGACTTGGGCATCTTGTCCTAAAAACACAACCTGATGGAGGATTTGCTGCACTAGGTATGTCTCCTTGGATAGGATTAAATTTCTTTTTTCTTTCTATTTTTGGGTCGGGCACAGGAACCGAGTTAATCAGGATTTTTGTATAAGGGTGCATAGGATTTGAAAAAATCGTCTCACTATCTGACATTTCAACAATTTTACCCAAATACATCACCCCAATATTCATGCTAAGGTATTTAACTACTGATAGATCATGGGCAATAAACAAGTATGAAATGTTTAAGTTTTTTTGTAGATCCTTTAATAAATTTAATATCTGCGCTTGAACAGAAACATCTAAAGCTGAAACAGGTTCATCACATATTATCAATTTAGGGTTTGTAGACACTGCTCTGGCTATTCCAATTCTCTGCCTTTGCCCCCCACTAAATTCATGAGGAAATCTATTATCCATAGATTGATCAAGTCCAACTATTTTTAGCAATTTTTTAACATCTTGATCAATACCCTTTTTTCCTTGCACTTTCAAAGGTTCAGAAATAATATCTTTGACTTTCATTCTTGGATTAAGCGAACTATATGGATCTTGAAATATAGCACCAATATCTTTTTGCGCTCTTCTAAGACTTTTACCTTTAAGATCTAACAAATCTTCATTTTCAAGGTTTATTGTTCCTGATTGAGATTTAACAAGGTTTAGCACAGCCTTAGCTACAGTACTTTTACCAGAGCCGCTCTCTCCAACTAAGCCAAAAGTTTCGCCTTGATTTATATTTATATCGACACCATTCACAGCCTTAACAACACTTTTTGTTCTGAATAGCGATGATGGCGATTCATAAAAAACTCTCAAATCTTTGATTTCTAAAATTTTGTTACTCATGAAAAATACCTCATTTGCAATTCACACAACATTTATCTACCAAGTGGCCTGGCTTTACTTCTATAAGCCCCATTTCCGATTTACCTTCCTTGCATTCCTTAGAAGGACTTGGGCATCTTGTCCTAAAAACACAACCACCACCAAATTCAGCAAGGTTAGGAACTTCTCCAGGTATCGTCGGAAGTTCAGTGTTTGGATCTAAATCTAATCTTGGCACAGAGTTTAAAAGACCAGAGGTATAAGGGTGCTTTGGATTGTAAAAAATTTCATCCGTATTTCCTGATTCAATCAAATGGCCTGCATACATTACGTTTATTTTGTTTGCATATCTGGCTAATATCCCTAGGTTATGCGTTATCAATACAACAGATGTTCCTAAAGTCTTGGCTAAATCTTGAATTAATTCCAATATTTGGGCTTGAATGGTTACATCTAGTGCAGTGGTAGGCTCATCGGCAATTAATATTTTGGGCTTACAACTCAAGGCAATAGCAATCATTACCCTTTGTCTTTGACCTCCACTCAATTGGTGAGGATGATCTTTTATTCTAAGTTCAGGATCTGGAAGTCCAACTAATTTAAGCAATTCGATTGCTTCATTAATTGCCTCTTCCTCATCCATGCCTTGATGTAACTCTAATATTTCAGTTATTTGCTTGCCTATAGTTAAAACTGGATTTAAAGAAGTCATTGGCTCTTGAAAAATCATTCCAATTTCTTTACCTCTTACCTTCTCCATTTCAGGTTCAGAAAGTTTTAGCAAATCCTTTCCTTCTAGCAATATTTCTCCACCTGTAATTTTACCTGGAGGATCAGGAACTAAGCCCATTATAGAAAGTGCTGAAACACTCTTTCCACATCCACTTTCACCAACAAGTCCAACTATTTCGCCTGGATTTAAATCAAAAGAAACATTATTAACAACAGTTACATCTTTTCCTTCTACTTTAAATGCAGTATTTAAATTTTTTACACTTAATAAATTACTAGAACTCTTCATTATTAATCTTTCATTTCTCCCTTAAGTCTTGGATCTAGCCTATCTCTTAATTCATCACCAATTAAATTAAATGCCATAATTGTAAAAGTTAGGGCAACTCCNGGAAAAATTGCTATCCACCAAAGCGGCCTTAGATAATTTTCTGCAACAACTGACATCATGCTTCCCCAAGTAGGCTCATTGGGGGTAATTCCTAATCCAAGAAAACTTAGTCCAGCCTCAGCAAATATTGCTCCTCCAAGNCTTGCGCTAGCAACAATTAATAGTGGTGCTATACATTGCGGGGCAACATGCCTAAAAATAATAATTACAGGGTGCACACCCATAGCTTTTGCAGCCTCGACATATGCCATACTTTTTACTGACAAAACTTGGGCTCTTATAATACGTACTGTTCCTGCTATTCCGCCAACTGCTATAGCAATTATTACAGTAAATTTTCCACTTCCAAGTCCTGCTAATANTAATAATGCCAANATTAANCCAGGTATTGATANCATTATTTCAACAATTCTTTCGGTAATNAGGTCGAACCAACCTCCAAAATATCCAGATGCAAGACCCCAAACAAATCCNATNGTTTTTGAAAGTATTACTGCTGAAAATGCTATGATTAATGTAGTTCTNACACCATAAATAACTCTACTTGCAACATCTCTCCCAGCATAATCAGTCCCCATAAGATGATCTTTNCTAGGAGGAGATCTCAATGCATCATAATTAGCTTTTTGAGGATCCATTGGTGCAATTTGGGAAGGAAAAATAGCGAGAACTAATAAAATCAAAAGNACTATAATTGAAAACAAAGTTAAGGGATTTTTTAGCAAACTAATCATACCTAATCCTCGGATCAACTAACGAATAAATTATATCGACTATCAAATTAATAACTATGAAAAGAAATGCAAAAATTAATACTAAGTTTTGAATTATCATCCAATCTCTATCAGCTAATCCCTGGGCAAGAAGTGCCCCCAAGCCAGGTATTGATAATGCTACTTCTACCGCAATAGCACCTGACAATAAATTTCCAAATTGCAAACCTGAAATTGTTATCACTGGAATAAGAGCATTTTTTAGGACATGCCTATTAATTATCGTACCTTTTGATAGCCCTTTTGATTTTGCTGTTCGAACATAATCCTCTTTAATTACTTCTAAAATACTTGATCTTGCCATTCTNGCCACAACAGCTGCCATTCCTGTTCCAATGGCTATTGCCGCTGGCAACGCTACGTATAGNCTCTGTATAGGATTCTGCCAAAAAAATATTACTTCTACNGGCGGCCTCCAAGTAAAAAAAAGNACAAAAAATATTAAAAAGGCTAAAGCTGCATAAAAAGAAGGGATTGCTAAAAATAATATCACTATNCCTCTAGAAAAATAATCTCCAATACTATTTCTATTTATNGCAGCTAAAATACCTACAGGNAACCCCATTACCCAAGAAATAATTAAGGANAAAATAGCTATCTCTAAAGTCATAGGAGCACGNCTTCTGACGTGCTCTCCAACTGAAATTTTTGTCCAAAATGAATAACCTAAATCCCCGGTAACAACNTCTTTCATCCATCCTAAATATTGTATGTGCAGTGGCCTATTTAGACCTAAACTTTCTTCAATAGACTCTCTTTGCTCATCCGTNAAAACCATAGCCCCTGTTTCATCAGTNACCATAGCATCAACAACATCTCCTGGAAGTATNCTCATGAAAAAGAAAATAAGAATGCTAACACCAATAAGTGCAGGGATAGATATCAATATTCGTCTTAAGGCNTATTTATACATAAAACANTAATACAACAAACTCACTAGCAGGGATAAGGTTACCCNTATCCCTGCTTAATGAAGATGAAGANAGCTAAGTTACCTTTTATCCATCCACAATGTATCTACTCTACCCCAAATACTTTGAGTTCTTATGTCCATAGGAAAATGAACATGCTTNCCCCATACTGCTCTGTGGCTATCAAAACCAGCNAGTATTAAAGGNGGATCNTCGTCAAGTTTTGANTGAACAAGTCTTGTATATCCAGCCCTTGCATCAGNGTCTAGTTCNCCTAGCATTGTGTCCAACAATGCNTCAACTTCAGGGTTAGAATAGTTAGTAAAGTTTTGAGACGAGCCAGTACCATATAGACCCATCATAAAAGGCGTGTAGTTCTTAATTGCTTGAACTGGTACTAAGTGCTGTACTATTTCAGTTCCAGCGTTAAATGCAGCACCAGCATATTGGTCTTGGACTAAAGCCCTTTCAACAGCTCTTGGCTGTATATCACATCCCAAATTAGAATTTATCATATCCATGAAGGCAACTGAAAGAGCACCATCCGGCTTATATCCAGCCATAGTTTTTACAGGGAATCCTTCGCAATTTGGATAACCTGCATCGGCCATTAGTTTTTGAGCCTCTGCTATATCAGCAGCATTATCATCTCTGTATCCAGCAAGATTATAAAATTCTTCAGTAGGAGTTGCTCCTTCAGCAAGAGTTGGTATCCATCTGCTTGGCTTAGTGGAGCCCAGAGAAACCTTCGTAAAGTTATGAGGATTTATAACTAAATGAAAAGCTTTTCTGACTCTCTTATCATTGAATGGTGCAACAGCATTATTCCATCCCCAATAGTTACTACCAGTATTTGGCATTCTCTTCTGATTAACACCAGCCTCTGCTTGTGCTTGCGCATAACCATCCTCAGAAGTATTCCAAGCGAAGTCAGCAACATCTGTAATAACATTTACACCTCTAGCTGTTCCTCCAGCATGAATCATTTTTATTCCATCAACATATGGAAGTTCCGGATTCCAGTAATCTTCATTTTTCTCGAAAGTCATATATTCACCTGGAATATACTCTACGAATTTAAATGGACCAGTTCCTGGACATACAACTTCTCTAACATCAAAGTTATTTTCTTCTAGACACTTCTTTGGAAGAATTGTTGCATTTAGCATTGTAAATGCGTTGAATTGATGAGCACTAGGTCTTTTTAGGTTAAATTGAACCCAATTATCTCCAGCATCTTCAATAGTATCAATCTCAGTAAATAAAGATTGGATTCCAATAGCTATGTTATCTGGAGGATTTACAATTCTATCAAAAGTAGCAATTACATCATCTACTTTTAACATTGCCCCATCATGCCATTTAACACCTTCTCTCAAATGGAACTTATAGATCATTCCATCTGCAGATATTTCCCATTTATCTGCAAGGTCGGGCATTATTGTCTGCATACCATCATTTGGATTCATCCTAATCAACCCGTTATACATTACAGTTAAATTGTGCGGACCAGCTCCCTGCGCTACAGGCATTTGATGATGATCGGTATGCTTAACGCTAACACCAAATGTCATTCTAAGGGTTCCTCCGTAAACCGGATTAGCCTCATTTGATCTTAGAACAAAATCTGACATATCTTCAGAAATAGCAATCCCACCACCAGGAATAGGTGTAGGTGCTACTGTAATAATTTTTTCAACTTCTTTCACAACTTCAACTTCCTTGACGACAGTTTCGCCAGGAACTTCTTTCACAACTTCAACTTCCTTGACGACAGTTTCGCCAGGAACTTCTTTTATAACTTCAACTTCCTTAATTGTTTCAGAACCGCAAGAAATTAATGCGATAGAAAAGACAAAAAGAGATGTTAAAAGCAACAAAAACTTTCTTTTAAACATAAAACCTCCTAATTAATATAATCTAATTTTATTTCAAAAAAAAAGCATTTACTAAATGTTGCAACTATTAAAAATTTATTTCTGAATTTTTTCTAAGGTAATTATTTATAAATATAAGATAATNAAATTATAAATAAACCTAATTTACAAAGTTAATAAAACCATATAAATTTCATCTAACATGTTTTTTTTTAGATAAACTATTATAAAAAATTTCTAAATGCCTAAAAAAAGAGAATANAAACTAAATCAAACAGAAAAGAAATTCCTTAAGGATCAGAATATTGATAGGATTGTGATACCTCCAAGGCACGACATCTTATTTTATTTTCATCTAATTGCTAATAAAAATGAAGTGATGAATGAGCACCACATAATGGCGAAATGGTCGGATTATATTTTCAGTAAGTACAGAGACAGTAATTGCCCCATTAAACCTTGTCAAAAATGTCCATCAAGATTTACTCATATTAATATAGCAGCAAAAAAATATAACTTTAAATTGGAATCAAAAGATATGGGGCCTTCAGATGATTTCATGTCAAAAATGAGTATATTGTTACAACTCCCAGAAGATGAGATTAGATTTGCATTTGAAGGCTTCATACAAAAATTAATTGATGAACCAAAATCGAATGGGAAAAAAAGAGCATCAAGTTCTATAAAAACCTACATAAATCAGTTAAAAAAATGGGAAAAATACAGAAACAAATCACATAACTTAGGTCTAGATATAACTAAAAATATTNGAAATATATTAACCAAAGATTTTGATGAAATAAAAATAATANGAACAGAAGATCTCAATAAGATTTCTGACTTTATTTTAAACGAAAATATATGGAGAAATTCATTGATTCATAAGAGGATCAAAGCAATTTATTTTTTAATGATTAATACCGGAATTAGGCAAAATGAATTGATTGAATTAAATAGAGAAGATTACGAAGGTGATTTAATAAAAATTAGTGGCAAATATGGCGATAGAAGAGTTGCTTTGAACAAGGCTAGCCAATTGCAATTAAACATTTACTTAGAATCAAGGATAGATCATGCTGTTTCATTATTTATTAACCAGGATTATGAAAAATTGACTAAATCATCTATTGAAAATTCATGGAAGCGAGTTTCTTATAAGTTAGATATAAATTTTTCTTCAATAGATTTAAGACGAACATCGGCTGTATTATTTGCTATGTCAGGCGCTTCAAGTGAAGAATTAAAAAATTTATATGGCTTTAAGACGACTTCAATTTCTAATAAGTATTTTCATGAAGGAAGGAATAGGTTAGCTCTAGAAAAGCAGCGACAATTCAGCCCTATTAAATGAATTATTTTTACAAGCGCTGGTGGAGCTGGAAGGATTCGAACCTTCGATCTACCGGTTATGAGCCGGGCGCCTTAACCGCTTGGCCACAGCTCCAAAAAGCACTAAACAATATATTAAACTCAAAGAAAGATTTTGCAAATAACTTCTACAATAGATTTGTATGAAGTAGAATTGTATATATGAAAGAAGTTTTTAATAATGCATTAAATGAATTAAATAATAATGAAGAGTTTGTTGTTGCATCAGTTGTAAGAACATCTGGCTCTACTCCTCAAAAGCCAGGCTCTAAACTATTAGTGAAGAAAGATGGAACAACTATAGGAACTCTTGGAGGAGGTTGCGTTGAGGGTGATATTTGGTTTGCATCTAAAGAAATNTTATCTAATGGAGGATCTGCAAAGTATCAAGATTATGTATTAAATGAAGATTTAGCTGCAAATGACGGACTTGTATGTGGAGGAACTATGTACTTCTTGATTGATCCTTATAGAAAAGAAAAGTCTGATTTAAACAACCAACTCTTAAGTGAGATGGATAAGGCATATAAAGGAGAATTATCATTAGTTTTAGCTACTATAATTAATTCAAAAAATGAAGAAATGATAGGCCAAAAACTTATCTTAAAAGACAACGGAGATTTAATTGGAGACATATCAGACGAATCTCTTATTAAATCAATCTCAAAAGAAGCCCCCGAATTAATAAACTTTGGCACATGTAAAACAATAGNAGAAGGTGAAGTTCAAATATTTTTAGAAGGCATAACTACAGATCCTGTAGTACTTATTGCTGGTGGAGGGCACGTTGGGAAAGCAATTGCCCCACTAGCAGTAGCGTCTGGATTTAAAGTCTGGATCGCAGATGATAGAGAAGAATTTGCAAATAAAGACAGATTCCCAGAAGCAGAAAAAATAGTTAATGATAAGTTTGATAAAGCTTTTATAGATCTTCCTATAAGAAAAAATACTTTTATTATTATTGCTACTAGGGGTCACAATTTTGACGATTTGGTATTGGAAAATGCTGCTAAAACAGATGCAAAATATGTTGCCTTACTTGGAAGCAAAAGAAAAGCAATTTTAATTTATGAATCTTTGCTAAAAAAGGGAATTTCAGAGAAAAGGCTTAAAGAAATTAGGTCTCCTGCAGGATTAGATATAGGCGCAAGAACTCCAAATGAAATTGCTGTAAGCATAGTTGCTGAAATGATAAGTTTTAGAAATAGTTCATCTTCTGANCCAATGAAATTAAATGAGAAACTATTTAAAAAAATAGTTGCTAGTGCAAAAAATTAAATTGCCTAAGATTTCTGCAATAATTATTGCTGCCGGAAAATCATCTCGCATGAAAACCCCTAAACCTCTTTTGGATTGGGGAAAAGAAAAACTAATCAATTTTCAAATTAAATCCTTAAAAAATTCAAATATTGAAGAAATAATTGTTGTGCTAGGGTCTAATGCAGGAGAAATCAAAAAAGAAATAATTTCAAATGAAGTTAAGGTAGTTACAAATACAGATTTTGAACTTGGAAAAACTACATCTATAAAAAAAGGTTTATCTGAAGTTAATAAAGAAAATGACATATTATTAATTGCTGTTGACCAACCAAGAAATAAACTTCTGATTAAACAAATATCCAACTTCCATACAAATCATCCAAGCAATAAAAAAATTGCTATGCCCTATTCGGAAGGAAAAAGTGGTCACCCAATCATATTTTCAAATATATTTTTCAACGAACTAATCAAAATAAATGAGGAGACCGAAGGAATCAGAGAGATAATAAAACGAAACCATGGTTCAATAATTAAATACAAAACTAAAGATAACTCTGCACTAATAGATCTAAATACACCCGAGCAATATGAAAGATATTTATCGGATTATTTCAAATGAATCCTTAATTATTAACTCTGAATCAATTAAACTTTTTTCTTTCATCCACTCCCCGAACCTATTCCAACTGTCCATATTATTGGAGTTTAAACTTTCGGACCAAAGAGGTGCGAGTAATTTTATTCCTTGTCTTTCTAANTCAACATTAACCTCTGGATAGGCATTAATTAAAGATTCCATTGGCTTAGAATTAGGTTGTATTGATTCACTGAAACCTTTTCTAAAAGCTTTAACAAATGACTCTACAGTTTCTCTATTATCCTTTAGATATTCTTCGCTAGTCACAAGAACCAACTCGTGATATTTAGGTATGCCCCAATCTTCAAATTTAAGTATATTAACTTGCTCTCCTTCTAGTTCAATTAATATTGATTCATGAGACCAAAAAGCTCCTATTATTGCATCAACCCTTGAACTTAATAAAGCAGGGACAAGGTCAAATCCTACATCAACCAAATTTACATCATCCATAGTTAATCCTTGGCCTTCCAAAATACTTTGAAGTATACCAATATTTAATGGAATTCCTGGGTACCCTATAGTCTTATTTTTTAATTTAGAAGGTTCAGATATTCCTGATTCCTTTAGAGTCATAATCGAATTCAATGGAGTTCTGACAACAGATGAAACTGCGATAACTGGAACACCTTCATTCCTAGCTAATAAAAGGTCAGGTTGATAACTTATACCAAATTGATCTCTACCAGATGCAACAGTTTGAAGTATAGTAGTTGGGTCAGAAGGTGTATAAACTTCTACATCCAAATTTTCTTCCAAAAAATACCCTTCATCTTTTGCATAAAAAATTCCGGCATGATTAGAATTTGGATACCAATCTAATGCAAGTGAAACGGTATTAATTTCATTTTCACTAGAACATGAAAATATAGAGACTGATAATAATATAAAAAATATTATTTTTCTCATAAACTTCCTCCTTTAATAGGATATTTTTTTAATACTAATCTTTCGATCAAATAAAATATAGAAAAGAGACTTACCGCTAGTAATGACAAGACAAATATAGATGCAAAAACTCTTTCTGTCATAAATTGAGGAGATGAAGTCTTGATTAGCCATCCTAACCCCCCGCTTGCACCTACCCATTCTCCAACGACTGCACCAATCACAGATGATACTGAAGCAATTTTGAGTCCAGATATTAAATAAGGAAATGAATATGGTATCTGAATCTTATAAAAAATTTGCATTTTACTTGCACCAAATTGTTTGGTCATCATAATCATTTCTGAATCAGCCGACTTTAGTCCATCCAAAAAATTAACAATTATTGGAAAGAATGAAATGATAGCAACAATTATAATCTTGGAGAAAATATTAGGACCAAACCATACTAAAAGAAGAGGTGAAATAGTAATTACAGGAATTGTTTGAGTAGCTATGAGCAACGGATAAACACTCTTCTCTACCGACTTAAAGAAAAATATTATTAAAGAAAAATTTACAGCTACTATTACTGAGAGTAATAATCCTAATAGAACCTCAATAGATGTAGTTAAAAGATGTTTTAAAATGATATCTATAGATAAAAATAATTCTTTTATAATTGAAGATGGTGGAGGCAAAAACCAATCAGCAACATCTAGAACTCTTACTAAAAGTTCCCATAAAATAAATAAAGAGAAAGTAAGTGCTATTGAAGGCATAAACTTAAATATATTCTTAATCATCCGATATCTCCAAATTGTTCTTAATTTCCCAGTATAAACTTAGTTTTTCTTTATCATTTCTTGCTATAACTTCTATCTCTTTAACAATTTTTCCTGGATTAGCATTAAGAATAATTATTCTGTCTGATATCTTAATAGCTTCATTTATATCGTGGGTAACAAAAATTACCGACATTTTAAATTTTATTAATATATCTAATAACCAATCTTGCAAATCCTCTCTTGTTATAGAATCTAATGATCCGAAAGGTTCATCTAGTAAAAGTATTGGCCTTTCCAATAAGAATGACCTAATTAAAGAAACTCTTTGTCTCATTCCTCCGGATAACTGATGAGGAAACTTATTACCTATCCCTTCAAGTTTAAATTCAGACATTAAACTTAGTGCCTTTGGATGAGATTCATCTTTTTTAGTCCCAGATATCTCTAATCCAAAAACAGCATTATCTAAAACATTTTTCCAAGGAATAAGTAAATCTTTCTGTTGAGAATATGAAAAATTGTTAATTTTTCCCTCATAAGAAGTGTTAGTAATTATTTTTCCTGTAAAATCATCATCAATCCCGGATATTGAATTAAGAAGTGTTGTTTTTCCGCAACCACTTGGTCCAAGTATAGAAATTATTTCATTTTCTTTTAAATCGAATGATATTCCTTCAAAAATTTTTTTGTTATTAAAAGATTTTGAAAGATTTGCAATCTCTAAAACTATACTCAATTGTATTCCCTTCGCTGGCATTATCCAGAAATCAGGTATTTTACGGGTCGGCTTACCTTGAAACCCTCTCAGCAAATTGCTCCCCAAATACTTCAGCAATATTATTTCAATTTATTTGTATTATCAAGGGAGAAAAATAGACTTAGGTTAGATGCATAAACTAAATAAAAAAGATGAAAAAGAACAAATCTGTATAATATGCGGCGCAAAAATACTTGATGTTCATTGTAAAATTAAATGTCAGAATTGTGGTTATATAAGGGATTGCTCAGACCCATAGATATGAATGATAAAAAAATAAAAAATTTAAAATTGCTAACCTTATTAATATTAATTTTTATTTTTGTATTTTCTTGTTCTTCAGGCCCTAACACTGATCTATCTGCCCAAGAAATACTAAATCAAGCCTCATCAAAACTAGATAAATGGAACTCATTTAGATTCAGTCTTGAACATGAAAAGGGTGTAACAAGCCTTTCAAATGGCTTATATCAATTAAAGTCAGTGAGAGGCGAGGTAATTCTTCCTAGAAGAGTAAAACTTGAAACAAATGCTATTACTTTTGGTCAATTGATTAAGTTAGATGTAATTCTAATAGATGGAAGAAGTTATTGGACTAATCCAATCAATCAAAAATGGAGCGAAATACCTGAAGGGCAAAGTCCATTTGGAACTTTCGATGTTGGAGAGGTGATTTTAAATATACTTTCAAGTATGGACTCGCCTCAAAAATCAACAATTTCTGGAAATAAGGTTGAAATTCTTGGAAAAGTTGAAGCAAAAGTTTTTGAACCATTAGTTGGAGAGTCTGACCCAACCAAAATAGCGGATGTAACACTAACGGTTGATCTAAAAAATATGAACGTAATTTCAGCAAAAATTGTTGGCAAAGTAAACCCTCTAGATGATGAAGATGTAATAAGAATTATTGAAATATGGGATGTAGATGTTGTATTCAAAGTTGAGGCTCCATTGTGATATATAGAATCTCAAAAACGTTTAAATCTTACCTTTTATTATTACCTTTTTGTGCGGGGGTTTTTCTTGGAGCAGACGACCAAACAAAAGTAGTAACTATTCTTCCCCAAATAATGATTGACTTTGAAATACCAATTACTAACCTTGATACAGCATCATGGTTAATCACAATATACCTAATTGGTTATACTGCCGTAATGCCTCTAACTGGAAGATTATCGGACAAATTTGGTTTTAGAAATCTTTTTTTAATNTCTTTAATTATATTTTCAATAGGTTCAATTTTAACCGCTCTAAGCCCAGAAATTTCTAAATTATTTCACAGAGAACCTAATGTAAATTGGATACTTGCTACAAGATTCTTTCAATCCATTGGAGGAGGTGCGTTGGTACCGATTTCAATTGCTGCTGCTGGTTTTATAGTACCAAGAAATAAACTTCCTATTGCTTACGGNCTAATTGGAGCAAGCGCTGAAGCAGGAGGAGTATTTGGCCCACTGGTTGGAGGCCTTATGACTCAATTGCTTTCTTGGGAGTGGGCATTCTGGATAAACTTGCCGCCTGCTTTAATTATTATAGTTTCTATATTCATTTTTATACCAAAAAATAAATTTCAAGATATTAAAATTGATTACGCAGGATCTTTCATTTTTTTCTTATTTATTTCATCTATAACTCTTGCATGTGCTCAAATCACAAAATCTAACGAACTTTTAATTTTGTTTTCTTCGATCTCAATAATTACATTGATTATTGGAATTTTTATATACAGAACAACAGATGAGTTTATTGTGCCTAAAAAGATACTAAAAAATATATTATTCCTTATATCTAATTTAACTCATTTCTTTATTGGCATTACCTTAATTGTTGCTATTATTACTGTGCCTGTAATGGCAGAAACAATTTTAGGAGCTACTCCACTTGAAGGAGGTTTGAGATTATTAAGACTAACAATTGCTTTATCTTTAGGGGCATTTATGGGAGGAATACTTACTCAAAGGATAGGTGCAAAAATTCCATTACTATTCGGATTTATATTAATTTCAATTGGTTTTTTCTTTATGTATGGATGGGATTTAAATATTTCTGATCCATTCATGACAATACATTTATCAGTAATAGGTCTTGGATTTGGAATTTGCATTTCACCAATAACGTTCTGTGCTATGAAACATATAAAAGACACTGAAAGAGGTTCAGCATCATCAATATTAACTGTATCGAGAATGATGGGAATGACTATTGGACTTTCTTCTCTAACGGCTTGGGGCACCACAAGATTCTCTAGTTTAACTAGTGATCTTGCAGGATTTTCTCTTGATCCTTTAGCCCAACAAAAATTAACCGATACTACCTTAAATTCAGGCCTTCAAGTGTTTCAAGAATTTTTCTTAATTGGACTTATTGTCAGTTTAATAGCAATACCTATAGGTTATATAATGACGTCGATGAAATAATTAACTTTTTTCTTTGTTGGATTGTTTTACTTCACTATCAAGTCTTTGTAATTCGTAATTTTCATGGTCTACATAAGACATTAATTCATAAAAAATCTCATGGCCTGCCCTATCTCTAATAAGGTTATGCATTTTTTGGCATATATCTCTATAAGATATGTGGCCCTGTTTCGCTGTCCTAAGTTCTATTAAATGGAAAGCTTGGCGNACATTTAAAGTTAATGAATACCGTATTTTATGCCCAAATAATAAAGCGTACTCTCTTAGTTCAGGAAATTTATCATTTATTCTGTCATGAAGTTCAATTGAATCTTCAACAATCTTTATACATTTATCAATTAAGCCAGATTTTTCCACTTCATCAGGCATATCAAATCCATTATCAGGTGACATTTTTTGCCACTCTATAGTCATTAACCTATGCCTTTGAAGATCCCTAAAAGCCCCATAATCGGATAAAATATCAAAAGAATAATATGAATTTTCAAAAGCCCTTCCAGGTTTATGCCTTCTATTTTTTCTATGACCTGTATATCTATGTAAAACTTCGCTAATTTCATTTCTACTAAAATTAGATGCAATTTTTTTTAGGTCAGACAAAGATTTCTGAGATGACGAATAAAGACAATATGCTGCTATCTTNTTTTCAGCATCATCTTCCCATTCTACAAGATTTACATCTGGCGCATTAGATACAGAATTACTAATATTTTCATTAACATAATTTTGGGTTTGAATTTGATTTTCTCTTAAATAATTAGACCACTCTATACCCCTATTATCCACGTCAACTCTCTTAAGAAAAGAAGGAATAACTTTTCTTAATTCTTCTAAAATCATATCTGAATAATCTCTAACTTCACTAGAAGGATGCACTCTCATTCTCATTAATAATTGTTCATAGGCCTGGCCACTTGCAAAAATACCAACATTTGACAATGTGGAGGTAGGCAAAAAATATCTTGCTACATCACATGCTTTTGCCCTTATAGTACCGTTATAGGCTTGCATACTAACGTCTTCTTCTTTGGGAAACTCTTTTTTATAAATTTCTACTAAAGTTCTAACTAATTCAGAATAGGTTTCAAAAGTATTGTCCATAGTTTTTATGTACTCTTTTTCTATTCGAGACCCTTTAAACTCTTTAGGCATCATATATCTATATGAATCTCCCATTTTCTGGTCATAATAAATATATCTTGTACTTTGTTCTAAGTATGATGCTATTCTTCCCCATTCTAAAACTTTTGTTAAAAGGTTGGATGCTTGTTCGCAAGCTAGGTGTGCAGCCCCCAACTGAGCGACTGAGTCGTCTCCATATTGAGTAAAGACCCTTTCATACAAATTTTCTGCCTTAGTGCTATCTATTTCTATTGACTCAAATTTGTCATCTTCATTCCAAAATTCATCTAAAAAAAGCCTCCTGAGAGATTTTGGAGATCTGCTATATCTTGCATAAAGAGCCCCTTTAACTACTTCAGGCATATTAATTAGACAAAAAACCGGCTTATCTAAATTGGTAAAATGGTTTAAAAGTATAGCCTCTTCTTCTTTGGTAAACTCTTCTTGATAGTACAAATTCGGTATATCCTGCTCTATCCAAAAATTTTATTCGGAGATTCAAGAATTGACTTTAATTCTCCTAAAAACATAGCCGCTTCTGCACCATCATTAACTCTGTGGTCAACAGATAGGGTCATTTTCATTTGTTGAGAAACTTTTATCTCACCATTATCTACTACTGCCTCTTCCCGGGCCTTTCCGACAGATAAAATTGCAGATTGAGGAGGAACAATAATGGCTGTAAATTGATCTATATCAAACATACCTAGATTGCTCACACTAAAAGTTCCTCCACTATTTTCTTCTTGCGTTAAAGGGTCACCTTCTCCTTTTGCTCTAGTTGCCAGATCTTTGGCTGAGTTNGAAATTTCTTCTAAATTTTTACTCTCACAGCCCAATACTGCAGGAACTATTAAACCTTCAGGTAGAGCAATTGCCATACCAATATTTATACTTTGATTCTCAATAAGATTTCCTTCACTAAATGATGAATTAAATTTAGGGAATTTCTTCAAGGACTGAGTAACTGCATAAATAACAACATCATTCACTGATACTTTTAATCCCTTTGATTTATTAAATTCGGATCTGGCCTTAATTACTGCTGTCATATCCGCTGAATTACTTATATAAAAATGCGGAATCTCGGTCTTACTTTTTGAAACAACTCCAGCTATAGCCTTCCTCATGGAAGTGAGAGGTATGGTCTTGGAATTACCTGATGGTTGTTCTGATTCAGTAGATCCAC
This sequence comes from Chloroflexota bacterium, assembly GCA_002721675.1. Lineage (GTDB taxonomy): Bacteria > Chloroflexota > Dehalococcoidia > Lucifugimonadales > Lucifugimonadaceae. Next base: position 78,126 of record PBLC01000005.1, on the reverse strand, counting down.
CACCTTCAGCAGCGGCTTCAACATCTTCTCTTGTGATCCTTCCGCCTGGCCCTGTCCCTGAAACAGTTGATATATCCACGCCAAGTTCAACTGCTAGTTTTTTTGCTATTGGAGATGCTTTAACTCTTGCGCCAGCAACTTTATCTTGAGATACGGAAGGTGACTCATTTTTTTGAGGAGCATCTGTTGATTTTGAGGCTGCTTCAACAGAAGATGGTGCAGCAGAATCAGGTATTTCGTCTCCTTCTCCCCCTACATATGCTATAAGATCTCCTACAGGCACTACCTGACCTTCAGGTACAACAATCTTCTTTAAAATACCTTCTCCATAAGACTCCATTTCAACAACCGTTTTGTCAGTTTCAATTTCAGCAAGCTTATCACCTCTTTTTACTTCATCTCCTTCTTTTTTAAGCCACTTAACTATAGTGCCTTCAGTCATATCGGCTCCCATACTTGGCATTGTTACTTCGGTTATCATTATTGTTCCTCCTAATTTATAAACTATATCCTATCTCAATTTGCTTCAAAATTTTAGGCACACTAGACATTGCATGCTGCTCTAATTTTCTATTATAAGGCCAAGGTACATCTTCGCTTCCAACTCTAAGTAATGGGCCATCTAGATAATCACCGCTTGATTCTTGGACAGATGCTGCTAACTCAGCCATTACACCACCTGTTTTTCTTGCAGTATCAAGCAAAAGGGCTCTTCCAGTTTTTTGTACAGACTCATTAACAGTTTTATAATCCATTGGGCTTAGACTTCTTAAATCTATAACCTCACTAGAAACCCCTCTAGATTTCAATTCTTCTGATACTTTTGCCAACATAGGCATCCCATGCCCATACGAAACCAATGTAATATCCTCACCAACTATTTTAATATCTGCCTTTCCAATTTCAACTTCATAATATTTATCATTCACCTCACCTTTTAGTCCATATAATCCAGCAGATTCCGCATATATAACTGGGTTTGGGTCTTTTATTGAAGATCTAATCAGTCCAAGCGCATCAGACGGATTTGAAGGAGCAACAACTTTAAGTCCAGGGACTTCGCAAAGCCATGTTTCGAAACTTTGTGAATGTGTGGCTCCAAGTTGCATCCCAGCCCCAGTCGGAGCCCTGATAACCATTGGGACATTAACTTGACCTCCAGACATATATCTAATATTGGCAGCCATATTCACTATTTGATCAAAACCAACCAAAGAAAAACTAATTGACATTAATTCTACTACTGGTTTTAACCCTGCTGCAGCACTTCCAATCCCAGCTCCTATAAAAGCTGCTTCTGAAATGGGCGTATCTTTGATTCTTTCAGGTCCATATTTTTCAAGAAAACCGGAGGTTATGGCATAGGCGCCTCCGTAAGCACCAATATCTTCCCCCATAATAAATACATTAGGGTCAGAATCTAACGCCTCCATTAAGCCTTTCTGGATAGCCTGTCTTACAGTAATTTCACTCATTATGCATAAATATCGTTGTTAATATCATTTAGATCTGGCTCAGGACTTTCCGTAGCAAATTTTACTGCTTCTTCAAGTTCATCATCTACAGATTTAGATATTTTTTCTATATCTATATCTGCAGCTATGCCTTCTTTTATTAAATAATTATTAAAATTAATTAAAGGGTCTTTCTTTTTCCATTCCTCAAGTTCCTTTTCTGCTCTATACTTTGCCGGATCAGCCATTGAATGTCCTTGAAATCTAAAAGTGGTAGCTTCTATAAAAGCAGGACCAGAACCAGATCTAACCTTTTTTATAGATTCCTCAGTAACTTCCTTAACTGCCAAAACATCCATCCCATCAACAATGGTACTTGGTATGCTGTAATTTTCAGCTAAGTTGCCAAAGGATTTGCCATTATTTCTAATTCTTTCAACGCTTGTCCCCATGCCATAAAAATTATTTTCAAGAAAAAATAATATTGGCAATTTCCAGACACTTGCTAAATTCATTGTTTCATGAAAAGTTCCTTGATTAGTTGCACCATCCCCAAAGTAAACAACTGTAATACTATCCTTATTTTGATACTGAGAGGCTAAAGCAAAGCCTGCAGCCAGAGGGATTTGAGCTCCAACAATAGCATGCCCTCCCATAAAATTTTTACCGGCATCAAATAGGTGCATAGATCCGCCTTTTCCTCCGCTTACACCCGTTTTTTTTCCAAAAAGCTCTGCCATTAAAGGTCCGGTTTCTAAGCCTCTAGCTATAGCATGCCCATGATCCCTATAATGAGTAACAATGAAATCATCTTCTCTTAAGGGAGTTATAGAACCAACAGCAATCGCTTCTTCACCAATATAAAGATGAAGGAACCCTCTTATAAAACCCTTAGAATAATTCTCTCCACAAGACTCCTCAAAGCGCCTTATGAGATACATTTTTCTGTATAAATCTAGATACTCTTTTTTTTCCATTTATTTACCTGATCGAGTGTTATTTAATATTACAACACATTGGTTTGTTAAAGAAATTAATTTCATTAAACCTTTCTTGCTGCATTACAAACATTTTTCATAAGCATTGCTATTGTCATAGGGCCTACTCCCCCAGGAACTGGAGTTATTAATGAAGCTTTATCTTTAGTAGATTCAAAATCTACGTCTCCAACTAATTTATATCCTGATTTCCGACTCTCATCTTCTACCCTATTGATTCCAACATCAATAACTATTGCTCCATTTTTTATCATAGATCCATTTAGAATGTTAATAGAGCCTGTTGCTGCTATAACTATGTCGGCTTTCAAAGTAAATTCAGACAAATTTTTTGTTTTGCTGTGGCACAAAGTGACAGTAGAGTTTGAATTTTTTCCTCTTCCGCTCATTAGAGCAAAAAGAGGCCTTCCAACAATATTGCTTCTCCCTATTATTACTACTTTCTTGCTAGGCAAATTTATACCTGCCCTGCGAAATATTTCCATTATGCCAAAAGGAGTTGCAGGAATAAATCTAGGATTTCCTGAATTAAGAAATCCAATATTCTCACTAGTAAGCCCATCTACATCTTTAGTTGGATCTATAAATTCAATTATTTCTCTTTCATTTAAATTTTTTGGGATTGGTAGTTGTAACAAAATACCATCAATATCATCATTATTGTTTAAATTATTTATCTCGTCTTTTAGAATATTTTTATCTATATCTGATTCAAATCTTATTAACTCTCCTTTTATTCCCACTTTAGAACATGCTTTGAGTTTAGCCTTGATATAAGATTCTGAGGCTGGGTTATTGCCTATTAAAATAATTGATAATGCAGGAGATCTACCTAAATTTTTTGAAATCTGATGCAAATCATTAGAAATTTCTTCAAGTATTTTTTTTGAAATTTCTTTTCCATCAATTAACATCACATAAAAATATAGTTGGTTTAAGCCATAAGTTTATAATTTACCATGAGTGAGAACAAAAATATGCACATAGGAATAGACATTATTGAAATAGATAGAATTAAGTTTGTTCTTAATAAGCACCCTAAAAGATTTCTAGAAAAAATTTTTACAGATTATGAAATAAATTATTGCAAAGGAAGACCTGCTCAATTAGCCGCAAGATTTGCTTCAAAAGAAGCTGGAATGAAGGCACTTGGAACTGGAATACGAGGGGTGGGATGGAGAGAGATAGAAGTGCAAAGACATGCAAGCGGAAAACCCTATTTAATACTCTATGGAAGAGCAAAAAAGAGGGCCGAAAAACTTAATATAAAATCTATTGAATTAAGTATAAGTCATTCAAAAAATCTAGCCACGGCTATAGTCCATATGACGTCATGATACCAATACTATACCCTGCTGAAATTAAGAATATTGAAAATAAAATCAATCTAAGTTCAAAAAGGAATGATCTTCAAAAAAAAGCAGTCGAAGGTGTAGTAAATATTTTAACTAGATTAAATCCATCAAAATTAATTGTTATTGTTGGGGCCGGCCTTAATGGAGAAGATGGATTATTAATTGGAAGTAAATTAAAAAATATTAGTTCTATAGAAATAGAATATTTCCATTCAATAAGTGCAAAATCTAAATCCAAAAACTTCAATTTGGCAAAAAAACTAAAGATAGATTTGAAAAATATAAATGAATATAAAATAAGTAATAAATCTGACAATACTATAATTTTAGACTGTTTACTTGGGATATCTGCAAACCTTCCTATGAGATCTGCTATATCAAATAATCTAGAATTCATAAATAAACTCAACTCAAAACTAGATGCAAAAATTATTTCCTTAGATATACCTTCAGGATTTGATCCTACTACAGGACTTCAAGATAAAAATACTTTAAATGCATCTCATGTTATTTTTTTGGGTTACCAAACTATAGGAACATTAATAGATCCTTCACTATTTACTTCAACCTCTCATATAGACATAGGAATTGAAGAAAAAGACTTAAATGAATTAGGTATTAAGTATACTCAGGCAATAGACTTCAATTTTGTTAAGAGTATATTCCCAAAAAGAAAAAATAATTTATATAAAGGTCAGTTCGGATCTCATTTAATAATAGGAGGTTCAGAGCAATACCCTGGAGCTGCAATATTAAGTTCAAAATCATCTAATATTGCTGGCACAGGCCATACGTCTATATCTACTTCATCTCACCTATTAGAAAAAATAATAAAAGAGGTACCAGAAGTTACTAACTTTAAGTTTAATTTATCAGAAAACTTAGATGATTCTATGTCTAAATTCACATCTATATCAATAGGCGTAGGATTAGGAATAAACGATAAATCTAAAAACATAATCGATGATTTAATTTATTATCTATCAAATACAAAAAATAAACATAAAATAATACTTGATGCAGATGCCTTAAATATTCTTTCCGAAATTGAAAATTGGTGGCAAAATTTCAAAATTCCTACTTTAATTACGCCTCATATTGGGGAATACAAAAAACTTTTTAGAGTAAAAGGAAGTGAAATTTCGCTAGATTCTATTAAATCAATATCAGATGATACAAATCTAAATATCCTTTTAAAGGGAGCAAATACGATAATTTCTACTCCTAATGGAATCCAGAAAATTAATACTTTGGCTAATGGAGGAATGTCTAAGCCAGGCATGGGGGATGTGTTAACAGGAACCATAGGGAGTTTAGCCTCAAATAACTCTATAAACATAGAAAATGCCGCCACTATAGGAGTTTATGTGCATAGTCAATCTGGTTTATTGGCAAAAGAAAAATATGGAGCAACTTCAATGACTGCTAGTAATGTGATATCTTTCATACCCCAAGTATTTAAAATATTAGAGTAATATGCTGGTTGCAATAGACATAGGAAATAGCAAAACAAAAGTTGGATTTTTTGAAGATATGAATCAATATGCTTCTAAGATTAGTTCTTACGATACTAACTCAAAAAGCATAACTGACATCTCTAATTCAATTAATGAATATATAAATTTATTAAATAAAGATACTAATTTGACAGCCTGCATTATTTCTTCTGTAGTGCCAAATTTAAATAGCGCAATTTCCTCTGAAATGAATAAAAAATTAAATTTGAGTCCTATATTTGTAGATTCTAATTTAATTACAGGAATAAATTTTAATTATGAACCTGTCTCAGATTTGGGCTCCGATAGAATCGCTGACTGTATAGCTGTAAACAATTTATATCCAAAAAAAAATTTCAAAATAGTTGTTGATTTTGGAACAGCCACAGTTTTCGAAGTTATTTCAAAAAGAGGTGATTTTTTAGGAGGATCAATTTTTCCTGGATTAGAAGTAGCCTCTAAAGCTTTGTCTAATAATGCCTCACTATTAAAAAATATTGATTTTGAAAATCTTAGCGCCAATAACAAAGTAATAGGAAATTCAACTGAAGAATCCCTAAAGTCATCTTTATTTTGGGGATATATTTCTTTAACCGAAGGAATCATAAATAAAATTATTAATGAATTAAAGATTCAGAGAAAAGAGGTTTTTGTAGTTGGCACAGGAGGTTTTGCAAACTTAATAAACAACCATACTAGAATTTTTGATAAGATAGAACCCAACCTTACTCTAGAAGGCTTAAGATTAATTTATAAACTTTATGTAGAAAAAAATAATGAATTTTAAAGGAAAAAAAATAGCATTATGTGTAACGGGAAGTATTTCTGCCTATAAATCTGTGCATTTAGCAAGCGAATGGACCCAAAAGGGTGCCTCTGTGCATGTTCTTTTGACCGAATCTGCAAAAAAGTTCGTTGGAAAAGCAACTTTTGAAGGCATAACTCACAATAAAGTTATAGATTCTTTATGGGATAACAATCTAAGTTCAAACATTGACCATCTAGACATATCAAAAACAGCAGATATTATCACTATAGTTCCAGCGACAGCTAATATTATTTCGAAAATTGCAAGAGGAGTATGCGACGATATAATCTCTACCACTGTAATCGCCACTTCCAAGCCTATCTTGATGGCCCCTGCTATGGATGGAAATATGTATGATCATTTTGCTGTAAAAGCAAACTTAGACATATTGAAACAAAATGGCGTTATACTTATGGAACCTGAAGAAGGATATCTGGCTTCAGGCTCTTTTGGCAAAGGGCGATTGCATGATTTAAGTCATATTTCTAATGAAGTAAACAGGATATTGGGTATAAAAAATGAATTAAAAGATAAGAATATTCTTGTCTCCGCTGGTGGTACTAAAGAACCTATCGACTCAGTAAGATATATTGGAAACAGATCATCAGGTAAGATGGGCCATCTAATTGCAGAAGAGAGCCTAATGAGAGGTGCAAATGTAACTCTAATATCATCCTCTAATTTAATAACTGCATCAAAAATTAAGAAAATTTCTGTTGAAACTGCTGAACAAATGGCATATGAGATAAAAACTAGAATTAAAGATACTGATTGTATAATTATGGCTGCGGCAGTATCAGATTTTGCTCCCGAATTTATGGTTGATAAAAAAATTAAGAAACAACCTAGGAAAGGTCTAGAAATAAACCTAAAACAAACTCCTGATATATTAAAAAGTATTAGAAAAAATGACTGTATTAAAGTTGGCTTTGCTGCCGAAACTGATAATCATTTAGATAACGGAATGGATAAGCTTAAATCTAAAAATTTAGATATGATTGTAATTAATGATGTTTCAAATAAACAAATTGGATTCGAGTCTGATTTCAATCAAGTTAAAATGGTTACCAAAGATGGAAGTATTTCCTCTACAAATATAGAGCCAAAAAGAGTAATTGCGGGTAGAATACTTGATAAATTATCAAAAATAATTAAATAAAATATGAAATTATTTTGGAAAGAAAAGATAAAAGGTTTAGATCTGATAGTTCTTGATGATTCTGGGGAAGAGTTTGTAGTTGGTGGGATTAGGTTAACTAAAAGAGGAATAGAGGCAATGGCAAAAGCTCAAGGTTATGATCCTGGTAGAGCAATTAAGGGTCTTACAAGCATTGAAGAAGGCAAAGAATTTGTGGAGCAATTTAAACCATGGATTGATTTTTTTGGAACTGATATAGAACTTTCAGAAAATTAATCTATAGATGCTCTAACCCCTTCATTAGAACCAATATTTATTTCAATTGATTGAGATCTTGCAGCATCTTTAACGTCGTCAATGACATCTCTAAGTGTGCCTTCAACTTGTTTATTTACAGATAAAGAGACATTATTTAAATCTGAGCCTAGGCTTAACCCTTCATTTGTTTTCTCTTTCCTGACTGCTCCTATAGCTTCGCGAGCAATAACTAACTGACTAGAATTAATATTTTTAAAATCTAAATTAATTTTTTCAGGCCATTTCTCAAGATGAATAGATTTATAATTTGAACTATTATTTCTATAAATCCATCCCCATATCTCCTCGGTTACCATAGGAATAAATGGGGCAAATAACTTAAGTAAATTCTCCAATATTAATCTTAATGTTGTTAATCCAGAAATAGTCTTATGACCATAATCATTGAATTTACTTCTATTCTTTACAAGTTCTATGTAATTATCTGTAAAATAGTTCCAAAAGAAATCTTCTAATTTGTTTAATGCTTCAGAGAATTGAAAATTTTCCATGCTTTCGGTTATCTCATCTAAGTACTCATTAAATAAATGTACTGTAGATAAATCAAGAGGTTCGGTTATATCAGAAACATTAATATATTCTGGAGAGCCATTAAGTACGAATTTACTTGCGTTAAATAATTTCACAACTAGTTTCTTGCCAACTTTGAATATTTGTTCGTCATTAGCAGTATCGCTACCTAATCTTGCACTAGCTGCCCAATATCTTACAGCGTCGGCTCCATATACCTCAATTAGGTCATTAGGAACTACCACATTACCTTTACTTTTGCTCATTTTCTTTCTGTCAGGATCTAAAACCCATCCACTAATAATCACATTTTTCCATGGAATTTCATTATGATGGAGCGCTGATTTTACTACGGTGTAAAAAGCCCAGGTTCTAATTATCTCATGGCTTTGAGGTCTTATATCATAAGGAAATACTTTATCTAAAAAACTATTTTCCTTATCCCATTTTCCCCCTATTTGAGGAGTCAATGAACTTGTAAACCAAGTATCAAAAACATCTTTTTCCCCAACAAATCCATTTGATTTACCTCTATCACTTTCTGAATAGCCAGAAGGTGTGTCTTCAGTTGGATCAACTGGCAAATCAGATAAATCGGCCACTATCGGATTATTGTAGTCAGGCTTACAATTTTCATCTAATTTGTACCATAAAGGAAAAGAGACTCCAAAAAATCTTTGCCTGCTTATGCACCAGTCAAGTTGAAGGTTTTCAGTCCAATTTTCAAATCGCTTTCTCATAAAATCTGGATGCCAATCAATTTGATTAGATTTCTCAATTAATAATTCTTTTTTATCCATTAATTTAACAAACCACTGCCTAGTGCTTAGTATTTCTAATGGAGTCTTGCTTCTTTCATAAAACCTAACGCTATGAGTAATTTGTTTAGGCTCTCCTACTAGAGCTGCCTCGGCTTCAAAATTATCCTTATCTGAAAGCATTTCTACTATTTCAGTTTTAGCTTGTTTTAAGGTTTTACCGGCTATTCTAAAATAAAAATTATTGGCTTTTTCTGGATTTTCAGATTCCCATTCATTAGATCCAAAACTAACTTCATCTAATCTTCCATATTTATTTACGATTATTCTTGTATCTAAATTATTTTCTTGCCACCATTGCACATCAACATTATCTCCAAAAGTGCACACCATCAATATTCCAGTTCCTTTTTCCATGTCAACCAATTCGCTTCCAAATACTGGAACCTTTATTCCAAAAAGCGGAGTTATAGCATTCTTTCCAATAAGATGCTTAAATCTCTTATCGTCTGGATGTGCTGCTACTCCTACACAAGCTGCAAGCAACTCTGGCCTAGTAGTAGAAATAACGAATGATTCATTTGAGTCAGTTTCAAACCTAATATCATGAAAAGCACCAGGCATTTCCCTATCTTCGATTTCTGCCTGTGCTACAGCTGTTTGGAATTCAGGATCCCACAAGGATGGATTATCTGTGTTATAAACAAATCCTTTTTCATAAAGGTCAATAAAACTTTTCTGAGCGAGTTCTCTAGGTAAATCTTGAATGGTAGTATATTCATGATTCCAGTCTACAGAAAGTGCAATTTTCATGAATAATTCTTTAAATACTTTTTCATCTTCAGTTGTCACTATATGACATAATTCAATAAAATTTTTTCTTGAAACTTTTAAAGCTGAGGAGTTTTTACCATTTTCTTTAATCTTACCTAATATATTTTGTACACTTTTCTCTTCAGGGTCACACTTAACATTAAAGTAATCTTGTACTCTTCTTTCTGTAGGTAAACCATTGTCATCCCATCCCATTGGATAAAATATTTCTTCACCTCTCATCCTTCTAAATCTAACAATAAAATCTTGATGAGAATAAGAAAATACATGACCTATATGTAAATATCCACTAGCTGTGGGTGGTGGGGTATCCACAGAAAAAATCTTTTTTTTGGAGTTTGGATTAAAGTTCGAATATAAGTTTTCTTTATCCCATTCTCTTACTATTTTGCCCTCAACATCTAAATGCCTATAGTTTTTAGGAAAAATATCTTCACTAATATAATTCATTCTTTATCCCAATTCTTTCTAAATAATCCAAACCTCTCGAAATTAAACTGGCATTTAATTCTGGAGCACATAATTTAATCCTTTTTTTTGATAACCAGTATGTAAAACTATCATATTCCAAAGAATATATTTTGTTAGGGACATAATAACTTCTAGCCCCAAGTCTTTCATTTGAACAAAATTCTGCCCAAAGTTCTTCAATATTTTTTCCATAAATTAATTTAAATATCTTTTCATTGATTAAAAAATAATTGTTTTGATCAAGATATCCACGCTTTTTTTCTATTTCTGATCTCAATATTTCTCTAATAGCATTTTCAACAACTACTCCATAAAAATAATTCAAATGTGCAGAATACAATTTTGACCCCATCAGTCTTTTTATTTGATTTCTCTCTTTCTGACTAAAATCATATGGGGTGAATAAATAATTATCTATTTCATCTAAATTTTCAAATTCTGAATAAAAAAGTTTCAGTGATAACTTCCAATTAAAAACTTCCCCTGATATAAATGCGTTGTTTATCTTATGATAAGGAATTTCTTTTAGATGAGAAAAATAATTAAAAATAATTTCCATATAGCCTGAACTTCTTAAATGGTTTTTATTTAGAATACCTAAGTTCATAACTGGCAAGCTTTTGTGCCAAAGCATTTTTTATATTTTAAGCCACTACCACACGGGCACGGGTCATTTCTTCCAATTTTTCCGTTTTTATTATTTTCTGGAATTAAATTATTCATTTTTTTTGTCTTCACTGAAGATGCTATATCTGTTGACTTAGAAAATGCTATTAAATTTAAGCTAACATCTCTTTTAATTTTTATTAATAAGTTTTCGAATAAATCAAACCCTGTTTTTTTATATTGGATTAATGGATCTCTTTGACCCGCTGCCTGAAGTCCTATTCCTTGTCGCATGTTATCCATTGTAGTTAAATGTTCTACCCAATGCATATCTATGGCCCTTAAAAATAAACTTGAAATCCATGATGAAATTTCTTCACTTTCGTTATTATTCTTAAAATTTTCTAGTGAACTTATTATAAAATTTTCTGTTTCTTGCCCAATATTATTTTTTTCGGAAAAATTGATATCTATTTCCTGAGGATTAATAAAGAATATCCTAGATAAGTCTAATCTCACTCTATTTTCTACATCATCTTCATCTCCTCTTGAAAGCAATATAAAATCTAGAATATTTTGAATAATCTCTTCGCTCCACTCATCAAAATAGTGTTCTTTCTTTAATGCTCTATTTCGTAAATCGTAAATAATTTCTCTTTGACGATTCATTACGTCATCATACTCAACAAGGGCCTTTCTAATCTCAAAGTTATATCCTTCTACCTTAGATTGAGCATTTTCAACAGCTCTAGTTAATATCTTGTTCTCTATAGGTATGTCATCCTCCATTCCTACCATATCCATCATTGACTTTATTCTTTCTCCGCCAAATCTTCTCATCAAGTCATCTTCAAGAGAAATATGAAATTGGGTAAATCCGGGGTCACCTTGCCTTCCTGATCTACCTCTTAATTGATTATCGATTCTTCTACTTTCATGCCTCTCGGTTCCTATCACATGCAATCCTCCCATGGAAATAACCTCTTTATTGTCATTTATCCATTCATCAGAATTCTTTACTGATCCTCCTAGAACTATATCTGTACCTCTTCCAGCCATATTAGTTGCTACAGTAACTGCTCCTGGCTTTCCAGCCTCAGCAATAATAACTGCTTCCTTATCATGAAACTTTGCATTTAAAACATTATGAGGGACACTGTTTTTTCTAAGCATACTACTTATAATTTCTGACTTTTCTATACTAGTAGTCCCTATTAGAACAGGAGATTTTTGTTTCTGTAATTTTGATACTTCATTAACAATATATGAAAATTTTGATTTCTCATCCTTGAATATCAAATCAGAAGAATCATTTCTTTTTAGGTCAGAATTTGTTGGCACCTCGACTACTTCTAGATTATAAATCTTATGAAATTCCTCTGCTTCAGTAATAGCAGTACCTGTCATTCCTGATAATTTTTCATACATCCTGAAAAAGTTTTGGAGGGTAATAGTTGCATACGTAATTGATTCCGCAAGAATCTTTACATTTTCCTTTGCCTCAATTGCCTGATGAAGGCCATCAGATAGCCTTCTCCCTTGCATGAGTCTACCAGTAAATTCATCAACTAAAATAACTTGTTGATCTTTCACAACATATTCCTGATTTTTTCTAAATATAAATTGAGCCTTTAATGCGTTTTCAATAAAATGTGTTAATTCTGAATTTTCAATGTCATATAAGTTCTCAACATTTAAGTTTTTTTCAACCTTCTGAATTCCCTCTTCAGTTAATGTGACATTTTTTGATTTCTCATCAATTATAAAATCGTTTTCTAATTTTAAAGACCTCGCTATGGACGAGTATTTTCTGTATTCACTTGATCTATCTTTAGCAGGGCCACTAATAATTAACGGAGTTCTAGCCTCATCTATCAATATATTGTCAACCTCATCAACAATTGCATAAGCAAGTTTTGATTGAACCTGACTATTATTATCCATGGCCATATTATCTCTTAAATAATCAAATCCAAATTCATTATTTGTTCCATAAAGAATGTCACATTGATATGCTTTTTCTCTACTTGTTTCGTTCATTAATCCTTTTTTGCCCTCTTCTTCAAATTCATAAATAAAAGAAGATCCACTTTGAAGGCAGCCAACAGAAAGCCCTAAAAATTTATATATTGGCCCCATCCATTCGGCATCCCTTTTTGCTAAATAATCATTAACTGTAATCACATGAACAGAGTATTGACCTATTGCATTCAAATATGTGGGTAATGTGGCAACAAGAGTCTTGCCTTCCCCTGTCTTCATCTCAGAAATCTTACCTTGATGCAAAACTAATCCTCCTAGCATTTGTACATCAAAATGCCTTAAGCCAATTAATCTTTTTGAAGTTTCTCTTACTAAAGCAAATGAATCTGAAACAACATCCTCTAAACTGATTCCTTCAATAACTTTGTTTTTTAAAGATTGTGAGAATTCTTTTAATTCAGCGTCTGATTTAGACGCAAAAAATCCTTCTAATTCATTAATCTTTGTAACAGTACTATTGAGTTTATCAAGTACTTTTTTATTCGGATCTCCTAAAATTTTTGAGAATAACCCCATTGAAGCCTCTTTAATTTATGTCTACCTAAACAATTCTCCAACTGATCTGCCACTCTGTATTCGAGAAATTGCTTCAGCGATTAGAGAAGATACGGAAAGATATTTTATTTTACCATTGCCAGATTTTTTACTTACACTATCTGTGACTACCACTTCTTTTAAAATTTCAATGGAACTTAATTTTTCTATAGCATTTCCCGAAAAAATACCGTGACTAGCACAACTATATACTTCATTAACTCCAGCCATAGAGAGGGCCGCAATTGCCTGAGATAAAGATCCTCCAGTATCTATTTCATCATCAAATGTTAGGGCTGACTTACCGTCAACATCTCCAATAACATTTAATAATTCTACATTTCCACTATTATCAGACCTTCTCTTTTCTATAATTGCTAAAGGTGCAGATAGTCTAGCGGCAAAATCTCTAGCCTTTTTACTGATCCCAACATCTGTTGCTACGACTACAAATTCTTTTTTCATTTTCTTAAAGTGTTCAACTAGAATTGGTGTAGCAGTTAATTCATCCACAGGAATATTAAAAAAACCTTGGATTTGCGGAGCATGAAGATCCATAGTAAGAATTCTGTCGGCTCCTGAAGTAGTTATTAAGTCAGCAATCAATCTTGCTGAGATGGGAACTCTTGGTTGATCTTTTTTATCTGTCCTTCCATAACCAAAATAAGGAATTACTGCAGTAACTCTACCAGCAGATGCTCTTCTAGCAGCATCCATGCAAATTAATAATTCCATAATATTATCATTTGAGGGTTTATCTGTTGGCTGAACAATAAAAACGTCTTGCTCACGTATATTATTTAAAATTCGAACAAAGGTATTATCATTTTCGAATTTAAAAATTTCAGCCTTGGAAGGCTCTATGCCTAAATTAGTGCATATATCCTGTGTAAGTTGAGGATGTGAGGTACCGGCAAATACCTTTATTTCTCCAAATCTTCCTGACATATAAACCTTTGCAAATAAATAAATGCTTTATATAACTTTAAAGTATACATTTATTGATAAATTTTTGGGAACTGAATTAATAAATTTAATTATTACATCTTCATTAATGTTAAAATTAACTTGTGATCAATCTAATCAAAAGAAGAATATCCGAAGGAACAAATAATGTATTTAATTTGGGGTCTTTCATATTTGGTATTTCGGGGATAATAATTTGTCTTGTTGTTGTTATAGCGCCTTACAAGATATTGGAAGTGATGCCTCTGGGATATGTAGAATTGTTCGGCTACAATCTCGAAAAAAACGGTGCTCTGGGAGTGCTGCTTGTTTCTGGAGTAATAATAGCTGCTATTACACAACCTGTGGCTGGCTTCTTTAGCGATAAAACTAAACTTGAAATAGGAAAAAGGTTGCCTTTTATGATTGTTGGAGGGCTTGGAACCTCAATAACAATAATTTCGCTTTACTATGTGGAAAACTATTTTTTGCTTCTAATTTGCTGGATGATTATTCAATTTTTTGCCAACTTAGGTGAGGGGCCTGGAAATGCACTTCTTAAAGATCATGTAAGTAAAGATAATTTTGGGACTGCGTCAGGGAAATTTAATTCTCTAAGAGTAGCTGGATCAATTATTACATTAGTTGTAGTGCTCCAAATTATGAATATTTATGACAGAACTGGTAAAGAGGCATGGTTTTTGGGTGGACTTATATTTCTCTCAATATTAATGATGGTTTCTACAATATGGAGTTATTTATCTTTAAAATACCCCCCTAAAGAAATAAGTAAAGAAAGTTCTAAGGACATTAAATCGAAAAATAGAATGAGCAATTTAATATTAGTGCTAATAACTTTTACTGTAACTCTACTGGCTTTTACTTCTCTTCAATCTTATGCTGTATTTTTAATTCAAGATGTCCTAGTTTTAGAGAATCCAGCGCCTATGCTTACTGGGGTGATTATAGTGCTAGGTATAAGCATAGGATTATCAATGATTCCTGCCGGAAAACTATCAGATAAATATAATAGAAAAGTTGTTATCATGGCTGGCGGTTTAATAGGTTCATTAAGTTGTTTTTTAATAATACCCTTTCATTCTCCAGTATTAGTATTGATTTTATGCTCAGGGATTGGAATTTCTGTAGGATCAATGTTTGGAACAATATGGGCATTAACGAATGATGTAATTTCAAAGAAAAATGCGGGCAATCAAATTGGTCTATTAGCAATAGGTTTCCTATTCTCAGGAATAGGCGCAAGATTTGCGGGCATTTTAATTGATTATCTAAATAATATAAGATTAAATCTAGGTTATTTTTCTTTGATTGCTTTTGCTGGCAGTTGCTTTATAATTGCCCCTTTAGCAGCATCAATGATAAAAGATGAAAAATAAGATATGAAAGTATTAGTAACAAATCCAAGGGGTTTTTGTGCAGGCGTGGTAAGAGCAATTGATATTGTAGAAATTGCATTGAAAAAATTTGGAGCACCTGTGTATGTTAAACATCAAATAGTTCATAATCCAGATGTTGTTAATGATGTTGAAACCCAAGGTGCAATTACTGTTGAAAATATAGAAGAGATACCTGAGAGAAGTGTCGTGGTTTTTTCTGCTCATGGCTCTGCCCCTGATGACTATGAAAAAGCCAAAAAAAGAAATTTGAAGGTTATTGATGCTACATGCCCTCTTGTAACGAAAGTGCATAATGAGGCAAAAAAATATTCTAATGAAAAAAAATCTATAGTTCTAGTTGGTCATAAAGGGCATCAAGAAGTCAAAGGCACAATGGGACAAACAGATATGTTATTAGTGGATGAGAGAAAAAATTTTCCTAAGGATAAAATTAAAAAATTAAAAAATGTAGCAGTAATTTCTCAGACTACTCTATCTGTAAATGATACTGCCAAGGCAATAAATAATATAAAGGAATTAGTACCTGACGCCGTGATTAGAAATGATATTTGCTACGCAACTACTAATAGACAAAATGCAACTGAATTATTAGCTGAAAAATGTGATTTAGTATTAGTGATTGGCGCAAATAATAGTTCAAATTGCCAAAGATTAAAAGACGTTGCGAAACGCATGGGTGTTCCTTCACATTTAATTCTGGGGCCTCAAGAAATAAATTACGATTGGCTTAAAAACGTTAAAACTGTTGGAATAACCTCAGGGGCCTCAACTCCTGAAAAAATGGTGCAAGAGGTTATTAAAGCGATAAAGCCAGAATCAGTTGAATATATAGGGGGTCCACCTGAGAAAATAACTTTCAAATTACCTCAAGAACTTAATCAATGAAGATAACTGAAGTTGAATGTCTAGTAATAGATGGAATTTATCCTTATGTGGTTTTAGAAACAGATGAAGGAATAACTGGAGTTGGAGAGAGTTTCAGAAGATCTCCATGGGTAACGAAAGCAGCGATAGAAACAATCTTCAAAGAAATACTTTTAAATAAAGATCCATTAAATTATCAAGAAATTTGGGAATTACTTTACGAAGTTGCGTCTACTTGCGGTCCTTATGGATCTTTATTAACCGCGATATCAGGAATAGATACTGCAATATGGGACATAAATCTAAAAAAGGAAAATATACCTCTCCACAAAAAGTTAGGTAAAAAGGTCAAAAATTATATACCTATATATGCCAGTTCAATGAGAAGGGATATGAGCCCTGAAGAAGAAGCAGATAGAGCATTATACTTTTATGAAGAGGGATTTAAATTTTATAAAATGCATTCTGCTTATCCCGAAGAAATAGATTCTCCAAGAGATAAAACTTTAAGAACAGTAGAGGCAATAAGAAAAAAACTTGATAAAAATATAGAAATAATGGTTGATGTAAACGGTGCATACTCAGTTAATAAAGCAATTGAGATAGGGCGTGAATTAGAAAAATTTGAAGTATTTCAATTTGAGCAACCTGTTCATGTAACAGACTTAGAGGGACTGAAAAGTGTAACTAAAAGCCTATCAATACCTATTGCTAGCGGAGAATGTTGTTATACAGTTCAAGATTTTAAAAATTTGATAAAAAAAGGAAATCCTGACATATTGCAGCCAGATGTAATAAAAACAGGAGGGATAACTGAATTCAAAAAGATTATGTCTTATTTAGGTAAAAGAGAAATAATGATTCATAATACTCAGCCACTTATTTCAACTGCAATTCATTTACATTTTTTATCAATAAATAATTCAATAAAATTACCTCTTGAATACAACATAGAGCAAAATTCTCTTATTGATAATCCAATTGCCAAAAATTCTCTAAATATAAAATCAGGGGAAATTTTAGTTCCTGATGATTATAGTTTTGGGATAGATTTCGATATTAATATTATGAAAAATAGAGCAAAGAAAATTTAATCTACAGATATTTTTTATCTAACAATTTTAATTCATGATTAAAAGATAAATGTAGGGGCTCGCCAGTAGGAATTTCCACTTTTACAATTTCATGATCTGATATTTTTTCAAAAAATTTAAGCATTGCCCTGATACTATTCCCATGCGCAGATATTAAAATATTTTTATTACTATTTATTAATGGTATTAAGTTTAAATCTATAAAAGGCATTAACCTTCTAAATGTATCTTTCAATGATTCACATTTAGGAAATGGATCAATATCATGACCTAAAAAACATTCCTGACTTTTTAATTTTTCAAATTCATCTTTTTCAAGTTCGGGAGGCCTAACATCATAACTTCTTCTCCAAATTAAAACCTGCTCATCCCCGTGAATGTCTCTCATTTTTTGCTTGCTGAGGCCTTGGAGCGCTCCATAATGTCTCTCATTCAATCTCCAGTCCTTCTTAAAATTGACAGAAATATCAAAAATTTTATTTATTTGATCAAATGTTTGAATAGATCTTTGCAAAATTGAAGTAAAAGCATTATCAAACAAGATTCCTGTATCCTTTATTTTTTTTCCTGCACTTTTTGCTTCCTCAATCCCCTTTTCAGATAAACCAACATCCATCCAGCCAGTAAATCGATCTAACTTATTCCATTCGCTCTGACCGTGCCTTACCAATATTAAGTTTGATTTATCCAATTTTTTATTTGTCCTTATTTTTTTAAACAATTAACGAATTAATAGTGTAAATTAAAATTATGAAAATTACTGAGATAGTCATTGATATTGTTGAGAGAAACTTAGATTTCGTGGGAGATAATGTATTTCAAGCCTCTGGGGTAACAGGAGGAATTGTACATCAAGGAATTTTAAGAATAAAAACAGATCAAGGTATTGAAGGAAACTGTATGGTGGGCGGGCACAGAGGTGACTCTATATTAATGATAAACAATATTTTCAAAAAGTTTATAAATTTACTTAAAGGTCAAAATCCACTTGACAATCTTTCGTTGTGGACACATTTGAACAAAATGCCCAAAGCTTCTATCAATAGGTTTACTCCTCTAGATTATGCATCTTTTTCCGCAATAGATGTTGCATTATGGGATCTAAAAGGAAAGGTTTCTGGTCTTCCTGTATACAGTCTGCTTGGAGGAAGTATTAAGGATATTCCAGCATACGGAACTTATCAACCTAGGCATAATGATGCAGAAGGATATGTGAGAGAGAGCAATGAAATGAAAAATCTAGGCTTAGGGGCCTACAA
Source organism: Chloroflexota bacterium (assembly GCA_002721675.1). Classification (GTDB taxonomy): domain Bacteria; phylum Chloroflexota; class Dehalococcoidia; order Lucifugimonadales; family Lucifugimonadaceae. The sequence goes on along the minus strand of PBLC01000005.1, from coordinate 59,223 downwards.
GATTCATCCTGGCCCAATGGATACTAATAAAACTATAAATATGTTGGATTTGGTGAGGCATAATGTTGGTGAAGAATATACCCTCATGCTAGATCCAAACAATTCTTACGATTATAGAAAGGCGCTAGAAATTGGAAAGGCGCTAGATGAAAATTTTTTTTATTGGTTTGAAGATCCAATAAAATGGGATGATTTTGAATCAATTAATAAACTTTACAAAGAAATTAATACACCTTTAGCAATGTCAGATCAGATGCCATACTTATTTAGTGAAAATAAGTTATATGCCAAACGATTAGCACCTCAAATAATGAGAGGCACTTCAAGGAAGCTTGGAATTACTGGCTTGTTTAGATCTTCTGCTGTTGCGGAAGCCTTTAATAAAAGGTGTGAAATTGGTACGGGTGGTAACATATTCTTTAATATGGCTAATATTCACGTAACTTGTAGTATAAATAATTGCACTTATTATGAATATTGGATGCCTACTTCAACAGCTGATTTTGCTACGGTAGAAAATATACAACTAGAAAATGGGAATGTTAAACCGTTTGATAAACCAGGGCTTGGATTAACATTAGATGATAAATGGATCAAAGAGAATAAAATATTTACAATGAAATAAAGGAGAAAAAATGAGTAAATTTTATGAAAATTCGATAATCCCGAAAGAGATAAGAAGAGATTATGATGTTTACGAAAGAATATCTGAGTTAGGAATTAATTTGGGTACTTATGGTGAACACGTCAAAGACATCACATCTAGCGGATTGCCCATTGCTACAGTACTTTTTCATGAATCTGGACTAGTTTACCTATCAGGAGAAGGAGGGGGAGACTATCAGATGAATGATGACCCAGAAAGAGTAAAACATGGTCAATTAGCAGCACAGAAAATAGCAGATAATATGCTAACAAGGCTTCATTGGGCTTTAAAATGCGGAGGAGAAGGAGGAGATCTTAACGACATAATTTATACTGTAAAAGCTTTAGGGATGGTAGTTTCAACTGATGTTGATTTTGATTCAGGACCTGCGGTAATGAATGGATTTTCTTTAAGATGGCAGTCAATCTTTGGAGGGCTAGGAGATTATTTTGATGGATCTGAGGATAAAGGTGGGTATTCAGGTGTTCACACTAGAAGTGCAATAGGTGGATTTACAGGAAGATTCTCTATAGAACCTGAGATAATTGTTGCAATACCTCCTGAACTATCGAAAGAAATTATTATGAATCGAGGTTGGATTTTCCCTGTTGATCCAAGATTTAAATCAAAATTAAAAAAATAAATGAAAATTGCTATATCAGGGTCTCATGGACTTATTGGAACTTACCTAGTTAATGATTTAAGGCTAAAAAATCATTCTGTTACTAGAATAGTTAGAGAAAAAAATATTGCTGGAATCTTCTGGGATCCTACTACAAATTATATAAATCAAAATAAATTAGAAGCATTTGACATAATCATTAATCTCTGCGGGAATAAAATTTCTTCTTTCAATCCCTTTTACGTAAATCATGATCCCATATATTCTTCAAGAATAGACACTAATTTATTATTATCTAGGGTAATTTCAAGACTAAAAAATCCACCAAAATATTTTATATCTGCATCTGCATGCGGAATATATAATTCTACAAATGATGACATAACTGAAGATGGTATTTACGGCCAAGGATTTTTAACTCAGCTAGCGCTAGATTGGGAAGAGGCATCAAGATTTTATACTACTCCCAAAACTAAAATAATAAACTTGAGATTTGGACAAGTAATTTCGAAAGAAAGTCCCTTCCTTACTATAATGAAAAATTTGATTTCTTATTCCAAGGTTTCATCTATTGGAAATGGAAAACAGCATTGGCCTTGGGTATCTATAAATGATGTAATTGGCATAATGAATTTCATTATTAATTCAAATTCTTTAGAAGGGCCAATAAATATCGTATCCCCTCAGAAAGTTACATCTAAAGAATTTTTAAATAAGCTATCTCAAGCAATAAAAACAAGGCCTTTTCTGAAAATTCCTAGTCAAGCAATAAAATTATTAACTAACAATCTGACTGGACAAATTTTATTAAATGATTATCCCGTTGTCCCAGAAAAATTAAAATATAATAATTATAATTTTGTAGAAGAAGATCTGGATGAAACCTTAAAAGAGTTAACTATGAACTAGATACCATATCTCTTAATACGAACTGCAAAACACCACCATTAAATAAATACTTTTTCTCGATCTCAGTATCTACTCTTAATTTAACTTTAAATCTGACAAAAATTTCTTTGTTTCTCTTTGCTTCTATGTTAATTATAGATAAAGGTTTAGTATCAATACCTATTTCTTCAAAATCAAAATATTCATCACCAGATAAACCAAGAGATCTAAAATTTTCTCCATCTATAAACTCAAATGGAGTGATTCCCATTCCAATCAAATTACTTCTATGAATACGTTCAAAACTCTCAGCAATAACTGCCCTAACCCCCAATAAGTTTGGCCCTTTTGCTGCCCAGTCCCTTGAGGATCCTGTCCCATATTCCTTGCCAGCTATAACAATCAAGGGGGTTTTACTTTTTTCATATTCTTTAGCAGCCTCGAATATTCTCATCTCTTTATCTTCAGGAAAAAATACTGTCCAATCCCCTTCTCTATCTGGAGTAAGTAAATTTCTTAGTCTAATATTGCCAAAAGTACCACGTGCCATAATGTTATGATTGCCTCTTCTAGAACCATAAGAATTAAATTGAGATCTTGGGATGTCGCTAGAAATCAAAAATTGACCTGATGGAGCCAACTCAGGAATAGATCCTGCAGGAGAAATATGATCAGTAGTAACTGAATCCCCCAATACACATAATAGTCTAGCGTTTTTTAATGACTCAATTTCAGGAGTTTCTTTGGAGAAATCATCAAAGAATGGAACTTTTTGAATATAACTAGAATTTGAATCCCAATTGTATATCTCACCCTTTGAAGATTCTAACGTATTCCAATCATTGTTATTTGAAATTGCGTTTTCATATTGCTCTTTATACATATTTGGAGAAATAGATTTGTTTATTTCATCTTGAATATTCTTGGAAGACGGCCATACATCAGATAAATAAACATTCTGCCCAGAGGAGTCTTTGCCAAGTGGATCTTTAGTCATATCTATGTTAACTGTCCCAGCTATAGCATAAGCAATAACCAATAATGGAGAGGCTAGGAAATTAGCTTTTACCAAAGGATGAATTCTGCCTTCAAAATTCCTATTTCCACTCAAAACACTTGCTACTACCAAATCTAAATTTTCAATTTTTTCAGATACTTCATCATCAAGAGGTCCAGAATTTCCTATGCAAGTAGTACATCCAAATCCTACAGTATTAAAACCTAAATTATCTAAATATTTATCTAGTCCAGAATTACTTAGATAACTTGTTACAACTCTGGATCCAGGTGCCATAGATGTTTTAACCCATCTCTTAGGCTTTAATCCGACTTTTTCTAGATTCTTAGCCAACAGTCCTGCCCCAACCATAACTGATGGATTAGAAGTGTTTGTACAACTTGTTATAGCCGCTACTACAACTGATCCATCGCTCAAATCATCATCAGATTGATTAATTTTGCTAAATTCATTACTAAATACTTTTTTTACATCATTTAAAAAGATTTTATCTTGTGGTCTTTTTGGCCCAGATAGGCTTGGCATTACAGAACTTAAATCAAAATCAACTACATTGTTATATTCAGCAATATTTTTTTCATTATGGAACATTAACTGATCCTTTGCATAATTCCCTGCAAGATTCACAACTTCTGTATCACGACCTGAATTTTTCAAATAATTTAGTGACTCATAATCTATAGGAAAAAATCCACAAGTAGCGCCATATTCAGGCGCCATATTTGCAATGGTGGCTCTATCTTGAAGAGACATTGAATTTAACCCTATGCCGAAAAATTCAACAAACTTCTCGACAACACCTAAGTTCCGTAAAACCTGAGTGATGGAAAGGACAAGGTCTGTAGCAGTAGTGCCCTCTTTCAACTGACCGTATAGATTTACCCCAATTACTTCGGGCAATTTCATATAATAAGGCTGGCCTAACATTACTGCTTCAGCTTCTATTCCGCCAACACCCCAACCTAAAACACCTAATCCATTAATCATGGTTGTATGAGAATCAGTCCCAATACATGAATCAGGGTATACATATTTTTTACCATCTTTTTCATCAATTATTATCCCTGGAGCTAAATATTCAAGGTTAACTTGATGCACTATACCTACGCCAGGAGGTATAATTCTAAAATTATTAAAAGCTTGCTGGCCCCATTTCAGAAATTGATACCTCTCTCTATTTCTCTGAAATTCGAGTTCAGTATTTTTCTTAAGAGCATCAGGAACATTGTAATAATCAACTTGCACAGAATGATCTATTACCAAATCAGATCTTACTAAAGGATTAACCTTTTTTGGATCAAATCCTAGTTTATTAGCCGCATCTCTCATCGTTGCTAAATCTACAACCGCTGGCACACCTGTAAAATCCTGAAGAACAACCCTTGATGGCATAAACGGAATTTCTTTTTTTGAAATTTGGTTTGGATTCCAACTTATAACATTTTCAATATCTTCTTCAGATGACACGCCCCAATTTTTACCTCTAATCATGTTTTCAAGAAGGATTTTTATAGAGTAAGGTAATTTATTTAATTCATATTCACTTGCAAACATTTTCAAACTCGAAAATGAATAATCACGAATATCACTGGATGCCATTTTGCCTCTTTTTTACTTAAATCTACTGCATTGTATCAAAATATTGAACNNTTAAAATTGAATAAATTNNTAAANNNATTAAACTAAAAAAAATTANTNNATAAGNAGGTNNTTATGNANGGATANNANGCAATTGCNAAAATTNTAAAAAANGAAAATGTTGAATGGATGGCTTGCTTTCCATCAAATCCACTGATAGAAGCAGTCTCTGAAGAAGGAATTAGGCCAATAATGTTTAGGCAAGAAAGGGGCGGGATAATGGCTGCTGATGGGTATAGCAGAGTTAAATCAGGGAAAAGTTTTGGGGTTTTTGCTTGCCAAGGTGGACCTGGCGCAGAAAATGCCTACGGAGCCATCGCTCAAGCTTGGGCTGACTCTGTGCCTATATTATTTATACCTGATGGAGCATCAATGATGGAGGCTGATGTAAAACCAACATTTTGGGCATCTAGGAATTATGAAAGGATTACTAAGTGGGCTGAATCTATAAATAGCCCTGAGAGAATAGTTCCTTTGATGAGAAGAGCAATGCATTCACTAAAAAATGGAAGGCCTGGGCCTGTATTACTTGAAATGCATAGAGACAGCATGACCCAGGAAATTGATAATTTAGATACTTATTCAATACCTGAGGAATCAAAAGTTTCTCCTCCAGATGATGATATTTTTGAGGCTGTAGGTCAATTAGTAAATGCTAAAAATCCTATAATTTGGTCCGGGCAAGGGGTTTTATATGCTAATGCAACTGAAGAATTGAAAGAATTATCAGACTTGCTTTCCTTGCCTGTAGTTACAACTATGCCAGGCAAAAGTTCATTTGATGAGAGAAATCCATTATCACTGGGATCAGCAAATAGAACAGCCCCAAAATCTGTTTGGAAATGGCTTGGTATTTCAGATACTATCTTTGCAATTGGATCTAGCCTAACTAAGACAAATTACGGGATCACTATTCCTGATGGAAAAAAAATAATTCATTCAACTAATAATTATGAAGATATAAATAAAGATTATTCTGTGGAAATTGGGTTAGTTGGGGATTCTAAAATTATTCTTCAAAAAATGATTGAATGTGTAAAGTCGGAATTTACTATTGATCAAGAGGTTTTTGAGAAAAGCAAGATGAAAACAATTGAGAAAATAGAATCTACTAAAAAGGAGTGGCTGGAAGAGTGGAGCACTTTACTTAATTCTGATATGAATCCGATTAATCCTTACAGACTTATTAATGAAATAAACAAGAATATAGATCATGAAAATAGCATAATAACTCATGATGCTGGTCATCCAAGAGATCAAATTATGCCGTTTCTAACATCTACAGTTCCTGCATCATATTTAGGTTGGGGAAAGAGTACTCATTTAGGTTATGGCATACCACTAATGATTGGGGCAAAAATGGCTGAGCCAAATAAATTCTGTTTAAATTTTATGGGAGATGGAGCATTTGGAATGTCAGGCCTTGATATAGAAACATCAGTAAGATCTGGAAACCCAATAACAACGGTTGTTATGAACAATGGGACAATGGGAGGTTATCCTGCACGCTATCCTCAATCAATTGAAAAATTCGATACAATAAAAATGACTGGAAATTATGCAACTCTAGCAGAAGGAATGGGCGCAAAAGGAATAGAAGTAAATAGCCCTGAAGAATTAAAAGNGGCTATAATTAAAGCTCAACAATTAAATTCTGAAGGAANCTCTGTTCTACTTGATGTAAAAACTCAACCTGAGTTAAAAATGTCTACATATGAAGATTTATTATAAATACAAAACAAGTTTAAGGTGAAATTATGAAAACAACAGGATTTAGAACTTTAGTTCTCGGGACTCCATGGAGAAATTTAACATACTTGATAATCGAGACAGATGAAGGAATTGCAGGTATCGGTGAAGCGAGAATTCTAGGCAAAACTCATACGGTTACTGAATTTTTGAAGGATGTAGAAAGGCATTTTATCGGGCATGATCCTTTTGATGTTGAAGATTTGTATAGAAGGTTTACTCTTCTTGATTTTGGAAAGCCAGGGGAGGTTGTATATACAGGGCTAGCTCTAGTTGAATTAGCATTTTGGGATATTATGGGCAAATTTACTAACTTGCCAGTTTATAAACTTTTGGGAGGAAAAGTAAAAAATAAAATCCCGGCGTATGCTAACGGTTGGTATACTGTTGAAAGAGATCCCAATCAATTCGCAGAAGCTGCTCAAAAAGTCGTAGATAAAGGGTATATTGGAATGAAATTTGACCCCTTTGGAAACGGAGACTTGGAATTAACTAGAAAAGAATTCCATAAGTCAATGGATTTGATCGATGCGGTTGCTTCAGTGGCTGGAAGTAGAGCGCAAATTATGCTAGAACTTCATGGGAGGTTCGCTCCTCATCAGGCAAGAGAGATAGCAAATTATGTTGAGAAATACGAACCCGCTTGGCTAGAAGAGCCTACTAGGCCAGGTGATCTACCAGCTTTAAAGTCAGTCAGAGACCACACTAGACTTCCAATAGCTACGGGAGAAAGATTGTATGGCGCTCCTGAGTTTAGAGAACTATGGTCATTGGGATGCGTAGATGTCATACAGCCAGATATAACTCAAACTGGTGGAATTTTAGAAGCAAAAAAGATAGCATCCAACGCAGAAAACTATTCGATAATGGTAGCTCCTCATAATGTTGGAGGAATAATTTCTACCGCAGCTTCTGTTAGTCTTGTTTTTACTCTAAGAAATGGGAAAATTGTTGAACATTTTAATGATTTTGCTGACCCTCATGTAAAGCAGGCAGGCACAAATTATCCTGAAGTTGTTGACGGATATTTTAGTCTACCTGAAGGCCCAGGATGGGGTGTGGAATTAAATGAAGATTTCATTAAAGATAATCCTCCTGAAAAATATAAAGATATAACACTTGACCCAGGGTTAAATATGTTTGTGAATTCTGAATGGAATCAAAGAGGCCAAAAAGACTGATCAAGGTAAACTATAAGCTGAGTTCTGTACCTTTAATAAGGCAGCAGCCATTTATCTAGTTTATTTGTTACCAAATAAATCAAGCGGTTTACCCAGAAGCTTGTCGGATTCGCATAAGCTCCTCTATTTAACCTTGCACCGAATGGGGTTTGCCAATCCAATTAAGTTTCCTTAATTGAGGTGAGCTCTTACCTCACCGTTTCACCCTTACCAAATGGCGGTTTACTTTCTGTTGCACTTTCCGTCAAGTTACCTTGCCCGGCAGTTAGCCGGCATCCTAATCCGATGGTGCTCAGACTTTCCTCTTTTAAAAAGCGACTGCTCGTCTACCTTGATCGGGATTGAATATATTAAATTTTTACACAGTAGTCAAAATTTTATTGAAGTTATTTTTAACTTTTACAACTTTGTCGTATTTATCTTTAGGATTACTTATTTTAAAGTGTTCTTCATATCCTCTAAGTTTGTCGATATCATATTTAAGATCAGAAACTTTTAATTTGCCTCTAATAACTAACTTAATATTATTTCTAAAATCATTAACTAATGTATTGTAGTTTGCAAATTCTGGTTTATATTCATTACTCTTTGCCTCATAATCAATGTAAAATTGATCAACTTCAACCCTCTTATTCGCAACTTTATTGCATCGGTCATTATTACAATTTAAATAAGTATAAATTTTATTTAATTCTTCGCCCTTGATATTTTTCCATTTTCTGTGATGAATTGATTTATTCAATTTATGATTGCAATATCCACATTTAAATAAAATTTTATTCCCGTTATTCTTATCTAATTGAGTTTTGGAAAAATTTACCTTTGAATTTACAAATAAATTCTGAACAAAATCAAACTTTTCATTCGTGATAATAGGGTCATGGTTATTGGATATTATTACCAAATCTCGTTTATAAACTCCTGTATAAAATCTGTTTGTTAGAATTTTCTTAATTGTTTGAGGAGTCCATTTTAAATCTCTAAATAAATAATTATCTCTAATTATTTTAGAAATTTTTCTTAGACCAATTCTTTTACTTTCTCCATAGTTCCCGCTGTAAAGATTAAAAATAGCTTTTATTAATTCAGCCTTGTCATTNTCAACCACAAATCCTCCATAAGAAGATTTAAAATAACCAAAAGGTGCTCTTCCTAGAAAACTTCCTTTTATAGACTTAGACTTTATAGTCTCTGCAATTTTTATCTGTCTTTCACTTTTTGGTTTTAAATATCCAAGTCTCAGCAAACCGTCAGACAATAAATCTTTAGTTTCAGAATTAATTAATTCAATTTGAATTCTGCGCTCATAAAGTTTTATATAATTTTCAATCAATATAGGTAGATTGTCGGCAATATCTCTAGAATTAAATATCAATAACCTTTTATTTCTAAATGAAAAATCATTAATTAGAGTATTAAAATTTCCTTTTTTAATAATTTCACTTTCTACAATCTCTGAATCAATAAATAATTGATCTAGGTCTAATCCATTATTTAAACAATAGTTCAAATGAATTGAGGGAGCATCATTAAACTCATTAAAAGAATTATTATTAATTAAACCAATAGTTTCCATAAAGATTTATTTTTTATTAACCTATCTGTTGTTATAGCTACTTTATTTAGTTATGCTTTAGTCAGAATAAAGTTACAGAAAGTTAATTTCTACAATTACGAGACATATATATTGAAATATTCAATAAAGAATTTCATAAAGAAAAGACCAAAAACGAAAATTGTATGCACAATAGGCCCTGCTTCTGGAGAAATTGATACTTTAAAAAAATTGATAAAAGAAGGAATGTCTGTTGCCAGATTAAATCTATCTCATGGAAGTACTAATGAGCATATAAAGTACGTTGAAAATTCTAGAAAAGCAGCACAAGAACTTAAGACACCATTAGGCATATTAATTGATATACCTGGGCCAAAATATAGAGTTGGGATGATTCCTGATAATTCAATTAGCCTAAAAAAAGGCCAAGAAATCACTTTAGGATCTAAAACTGAAGTTAAAGGGGGGATTCTTAATAAAATTAATGTTTGGCCAGAAGGATTAAAAAAAGATCTCAAAAATATTAAAATTATTTACTTAGACGACGGAGGGATCAAGTTAAGTGTAAAAAAAATTAATCAGGGTGGGATTTTATGTGTTGTTCAAAACAGTTCTGTTCTTAAATCTAATAAATCTGTAACTATTCCTGGAGCAATATCCAAACTTGATTACTTCACAGAAGAAACATTAAAAGGTTTAAGATTTGCAAAAAAAGTCAATGCTACATTCGTTGGACTTTCCTTTATTAGAAACCAAAATGATATTAAGAAGGTNAAAGAATATTATAAAAAAAATAATTTTGAACCAGAACTTATATCAAAGATTGAACTTCCAAGTTCTGTGCCACATTTAAAAGAAATTATAGAAGAATCTGACGGAGTTATGGTGGCAAGAGGTGACCTCGGTGTGCAACTACCACTGGAAAAGGTTCCAAGAATTCAAAAAATTATTATTGAAGAGGCAAATCATCAAGGAAAACCAGTAATTACTGCAACACAGATGCTTGAATCAATGATTGAATCTCCAACACCTACGAGAGCAGAAGCAACAGATATTCATAATGCAGTCATGGACGGAACAGATGCAATAATGCTTTCTGCAGAAACTTCTATTGGAAAATATCCTATAGAAACAGTTAAAAATATGGCAAAAATCTCTATTGAGGCAGAGAATTATTTTAATTTTGAAGATTATCTTGAAAAAAGATTTTCAGGTAAAGGTTTTTCATCTATAGATGATGCAATTGCCTATAACGCTTGTAAAACATCTAATTTAGTAGAATCAAAAGCAATAATAGCCTTCACAGAATCTGGGAGTACTGCTGGAAGAGTCTCATCTTTTAGGCCAAAAGCGCCAATCATAGGATTAATTCATGAAAAAAATGTAGAAAAGTTACTTTTAAGGTGGGGGGTAATTCCTATATCTGCACCTCAATTTAAGAGAGTTCAAGGAATGTTTAAATTGGGGTCTGATGTATCTATTCAAACTGGAATAGCAAAAAATAAAGATTATGTTGTTGTTGTGGCAGGAATGCCTATTGGAATACCAGGCAATACCAATTTGTTAAGGGTCATACAGGTTCCTGAGCCCAAATAATAGGTTGATTTCTAAGTATATATATCTTCCTTCTGATCAGTCATCTGAACTTTCAATAAAATTCCATTACTTAGAAAGAAAAGTTAAAAATCCTGATTTTACTCTATTATTATTACACGGATTGTCTTCATCAGCATATCTATGGATTCCATTAGTTAAAGAATTTAATAACAATAAATTTGACATTTATTGCTTGGATTTAAGAGGGCACGGATTAACTGATAAGCCTAAAGGTATATATTCTATAGAGTCCCTATCTTGTGATGTACTAAATTTTATTAAAAAGAAAAATTTAAAAAATATCATTATAATTGGTCAGTCTATGGGTGGTGACCTTGGGGTATCAATTTGTCAGCACGCTAATGAAAGAATAATAGGATGTATAGGAATAGATGGGGGTGCAATTAATTTAAAAGGAAATTTTGAATCTAAAAAAGAGGCATTGGAAAAATTAAGACCACCTGATTTAGACGGCATGGATAAAGATATTATGTTGGATAGATTAAGAAAAAATTGGCCTGATTGGTCAGAAGAAGCAATATTGGGCCAATTCAGTATATTTTCTGTAGATGAGAATAATAAGATTACCAAAAGATTAAGTTTAGATAATCATATCAAAATACTTGAGAGTTTATGGGAAAATGACTACATTTCAAATTTAAAAAATATCAAAGTTCCCTTGCTGCTAATATTAGTAAAGTACAACACAGATTTAACATTCATCTATGATAGTGATGTTACGATTGATATTGAAAGATTAAATGGCGATCATGATATTCATGCTCAAAAGCCAAAATTAGTCTATAAAATAATTAATCAAAGGATAGAGGGGAAGTTTTTTGAAAGAAAATAGAATAACTACTAAATCTAGGATTATAACTCTGTTTGGATCTGGAGAAACATCTCCACATATGGCCAAATTATACAGAAATCTAATAAATAATTCTGATTCCAAATCAAATAATAATTTTTTATTAGATACTCCCTTTGGCTTTCAGGAGAATCACAATATTTTATCCAATAAAATAATTAAATATTTTCAAGAAAAAGTTAATTTAAAAATAGAACCAATAAATTTTCCTGATGAAAATTCGTATGATGAAAATATTAAAAAAAATATAATTAATTCTGATTTTATTTTTTCTGGACCAGGAAGTCCTACATATGCTTTAAAAATTTGGAATAAATATGGAATAAATTCACTATTAGAATCAAAAATAAAGAATGGTGGAATATTAGCTTTTTCAAGTGCAGCGGCTCTAACTTTTGGGTCCTATGTAATTCCTGTATATGAAATTTATAAAGTTGGAGAAACACCTAAATTAATTCCTGGACTAGACTTACTAAGTTTTCTTGATAAAAAAACTATTGTTGTACCCCATTTTAACAATAAGGAGGGAGGAGATCATGATACTTCTCATTGTTTTATTGGAAAAAAGAGATTTGATAATTTAATAAAAAATAAAGATGTGTTAATGATTGGCATTGAAGAGCACACCTCTATTACTTTTGATCTAAATGATTCCTCCATAAGAGTTGACGGAAAAGGGAAAGTTTTACTTAAATCTCTAAAAGGTGTAATCGAAATAAATAATGGAGAGACTATGAGCATTAATGAAATAAATTCAGAATATAAACCTTTAGGAGAGGCTGAAGAAATTTTAAAAATTGAATTAGATGAAAAAAAAGATGAAAAAGTTAATGTAGAAATAGATTTGCTAATTGATATTAGAAATGAGGCTAGGCTAAAAAAAGATTGGGGTATGTCTGATCAAATCAGGGATATATTAATAGCAAATAATATTGAAATAGAAGATAACTCTGAAGGATCAAAATGGAAGAAAATCTAAACTAATACTATTTTATTTGTTAATGTGCCTATTTTTTCTATATTAATACTCACGATGTCCTCTTCTTGTAAAGTAAAATCTTGTGGAGGAATTATTCCAGTGCCAGTCATTAAAACAGCAACTGGAGGTAAATCATTACTCTTTTGAAGCCATTCTGTTAATTCAAACACATTCCTTTTCATCTGAGATGTTGATGATTCACCTTGAAAAACAATGTCACCTTTTCTAGTAATCATAAGTTCTACTTTTAGATTCTGAGGGTCTCCAATTTGTTCTGCAGAGACAATACAAGGACCCAATGAAAAAGACTTATTGTAAACTTTTGCTTGAGGAAGATATAAAGGATTTTCTCCTTCTATTGATCTGCTACTCATATCATTTCCTATAGTATATCCTGCTATTTCTCCATCGATAATTACTACTGCTAATTCTGACTCAGGAACATCCCATCCAGAATCTTCTCTTATACCCAATTCTTCATTAGGGCCTTGCATTCTTTCCCCAGTTCCTTTAAAAAATATTTCTGGTCTATCTGCAGAGTATACTTTTGCATATACATCAGGCGTATCACTTTCAGCTTGACGTTCTCTCATGCTATCACTATAAGTTACTCCCGCAGCCCACACTTCTTGTGGAAATATTGGAGATAACATTGATAACTCATCAATATCACTATCAAAAACTGATAACTTATTATCGGATATTAAATTATTAACATACTGATCTGGAGTAATATTTAATTCCTTAGCCATTAAATATAATTCCCTGAAATCGTCTAGCCCTAATTCATAATATGATTTCTCATTAAAGGCAATTAAAGATGAGTACCATTCGTCATTTATTATTGAATTCTGCTTCCTAAAATATTTCAATTAAACCTCCTTGTACTCCCCTTCTATTGTATCTGAATCATCCTCTTTAGAATCATCATTATCATTATCTGATTGTTCAGGTTGCGCTTCAGAATAAATCTCCTGACCAACTTCCTGCATCTTTGATTGAAGTTCGTTAGTTAAATTAGTAATCTCTTCAGCGCTTTCTTCTTCGCTAGATAACAATGAATTTAACTTCTCTTTTAATTCATTTATCTCTGATTTTTTATCTTCTAGAATCTTATCTCCGTTCTCATTAAGCAATTTTTCAGCAGCATAAATAGTACTTTCTGCATTATTTCTTGCCTCAACTTTCTCTTTTTTTGCCTTATCTTCTTCTGCATACTGGGATGCTTCATTAACTAAATTATCTATTTCCTTTTCATCCAATCCAGATCTACCAGTTATAGTTATATGCTGCTCTTTCCCAGTTCCTTTATCTTTGGCTGAAACCTTAAGAATCCCATCAGCATCTATATCAAATGTTACTTCAACTTGAGGAACCCCTCTCTGGGCTGGAGCTATTCCATCAAGATTGAATCTTCCTATAGAAACATTATCGGAAGCCATTTCTCTTTCCCCTTGCAATACATGAATTTCAACACTTGTCTGGTTATCTGCAGCGGTAGTAAATGTTTCACTTTTTGATGTTGGAATAGTTGTATTCCTTTCAATTAAAGTAGTTCTAACTCCACCAAGAGTTTCAATTCCTACAGAAAGAGGAGTCACATCTAATAGCAAAACATCTTTTACATCACCTTCTAATACTCCTGCTTGAATAGCTGCTCCCATGGCAACCACCTCATCAGGGTTAATCCCTGCAGAAGCATCTTTTCCAAATATTTCTTTAACTTTATTGATTACTGCTGGCATTCTTGTCATTCCACCAACTAATATGATGTCAGAAATAGATTTAGTATCTAATTCGGCATCTTTTATAGCCTGCTTGCAAGGTTGTACTGTCCTTTCAATAAGGCCAGCGGTAATTTCTTCTAACTTGGCTCTATTTATATTTGAAACTAAATGCTTAGGTCCATTAGCATCAGCCGTTATAAATGGTAAATTTATCTCGGTTTGAGTAACTGTAGATAATTCAATTTTTGCTCTCTCTACCTCTACTCTTAATCTCTGTAATGCTGCAGGATCTTTTTTTAAATCAATTCCTTCATTTTTCTTAAATTCTTCAGCAACATTGTCCAAAAGAAGATTGTCAAAATCATCTCCACCGAGATGAGTATCTCCATTAGTTGATTTTACCTCAAAAACACCTTCTCCTAATTGCAATATAGTTATATCAAATGTTCCTCCTCCTAGATCATAAACAGCAATTGTCTTGTCCCCTTTAGAATCTAGTCCATACGCTAATGATGCTGCAGTAGGCTCATTAATTATCCTCATAACTTCCAATCCGGCTATCTTACCGGCAACCTTTGTGGCTTCTCTTTGGCTATCACTAAAATAAGCAGGAACTGTAATAACTGCCTGAGTAACTTTATCCCCTAACTTATGTTCAGCATCTTCTTTTAACTTTTGTAATACCATTGCAGAAATTTCTGGTGGAGAATGTTTTTTTTCAGAAAGAAGTATTTCAACATCCCCATTTTTGGCTTTAGCAAGTTTATAAGAAATTCTAGATGCATCCTCTTTTACAGAAGTATCATCAAATCGTCTGCCAATAAATCTTTTTGCAGAATAAATAGTATTCTCTGCATTAGTTACACTCTGTCGCCTTGCAAGTTCTCCAACAAATCTCTCTTGTGTTTTAGTATTTACACCAACTACAGAAGGGGTGGTCCTTTTCCCTTCTTTATTCTCCAATATTATAGGCTCTCCAGCCTCCATTACTGCAACTGCAGAGTTAGTTGTTCCAAGATCAATTCCGATTATTTTTGCCATTATTTTTTCTCCTTTTCTTCATTTTTTTCTTTAGCAATTTCTACTTGAGCTGGCCTTATAACTTCATCATTCATTATGTAACCTTTTCTCAAAATTTTTATTATTGCACCAGGTTCATATTTATCAGTCTCTGTAGTAATTAATGCCTCATGATAAACAGGATCGAAAATTTTTACTTCTGTGATCTCACTTATATTTTCAGATTCAAAAGTTGTTTTAAATTTCTCTCTTATAATATCTAATCCATCTATTACTATATCTGCAGCTTCACTATTAGCAGCTTGGCCTATAATTGGCACTATACCTTCTAATGCTAAATCGAATTCATCAATCACTGAAAGAACCTTAAGAGATACAGTTTTCTTACCTCTGCTTTCTATTTCACTTAATTCCACCTTCATTCTATTTCGATAATTTACTAAATCAGCCTGAGCTCTGGCTGCAATATTTTTAAAATCATCCCTTTCTTTTTTTAAATCATTAATTTCAACTTCAGATTTTGATAGTTTTTTTTCTTTCTTTTTGTTACTCATTTAGCCTATAACTTTTGACAACAAAGATTTCAATTTTTCATCAAGCATATTCTTTCTAGATCTAAGATTGGTTTCATTAATACTATTTACAATCATTGAAACTTCATCTAAACCTTCAACAAATTCCATAATTATCGCTATGCCTGCCAAATTAACCCCAAAATCATCCACTAATGTTTTTATAATCTTGAGTCTAATTAAATCTTCTTCAGAATACAGCCTAAGCATACCCACAGACCTCGAAGGACTCACAAGCCCATATTTCTCATATTTTCTTAATGTTTGAGGATGAACTTCGAGTAATCTTGCTGCAACGCTTATTATGTATACTCCGCTTTCCAATTTATATATCTTATATTCTGTTTCTTATAACATTGGGTATATTATAACTTGATACAGATCATGTCAACATAAATTTTTATTTTAGATTTAGACTTTTATAGTTTAATATTGCTTTTATGGCTAAAGATATAATTAAACAATCATATTTGAGTTCAGATATTCCTAGGGTTGTATTAGATAGACT
Organism: Chloroflexota bacterium; assembly: GCA_002721675.1. GTDB lineage: Bacteria > Chloroflexota > Dehalococcoidia > Lucifugimonadales > Lucifugimonadaceae. The sequence goes on along the minus strand of PBLC01000005.1, from coordinate 42,653 downwards.
GCCAATATATTTAAGAATATTATCTCAACTCCAACAAGAAGAAATAAAAATTACGAGTTCTAAAGAACTTTCTTTGTATATGCCTGTAGAATCAAGTCAAATTAGGAAAGATTTGACATCACTTGGTATAAACGGAATTAATGGCAAAGGGTATAACGTAAAGGTATTAAAAAAAAGTTTACAAAAATTACTAGGTCTTGATGCTAGTTGGAATGCTGTATTAATTGGAGGTAGCACATTAGGAAGATCAGCCATGGAATTTATGAGACAAAAAAGATCACAAACATACAGAATAGTCGCAGCATTCGATCCTAATTTAAGAATGATTGGTAAAAAAATTTCAAATTTAAAAATTCAAGATATAAAGGACCTTCAAAGAACGATAAAAACAAGGAATATAAAAATTGGAATAATTGCTACACCTAATAATATTACTCAATTTGTAGCAGATACATTAATTGGTAATGATTTATTTTATATAATTAATTTTTCTAGTTTCACACCAAAAATACCTGATTATGTAATTGTAAAGAATTTAGATCCTGGATTAGAAATTGAATCTATGACTTATCATCTAAGACAAAGAAGGTTAAGCAAGGTAACAAGTTAGTCTACTTTATCAGCAAGTATAGTAACTTTATTATTAATAACTTCTAGAAATCCTCCAGATATATTAACTTCTTGACTCTTATTGTTAAGTCTCCAAGTTACTTTGCCTTCAACAAGTTCAGTTACTAATGGGACATGTTGAGGCAATATTCCTAACTCCCCATCAGAACTTTTGACTCCGACATAATCTACATCCCCAGAAAACACATTTTTTTCAGATGTTACTATTTCAAGTTTTAGGCTCATGATTAACTCTTAAGCGTTTTCGCTTTTTCAACTGCCTCTTCTATTGTCCCAACCATATAGAATGCTTGTTCAGGCAGATCATCATGCTGACCACTCAAAATCTCCTTAAATCCTTTTACTGTATCTTCCACTTTCACGTACTTTCCAGGGATTCCTGTAAATACTTCTCCTACATGAAAAGGTTGAGTCAAAAATCTTTGAATTTTTCTTGCTCGAAATACTGTCTCTCTATCTTCTTCTGATAATTCCTCAATACCAAGAATTGCAATTACATCCTGCAAATCTTTAAATCTCTGCAATACTTCTTGAACTTCTCTAGCAGTATTATAGTGATCTTCACCAACTATTCCGGGCTCCATGATTCTAGAATTTGAAGCTAATGGATCAACTGCAGGGAATAGTGCCTGAGCTGCTAATGATCTCTCTAATGATATAGATGCATCTAAGTGGCCAAAAGTGGTAACAATACCTGGGTCTGTATAATCATCAGCAGGTACGTATACTGCTTGAAAAGAAGTAATAGATCCGTCCACTGTAGATGTAATTCTTTCCTGCAAGTCGCCCATTTCAGTCGCGAGGGTTGGTTGATATCCGACAGCAGATGGCATTCTACCTAATAATGCAGAAACCTCCATGCCAGCTAACGTATATCGATACACATTATCTACAAATAATAATACGTCTTGCTTACCTACTTCTCTAAAATATTCAGCCATTGTCAGGCCTGTTAAAGCTATCCGAGCCCTTGTCCCAGGAGGTTCATTCATTTGGCCAAATACTAGTGCAGTATTATCTAGCACTCCATAATCTTTCATTTCATGCCATAAATCATTTCCCTCTCTAGACCTTTCCCCTACTCCTGCAAAAACAGAAACCCCACTATGCTCTTGAGCAATGTTTCTAATCAATTCAGTAATAATTACAGTTTTACCAACACCTGCTCCACCATAAGCCCCTACTTTCCCACCTTTAGCAAAAGGAGTAATTAGATCGAATACTTTAATTCCTGTTTCTAAAACTTCAGTGCTTCCACTTTGTTGTTCAAAAGTAGGTGCAGGTCTATGAATAGGCCATTTTTCTTCTGCATTAACTTCCCCTAGGTCATCCAAAGCATCACCAAGGACATTAAATATCCTTCCCAAAGAAGCTTTTCCTACTGGAACAGAAACAGCAGATCCAGTATCTCTAACTACCAATCCCCTTGAAACACCTTCAGTGGCCCCAAGAGCTAAGCATCTTGCCCAATTATTGCCTACATGCTGTTCTACTTCTAGCACTAATTTTTCACCATCAACTTCTAGTTCTAGTGCATTATAAATCTCAGGAAGTTTATCATTTGGAAATTCAACATCAACTACAGTTCCGATAACCTGTACTACTTTTCCTTCAATATTGTCAGCCATTTTCTTTCCTTTCGTTTTTATTTGTTAGTTTAAGTTTCATTATTCTAAGGCGAGAGCTCCTCCAATAATATCTAATATTTCAGATGTAACGGTTTGTTGCCTTGCTTTATTTAAATCTAATGTTAAATCTTCCTTTAATTCATTAGCATTATCTGTAGCATTTTGCATTGCTACTAATCTTGCAGAATGTTCGCTAGCTATAGAATCCAACACTGCATTAAATATATTAACCTCTACGTATCTAGGAATTAAGGCATTTGATACTTCTTCAAGGCTTGGTTCATACAAGAATTCTGAAGAAACTTTTCCCTCTGAGTCTTCATCAATTTGAATTGGCATCAGTTTTTTAATTTTAGCTTTTTGTACAGCAGTGCTTATAAACTCAGAATAAATAATATTTATCTCACCAAATTCTCCACTAGAATATTTTTCAATAATAAATTTAGTAATGTCAGACACTTCATCAAAAGCAGGCATATCAGATACTTGATAAAATTTAGGTTCATTGTTGGTTGTCCTTGCAATATAACTATTGCCTTTCTTACCAATCACTACAATTTCTCTATCTGAATTATGATCTTCAAAATAATTAGAAGCTAATTTTAGGACATTAGATACCAACGCTCCACAGAGACCTCTGTCAGGTGTTACCAGGATAACCAAATTTTTATCTCCTTTAGTATCTTCTGAATTAAAAATTTCCGGATTACTTAGATAAAAATTTGAAAGAATAGAGTTTAACTTTTCACCATATGACCTACCATCAAGAACCTTATCTTGAGCCTTTTTCATTTTAGCTGCCGCGATCATTTGCAGTGCATTCGTAACCCTAGAAGTACTCTCTACACTTTTTATTCTACTTCTTAATTCTCTTAAATTTGGCATATCTATGTATTAAAAATTTTGTTAAAGTCTTCAGCTGCCTTCTTTATTTTAGGCATATCTTCATCGCTCAAGTCTCCAGATTCTCTAATATTTTTTAATGCATCAGAGACATTAGAGTTGGCGTATTCATTCCAAGCTATTTCGTATTTTGCTACATCAGAAACATCAATATCATCAAGCAAACCTTCTGATGCCAAATATAATAATGTCACTTGATTTTCTAGAGGAACTGGTTCATATTGAGGTTGCTTTAATAACTCTACAATTATAGCCCCTCTACTCAATTGCTTTTTGGTAACATCATCTAAATCATCGGATCCAAATTGGGCAAAAGCTGCCAATTCTCTGTACTGAGCCAACTCAATTTTTAAACTACCAGAAACTTTTTTCATCGCTTTTGCTTGAGCTGACCCTCCTACCCTACTAACTGATAGCCCTGTATTAAGAGCTGGCCTTACCCCCGAATTGAATAAATCTGCTTCTAAATAAATCTGACCATCAGTTATTGAGATCACATTTGTAGGCACATATGCAGATACATCTCCAGCAAGAGTTTCAATTACTGGTAAAGCAGTTATTGAGCCTCCTCCATATTCTTGCTCTACTCTTGCAGCCCTCTCAAGAAGTCTCGAATGAAGATAAAATACATCTCCAGGATATGCTTCCCTTCCCGCAGGCCTTCTAAGTAGAAGAGACATCTGTCTGTATGCCCAAGCATGTTTACTTAAATCATCATATACAATTAAAACATCTTTACCTTTATCCATAAAATACTCAGCCATTGCACAACCTGAATAAGGGGCTAAATATTGAAGTGGAGCAGAGTCTGAAGCATTTGCGGCAACAACAATTGTGTGCTCCATTGCATCATATTTCTGTAAAGTGTCTACTACACTTGCAACTTTAGAAGATTTTTGGCCTATCGCTACATATATACAGACTAGATCTCCACCTTTTTGATTTATTATGCAGTCTATAGCTACAGCAGTTTTACCAGTACTCCTATCCCCAATAATTAATTCTCTTTGCCCTCTTCCAACTGGCACCAATGCATCTACTACTTTAACCCCAAACTGTACTGGCTGATCTACGGATTTCCTACTTACAACGTTTGGTGCTGGTTTCTCAACAGGTGCTGTTGAATTAGTTTTAATAGATCCTTTTCCATCTATAGGCATACCAAGAGGATCGACTACTCTTCCTATTAACTCTTCGCCAACAGGGACTTCAACAATCCTTCCTGTTGCTTTTACTTCATCGCCTTCTTTGATATCTAAGTAATCTCCTAATACCACTGTCCCTACACTATCTTCTTCAAGGTTGAGAGCCATACCTAAAGTACCATTCGGAAATTCAAGTAATTCACTATATTTTACATTAGACAATCCATGAATCTGTGCAATTCCATCACCTGCCTCAACTACTGTGCCTACATCAACCAATGATGATTTATCACCATAGTCTTGAATTTGTTTTTTTATCACTGAAGATATATCTTGTGAAGCCATTTTTTCTCCTAAATCTAATTAATCAATAATTGATTCCTTTAATCTATTTAATTTTCCTTTAGTACTCATATCTAACATTTGGTCATCAAACTTGGCTACAAAACCTCCTAAGATAGTCTTGTCAACCGAGTTAACACTCACAACTTTAGATCCAACTAAATCGCTTAGTTTTTCATTAATTTTATCCAATTCTTCTTGCTCGAGTTTAAAAGCGGTAATAACATCTGCTCTTTTTATCCCATTAAAACTATCAACAAGTTTATTAAATCTTATAAGTATAGAATCAAAAAGATATACATTCCCTTTTTCTACAATTATTCTTAAAAAATTTAACTGACGACTATTGGATTTGATTTCTGAATTGCTGATCAATTTGAGTTTATCTTTATTACTAATCTTCGGATCTTGAAAAAAATCAACTGTCCCAGAGTCACTAAATACATCAGTTAAATCCTCTAAGAAATTTTTCCAAGAATCTAATTCCCCATCCTCTCTAGCAATTTCAAAAATTGCGTCAGAATACCTATTTGTTGTCGAAGAATTTTTCATAAACTGTTACCTAATCAAAGTGACTTCTCCTCCAAAGCTTTCTTAATTAATTCAGAATGAGATTTTTCGTCAATTTCTTTTTCAATTACTTTGCCCGCCGCATCTACTACTAATTCTCCAAATCTATTTTTTAATTCGAGAATCGCACTATCTCGTTCACTATTAATTTCCTTTTTTGCCTTATCCATCATCTGAGAAATTTCAGAAGTTATTTTCTCTTTTTCATCCTCTCTTAATCTATTCGAAGCATCTCTAGCAGCCTCAATCAATTTCTTGCCTTCTAATCTGGCTTGAGAAAGTTCTTCTTCAATTTTGCTAGCAGCTTCTTCCGCACCTTTTGAAGCAGATTCTGCATCGCTCAATCCTTTTTTTATCTTTTCGGCTCTTTCATCTAAAAGTTTCACTACAGGTTTGTAAAGAAACCTTGTAAGAAGAAATACCAAGATAGCAAAGCTAATTAATTGAGTTATTAAACCTGGTAAATTTATACCCATAATACTCCTATTTTTTAACCTTTCTTAGCTGAAGCTAGCTGGAGGTGTAGTTCCACCAACGAATAGAATAATAATTGCAATAACTAAAGCGTAAATTGCTATCGCTTCAGTAAAGGCAATTGCAAGAATCATATTCTGCTGTATTGGCCCTTCAGCTTCTGGATTTCTTCCTAAAGCCTCCATAGCCTTACCAGCAAGCATTCCAATACCTAATCCTGGACCTAATGCTCCAAGACCAATTGCAATTGCTGCAGATAATGTTCTTAAGTCACCAAAAATAAAATCTCCCATTTTATCTCCTTTGTTTGTTTGTTAATAATTTTATTTTTCATATTTAATGTTCACTGTGATCTGATATGGCTGTAATACCAAAAATCAGGGTTAGTATTGAAAATATAAATGCTTGAATTACTCCTACAAATAATTCAAGACCCATAAATGGAATAATACCAATAAATGGCAACAAGAACATCATTGCGACAAGCAGAACTTCTCCAGCAAACATGTTTCCAAATAATCTAAAGGTAAAACTTACAACTCTTGCTAATTCTGCTATAAATTCAAGCAAGCCAACGAAAAGCATTATAGGTGAAGAAAAGTTAAAAAATTTACCTCCATATTTTCTTATACCTAATGCACTAATACCCCAAAACTGAACTGCTACCATAGCTACAATCGCGATTGCAAGAGTAGTATTAAGATCAGTATTTGCACCTCTAAGTAGCGGCAATAACCTACCCGCATACTTTCCTTCTAGGTTTGAAGAAAGTGGCTTCTCATGCTTTTGATCATATGTCTTGCTTTCTAATTTACTATGACTATGGATAACATCTTCTACCAACACTACGCCTCCACCTTTTTCTACTTTGGATTCACCTCTTCCAGGAGGTAGATATTTTATGCCAGTACCTGGAATACTTTCGAAAACAACTAAATGCTCTTTTAAAGCTTCTTTGCAATTAAAGTCTTTGTGATCTGAACCATGATCTGAACTATGATCTGAACTGTGACATGAATCAACTTTATGTTCTTTATGCGAATAAACAACTTCAGCAGATTCTACTATTCCTACAGTACCTACGCCTGGCAAAACTCCAACCCAATTTGAAACAACTACACACAAAAATATTGAAAGCACTAAGGGAACAAATCTTCTACCTTTTTCACTTCCAGATATAGTTTGAGCCAAATTAACAAAGAACTCAACAATCACTTCGGCTATATTTTGAAGTCTACCATCAGGCACATTTTTCATATTTCTTGTTGCCAACAATACAAATGTCATTAAAATAATCATACCTATCCAGAGAGTTAAAGATGTATTAAAAACGCCTAATCCTGGAATTTTTTCAGCAGGTAATTGTATGTGAGCGATCGGACTTTGAAAAAAACCGCCGAATGGGAAAGCGCCGCCAATTGCGCCACCTAATATAGAAGTAATAAATAAAATAATAAAGAAGGGCAATATTATTGATTTATTCATTTATCTCTTCCATTATTATTTAGTATTTCCCTAATGCTTGATCTTATACCTAAATAAGAAACCACTATTCCAATTAAGCCTCCAATTGATGCAAAAAGGATGGGCGAACCAATAAAACTCCCAATCCATCTTCCCACCAAAACTAAACCTATAGTTATAATTACAACAAACCACCCGAGGCCAGTTATTTTTCCAAAAATTATGAAATTCTTTTTCATAATTAAGCCGATTCTTTAATATTTCTTTTCAAGAAATGAACCATCATAAATCTAACATATTGAATTTTGCAAGACAAGAGAAATTTATTTAAGCGATCTTTACTAATGAAACTAATTATCTCCCAAACTTTCTAAATCGAGAGTATCGATAAAATCAACAAATTGGCTTAGGTCAGTTTCTTGTTTGTAATCCATACTGCTAGATTCGATATTTTCTTTATTTTTTTTGTTAACAGTCTGATTGTCATGATCTAAAGAAACGGATACTTTTTCAACAACATCATCATTGGCATATATAGGGCATGATACCCTTACAGCAAGAGCAATTGCATCTGATGCTCTTGAATCAATCATAATAATTTTGTCATTACTTTTTATTGCAACTTTTGCAAAAAATGTTTCTTCTTTCATGGATTCAATTAATACATATTCTACAGATACTGAAAGTGAATCAAGTAAAGAAATAACTAAATCATGAGTTAAAGGCCTAGGCAGAGAAACTTTCTGAAGTTTTATTGCGATTGCATCAGCTTCGCTGGGCCCAACCCAAATTGGGATAAACATTTCTTTAGATTTCAATTTAAGAATTACAACTCTTTGATAATTCGAAAGACTAACTCTAATACTATCTATGCTTAACTCTTCCATTTAACTACTCCTATTTCAAGTTTATTCAGGATAAGTGCTATGTCAAACATGTTCACCGACAGAAATTACAAAATCATTCAAAGATTTTATTATAAAATCTTGATACTGTTGCGATGAATTAAAAGTTTCACTTGGGAAGCTTATCCCTCTTGATGAGTTTATAATATTTATCCCATCCCCTTTTGCTGAATTTATGGTCTTTTTTAAATCTCCCCCTTGAAATCCTAACCCCGGAATCAATATTGGGATTTGGCTATTCATTTCTCTAATTTCTGTTAACTCTTTTGGAAAAGTAGCACCCACTACTAAACCTAAATTATTCCCCTCATTGTTCTTTTCAACAATCTCTAATACTTTTTTATAAACTTTTTGGCCATTATCAACAATTAAGTTTTGTATCTCGCCTGAACTAGGATTGGAGGTCTTGCATATGACTAGCGCTCCCTCTTTTTCAGAAAAAGGTATTATTGAATCAGAACCCATATACGGGTTAATAGTTACAACATCAAATTTCCAATATGAATACATCGCCTCAGCATAAGCATTTGCAGTAGACCCAATATCAGATCTTTTACCATCACCAATGATAATTTTCTCAGGGAAATTTGATTTTAAATAATCTATTATCTTCTTTAGATCTTCAAGGCCTTCAATTCCAGATTTTTCGAAATAAGCCATTTGAAATTTATAAACATTTGCTTTTTCTGATGTATGTTCTATTAAAAACTCGCACCATTCATATATGCTGTTAAATTTTAATTCTCTAATTTTTTCATAAATTGGATCAACACCTACGCAAACTACAAATTCCTGATTAAGTTTTTCTAACTTTTCTACCCAATTTAAATTCATTTCGATTTTCTATTTACCAATATATTATGAACTGTTATTGATAATATAGCCATCAAAATGGAATAAATCGATAGCCTTATCACCGAACTATTATCTGAAGATGAAATGGAAGTATATATTGCGGTAGAAATATTTTGAGTCTTTCCAGGCATATTTCCTGAAACAACAATAGTAGCACCAAATTCAGAAATACTTCTTGCAAAACAGATTAATAAGCCAGCAAATATTCCTTTTTTTGAAAGGGGATAGATTATTTTGGTAAATATATAAGGGAATGATAAACCTAAACTTTTAGCAGTGTTTATTAAATTATTATCTACGCTAGAAAATCCTAATTGGAATGATCTTACTATAAGAGGGAATGATACTATTGCTGCTGCTAACGAGCCTGCTATCCAAGTAAAAACTAAACTGCTTCCAATAATGGAATAAATGAATGAACCAAAAAAATATTTTGGGCTTAACATTACTAATAGTAAATATCCAATTATTACTGGTGGTACACCTAATGGAAGGATAGATAAAACTTCCAATATAGGCTTCCACCAAAATTTTTTAAATTCAAGAATATAAGCGACTGGCAATGCGACCAAGCCAGCAATTACTGTAGCTACTAAAGCTCCTCGAATTGAAAAAACTACTAATTCAAGATCATTTAATATCATTTGTCACCATTTCAAATCCAAATCTATCAAATAATTCTTTAGTATCATCAGAAAACAAGTGTTTAACAAAATTTTCTTTCATAGATAATTTATTATCGTTATCGTTACTCATTATTAAGACTGGATAATAAATTATTTCATTAAAATTTTCTTCAGATATTCTAAACGAATTATTATTACCAATACTATTTATATAATCAGATTTATAAATTATGGCTGCGTCCAGGTGTCCATAATTCAATGCACTAATTAATGCCCTCGCATTGCTAGAAATTCTAATATTACCTTCAGCCATAATTTTCTTACAGTCTTCATATTTATTCATAGCAAGATTCGATTGTTTACCGAGAGGGGCAAGGAAAGGATCCGCAACTCCAAATATAATATCTTGATTTAAACATACTTCACTTAAAGATAAAGAATTACCAAGTTTATTCTTATGAAGCAAAACCAATTCATTCTTTATTAAAGGCCTAATTGAACTTATCTCAATAAAATTCTGATTTATTAACTCTATATTTTCCAATCCAGCAATTATAACTATATCTGGGGTTGCGCCTAAATTAATCTTATTAATCAAAGAAAAAGATCCATCATAATCAATATTAATAGATTCTTTATATCCATCTTTTATCGCGTTAAACGGTTCACTTAATGAAGCGGCTGCAAATATATTAAGTTCTTGGCCATCGTCGGGGTTAAAACAACTATTTAATAGAAAGGGGAAAATAATAAATAATAATAAAAATATTCTATTTGAATTATAATTTAACTCATTCATTTATTACCTAATCTAATTATATTAATATTTTTTAGATATTGATATCTTAGTGTATAATTTATTTATGAAAATGGATGAAGCAAAAAAATTCAATTTTGATAGTTTTTCTAACTTAGAATTTTACAGAACTGTAAACTCAAATTTGTTAGATCTTGCAGATATAAATAGTAGTACCAAAATACTAGATTTAGGCTGTGGAAATGGCGGTATTACTGAAATGATTTTAAGTAAAGTTAAAGATGTGAGTAAAATTGCTATTTATGCTGTTGATAGTTCTTCTACAGCTATATCTCTAGCTCTAAAAAGATTTAGTGATAGAAAAGATGTCATCATAAATTATATTCAATCAGAAGCACAAAATTTACATGAAAATTTAAAGGAAAAGGTAGATACTGTTGTATATTGCAATTCCATACACTATGTTCCAGAAAAAGAAGAAGTACTTAAACATATTGGAAATGGATTAAAAGATGGAGGCAAATTGGCTTTTAATACCTCTTTCTTTTTAGGGTCTCATCCAAAGGAAACAGAATTATTCCTAAGAAAATGGATGATGAAGAGTTTAAGATTGCTCAAAAAAGAGTATGATTTAAAACCTATCAGAGATAAAGTTCAATCTAGAATACAGTTAACTCCTGAAAATTATGAAGAATTACTCAATAAAAGTGGATTTAAAATAGTGGAGAAGGAAATAGAAAATGTAAACGTGCCTCTTGATGGTTGGTATGAAATAAGCAGTTTCAAGGATTGGATTGAGGGTGTATTGCCCGGAATTCCATTAGACATTGGCAAAAAAGTTCTTCAAGAGACAGTTTCATCCTTATTTAAAGAACTTAATATCAAAACTTTAGATAGGAAATGGCTATCAATCGTTGCCTTAAAAGGCTAGATATTCATCCAGAGAATTTACCTTAAGATTTTCTTCTAAAACTTTATCTCCAAAAACTGCTTTTGCAGTATCTAAAGAAGTAAAGCAAGGCAATTTTCTTTCAGTAGCAGCTCTTCTAATTCTAAAGCCATCTTGTAATGTTTTTCTGTCTCCAGTAACAGTATTAACAACAGCAATAACTTTTGTTGCTTTAATCATATCCAAAACATTTGGATTTTTATCTAGTCTTTTTTCAATTATTTCAGCCTTAAATCCAAGTGAATTAATCAATTTTGCAGTCCCAGGAGTAGCAACCATTTTATACCCTCTTTCATTAATTAATTTTATAAGACTCTCACTAATCTTTTTGTCTTTATCAGCAATACTAAGTAACACGGACCCTTTTTTTGGAATATAAAGACCTGAACTAATAAAAGCCTTAGAGAGTGCTTCTTCATAACTATCTGACATTCCCATTACTTCGCCTGTTGATTTCATTTCTGGCCCTAGAAATGTATCAACATCAGTTAATTTTGACATTGAAAAAACAGGAGCTTTCACAGCTGTAATATTTCTTTCTTTATAAACACCAGTTCCAAATTTTGAATCAATAAGTTTTTCGCCCTGCATACAACCCACTGCTAAATCAATCATCGGAACTCCTGTAGCTTTTGATATAAATGGAACTGTCCTACTTGATCTAGGATTAACTTCAATTACGTAAACTTTAGGATCTTTACCACTTCTATCTAAAATAAACTGAATATTCATTAAACCTACAATATTTATTTCTTGTGCAATTTTTTTCGAATATTCTAGAATCACTTCTTTTTCTTGCTCTGTAATTCCTTTAGCTGGATAAACTGCCACAGAATCACCACTATGAACACCAGCCTTTTCTAAGTGCAACATTATTCCGGGAATTAAAATGTCTTTTCCGTCAGAAACAGCATCAATTTCTAATTCAATGCCCTCTATATATTTATCAATTAAAATTTCAGGGTTAATCAAATTAGAAAAATCATGTTCTTTAAAATAACTTTCTAAGTCATTCTCATTATCAATAATATTCATTGCCATGCCACCTAAAACAAAACTTGGTCTGACAATAACTGGATATTTTATTCTGTCAGCAATTATTTTTGCTTCTTGAAAATTCAAAGAGGTTCCTGCCGGTGGCTGAGGAACACCAATTTTTGATGTAAGTTCTTCAAAATATCCTCTATCAGATGCAAGTTCAGTTGATTTTGCAGAAGTTCCTAAAATAGGATAGTTAATTTTTTCTAATTCTTTAGTTAAATTTATTGCTGTTTGGCCGCCAAATTGAACAATTGTTGATGGAAATGAATTGGTCGTTTCTTCATTTTCCAAAATATCAAATACTGATTCTTGGTCAATTGGTTCAAAATATAATCTATCTGAGGTGTCAAAATCTGTTGATACAGTTTCTGGGTTTGAATTTATAAAAATTGAGTCTATTTTTCTTTTTTGAAGGGACCATGCAGCATGAACAGAACAGTAATCAAATTCTATACCTTGCCCAATTCTAATTGGACCACTTCCAAGAACGACTGCTTTATTAGTTTTATCTGGAACAGCTTCATTTTCAGTCTCATAAGTTGAATAGTAATAAGGTGTTAATGCTTCAAATTCAGATGCACATGTATCTACCATTTTATAAGTTGGTAAAATTGACCATTTTTTCCTTAGCAATCTTATGTCTTCAACACTTTTTTTAGTTAACAATGAAATACTCTCATCAGAAAAACCAATTTTTTTTGAAGTTTTTAATATATCCTTGTCAATTTCTTTTGCATTACTTAATTTTTTTTCTTGGTCTATAATCTTCTTTAGTTTTACTAAGAACCATTTATCAATCTTTGTAAAATTATAAATCTCTTCTAATTCAGTTCCTTTTCTTAAAAGCTTCAAAATTTTAAATAATCTTGTGTCATCTGGCAGAAGGTCAGATACATCATTAGCAATAACAGATTTGTCATTTAAATGAGAAATATTGGAAATATCTAAAGCTCTCACTGCTTTTAATAGAGCACTTTCAAAATTTCTTTCAATAGACATTACTTCCCCAGTCGCTTTCATTTGGGTTCCTATTTTTCTGTCACCTTTTTCAAATTTATCGAATGGCCATCTTGGAATTTTTACAACACAATAATCTAATGCAGGTTCAAAAGCAGACGTTGTAACTCCTGTTACCTGATTACTAATTTCATCTAATTTTTTTCCAAGCGCAATTTTTGCTGCTACTCTTGCTATAGGGTATCCTGTTGCTTTTGAAGCCAAAGCAGAAGATCTGCTAACTCTTGGATTAACTTCAATTACGTAATAATTAGGGCCTTTATAATCTTTTGAATCATAAGGTCTAAAAGCCAATTGAACGTTACAGCCTCCTTCAATTTTGAGCCCTTTAATTATATTTAACGATGAGGTTCTTAATTCTTGATAATCCTTGTCACTTAAAGTTTGACTTGGAGCCACAACAATCGAATCTCCTGTATGAACACCCATCGGATCAAAATTTTCCATATTACAAACAGTGATTGCATTATCATCTGAATCTCTAATCACTTCATATTCAACCTCTTTCCATCCCACTAAACATTTCTCAACAAGTATTTGACCAACCATACTAGCATTTATTCCAGAATATGATATTTCCTTTAATTCATTATCATTATAGGCAACACCTCCTCCAGTTCCTCCTAGAGTAAAGGCAGGCCTAACTATTACTGGGTAACTTATATTTTTTGCCGCATCAATTGCCTCATCAACAGTATTGCAACTAAAACTTGGAGGGACGGGTTCGCCAAGTTCATCCATTAGATTCCTGAAAAGTAATCTATCTTCAGCTTTATTAATCGATTCAACTGAAGTACCAAGAACCTCTACGCTGTGTTTTTCAAGTATTTTTTTATCATATAGGTCTTTGACAAGATTAAGTCCAGTTTGACCACCTAAAGTACCAAGTATGCCATCAGGTTTTTCTTTAATAATTATTTTTTCAATAATTTCAATTGTTAATGGCTCAACATAAACTTTATCTGCGGTATCGACGTCCGTCATTATGGTTGCGGGATTTGAATTAACTAAAATAACATAACACCCTTCTTCTTTTAAAGATTTGCAAGCCTGTGTTCCTGCATAATCAAATTCTGCAGCTTGCCCAATTACAATAGGGCCAGATCCTATAACTAATATTCTTTTATTATTTTTCATTTTTACCTTTAATTAATTCTAGAAAGTTATCAAATATATATTCTGAATCTACTGGTCCAGGGCAGGCTTCAGAGTGATATTGAATAGAAATTATAGGTTTTTCTTTGTGCTTTAAACCTGAGACGGTATTATCATTAATATTTATGTGGGTTATTTCAAGTTCTGGTGGAAATTTTTTGTCACTAACAGCATAACCATGGTTTTGAGAAGTTGGATATACTCTTCCTGAATTAATTTCTTTTACGGGCTGGTTTCCTCCTCTATGACCGAAGAGCAATTTAAATGTCTCTCCGTTATAAATGTGGGCAATAATTTGGTGACCAAGGCATATCCCTAAAGATGGAACACTTTCAATACATTTTTTTATTCCTTTAATGTCATTTAATAAGGTTTTTGGGTCACCCGGGCCTGGAGACATTACAATACCATCAAATTTTTTTAAATCTAAATTATTAAAATCAAAATTCCATGGATATACTTCAACATTGCAACCTCTAGAATTTAACAACCTGATAATATTTTTTTTAACTCCAAAATCAATTAATGCAATATTCAAATTACTGTTTTTAACTACATAATTTTCAATCTTTTTTACTGAAACTTGATCAACATAATTATTTTCTTCATATGAACCAAATTCATTTATTTTTTCTAAAGCAACATTTAAATCTGGATTATCGGTTAGGATGGCCATCTTAGATCCAAACCTTCTAATTTTCCTAGTTAAAGAGCGTGTGTCTACAGAATGAATTCCAGGTATTTCATTTTCGGTTAAAAATTCATTCAGATCTTTATTATTTGAAAAATGAAAAGGATAATCACACAAATCTCTAACAACATAACTTTTTACTTGTACTTTGTTTGATTCACTAAAATTGCTATCTATTCCGTAATTGCCAATCATTGGATAAGTTGAGACTAATATTTGCCCCCTATAACTAGGGTCAGTAAGCATTTCTTGATATCCGGTCATAGAAGTATTAAAAACTACCTCACCAATTGACTCACTGTCATGTCCGAAAGCGTAACCTTGATATATAGATCCATCATTTAATATTAAATATCTTTCTTTAAGCATAATTGTCTGACTTTACCTCCCCAGAATTGTATACTTCTTTCCCACATGAAAATGTCAAAATTGGCTTGCCTCTTAAATTAACTAAATCTCCATTCCCGTGTTTAAAAATATAATTCGAACTTTTTGATTCTATTTTTTGTGCTTCCAAGTTCCAATTCTGATCTTCAATAATAAAGAAATCTGCCTGATATCCTTTCTCAATCAATCCGATATTTAAGCCTAGATTTTGAAAAAATTTACCAGGATTGTAAGACATTTTTTCACATGCAATTCTATAACCTAACCTCTCAGAGACTAACCCAAAAGCATTCTCTAACCATGAAATTCCAGATTGACATTCAATAAATTTTCCTATTTTATCTTCTCTGGAGTGTGGTGCATGATCAGTAGCAATTACATCAATTACTCCACTTTTTAGAGCTTTGAGGCAATACTGCATATCTTCTTGAGTTCTTAGAGGAGGGTTTACTTTAAATGTGGGGTCTAAATTATTGATCAATTCGTTTTCATTCAAAAAAATATGGTGAGGAGTAACTTCTGTGGTGACATTAATACCATCAGATTTAGCATTATTTATTTGATCAATAGCTTCTTTAGTGGATACATGTTGTATATGTATCCAGCCATTTGCTTCTTTAGCTAACTTCAGATCCCTTATTACAGCATTTAACTCCGCCTTAACAGGCCTACCAATTTGATTATATTTCTTTGAAAGTTGCCCATGATTTATCGTTCCATTTTTATACTCAATACCTAAATCTTCACAATGCTCCATTATAGGAAATTTTCCATCAAGTTTTAAAAGCCCCTGTTTTATAATTTCTCCATTTTGAACAAAGTCACCATCATCAGAAAATCCAAAAATCATTGATTCAAAATTATTCAAAATTGCATCGATATCTACTATGCTGGATCCATCTCTTCTATTGGTTATTGAAGGAGCTAAATAAACTCTAATTTTTGAATTATTAATACTACTTTCAATTCTCGCAATATTTAAAACTGAGTCTAATGGAGGCAATGTATTAGGCATTACCACCACAGTAGTAAAACCTCCTTTTGCTGCAGCGTTAGAACCAGTTTCAATGCTTTCTTTGTAAGTTTGGCCTGGCTCTCTAAAATGAGAATGAATATCTATTAATCCAGGGAACAATAGTCTTCCTTCAGTATCTATTTCACTTTCGTAGTTAATAGAAGAATCGGAATTTATTATGTCTAAGATCTTATCTTCTTCAATGATTATGTCTTGCTTATAAGATGTAGGGCCTTTAATAGGATCAACGATCATGCAATTTCTAATGGCTATCATGATTTTCCATCCAATAAGATCTTCAAAAGCACAGCACATCTAATCCAAGTTCCATTTTTAACTTGCTCTAAAATAAGGGATTTACTTGAATCTTGGAGTCCTCTGTCAATTTCTATTCCTTCATTAACTGGGCCAGGATGCATTAAGTAATTGATATTAAATTCATTCATTATTTTTCCTGTTATCATGTACTTGTTTGAATATTCATTAAAATTTATTTTTGATTTTTTAATTCTTTCTTTTTGTATTCTTAAGGTCATTAATACATCTACATCTTTTATCGCTTCAGAAAGATCTTCAAAATAAGAAATATTGCTTAAATCAGTAGGTTTAAAATACTCTGGGGCACAAATATTTATTTTTGATCCAAAGAAATTCAACGCTTCGATTAATGACCTTGCCACTCTGCTATGTTCTATATCTCCCACAATAGATATCTTTAACTTTTCTATTGAAAGTCCCTGTTCTTTTAATGTCATTAGGTCTGCCAAAGTTTGGGTAGGATGAGATTTAGTTCCAGATCCAGCATTAATCACTGGAAAATCAAGAAGGTTTTGGGCGACATCAATATGATGATTTTCATCGCTTCTTAGGACTAATGCATCTGCAGGATATGAACCTAAAGTTTTTAATGTATTCTCAAAAGACTCTCCTTTAGTCATTGAGGAAGTCATTGGGGAGATATCTATAACATTTGCTCCCAATATTGAACATGCAAAGTTGAAAGAAGTCTTTGTTCTAGTGCTAGGCTCCAAAAAGAGAAAAAGAATAATCTTTTTTTGAAGAGGGTTAACTGGATTAATATTAGGAAAGTCTTTCTTCAAAGAAGAGGCTAAATATATTAATTCCTCAACTTGAGTTTTATTTAATCGATCAATGTTTAATAAATTGTCCACTAAAATTATAAATTAGCATTTTTTTAAACATATAACAACATTATTTTAGAAAATCATATTACTCAATCTTTTTCCCATCCCAGGGCCAAGTTTAATACCATTTCTCCCTGCACCCGTTCCAACATAAATACCCTCAATTTCAGTCGATTCTCTTAAAATTGGTTCATTTCTTTCATTATATGGCCTAAAGCAGGCTGTATGTTCTTTAATATCTAAGTCAGAAAAGCCAGAAAAAATCTTTTTAAATGAATTTATAATTTTATTTTTTGCCTCATCTGTTCTTCCTTCCAGAAAACCTACATCTTCTTCTGTTGTGCCAATCCAAAGATAATCATCGATCTTCTTGGTAGCGTAATCCCCTTGCCAGTAAAATGAATTTTCAAATTCTTCATTTGTTTTTGCCTTTATAATTTGGCCTTTCAAAGGTTTCACATCTACATCAATATGATCTTTTAAAATCAATTTTGTCCATGGGCCTGATGTAAAAGCTATCTTGTTTGAATTAATAATCTCTCCTTCAATATTTATTCCTACAAATTTTGAATCTCTAAGTATCATGTTTTTAGAAGAAAAATTATTAATAAAAAATTCTGCCCCAAAATTAATTGATGCTTCTTTAAGAGCATTAGTGAGATTGAATGAATCTACTTCCATATAGTCATCAGATACAAGTGCCCCAAATCTTGCAGATTTTAATTTAGGCTCAAACTTCCTAATTTCTTCTTCATCCAAAAACTCAAATTTGCTGGGGTCTTCGTAGTAACTTATGGCATTCTCTAATGTCGATATCTCATTCTTATTAGAAATAATGTGAAAAAGTTTCTTTTCTGTGTAATGCGGGTTTATATTGCTTTCTTCTAAAATATTAGACTTAAGTTCCTTGTGAAGATTAAACGACTCTACATGTAAATCTCTTATTTTTTTATCATCACCTAGGTAAGGAGATAATCCTCCTTGAGCAGTTCCAGAAGAATTATAACCAGCAAAGTTTTTTTCAATAATCAATACTTTCTTTTCTTTTTTTGCTGAATAATAAGCTAAAGAAGATCCAACTATTCCAGAGCCAATAATTACTAAGTCAAATTCTTTCATAAAATTAATGAAATCTCTTGAATGGAATAAAGCCCGACCTAGGGATGCTTCTTCTTCTGGAAAGACCTTGCCTTGAAGCATTTATTGTTAAATCTTTAACAATTGTTTCGCCTTTTATGGAAATAACGTCTATCCCTGCCATATCCCCACTAGTCCTAATCACTGATTTTAAAATTTCAGCAAGTATTCCTTTTTCGTTTTTATACTCAAGTCTTATAGCGGTGCTGTTAGCACCACCTAAATTTCCATCACTCATTTAATATTATTAGGTCTTATTGTTTGTATAATGGTTGGTATACTAACATTTTATAAATTTGATTTCAGTTTTTGTACTCAATGACAGATAAAAATAAAAGGTTCACTAAAGGAATAATAAGAAAGAGGGAAGATCTTACAAGCGATCTATGGAAAGTCTGGATAGAGCCTGGAGAAAAATTTAATTTTGACCCGGGTCAATATTGTACTGTTGGATATAAAGATATAGAAAGGCCTTACTCAATTGCCTCATCTCCAGATGAAGATTTAATAGAATTATTTATAGAATTAGTTCCTAAGCCTTTAGGCAACTTAACCCCGTTATTACACAAACTAAATGTTGGTGCAGAAATTACACTAAGAAAAAGACCAAAAGGAATTTTTAAATTTCAGTCTCAATTTAAAAACCATATAATGATTTCTACAGTAACCGGTGTTGCTCCATTCGTAAGCATGATTAGATCTATAGATTTTAAAAATACAGATTATAAAATTTGGATTTTTGAAGGAGCTAGTTTTATTGACGAATTCGGTTACTCAAATGAACTTACTTCGGTTAGTAAAACAAATGAGAAAATTAGTTTTACACCCACATGTAGTAGACCTGATGATCCAAAAAATTCATCTTGGAAAGGCGTAACAGGAAGGGTTAATAAAATATTTAGTTCAATTTATGATCTCGAGAATATAGAAAAAGAGGACACTATTTTATATGCATGTGGTCACCCAGATATGGTTAGTGATGTTGAAAAAAAATATTCAAATAAATTCAATTTTATTGAAGAGAAATTCTGGAAACCTTAAACAAAATAACCTTTTTCTAGAAAACTACCCAAAAATGAAATATAGTAATCTTAGTATATAAATTGATTTAATAAGGAGAAGATATTATGGGAGAGAAGATAGGTTTTGTTGGCCTAGGAATTATGGGCGCACCTATGGCTAAAAATATGATAGATGCAGGTTATGAAGTTTCAGCATATGACATTGTTGAGTCAAATTTAGATAAAATTGTTGGTCAAGGTGCCTTTAAAGCCTGTTGCCCAAAAGAAGTATCTGAAAAAAGTGATATCACAATAATTATGGTACAAAATTCACCGCAATCTGAAACAGCTGTCCTTGGCAAAGAAGGTGCTCTTGAAGGTGCTAGCAGTGGAGACCTAATAATTGATATGAGTTCAATTTCTCCATTAGTTTCTCAAAAAATATCAGAACAATGTCAATCAAAAGGAGTTAAGTTTTTGGATGCCCCGGTATCTGGAGGAGAACCAGGAGCAATTGAAGGCACATTGGCAATTATGACAGGCGGAAATTCTTCAGATTTTGAAAGAGCTAAGCCTATATTTGATGTACTAGGAGCCTCTTCTGTTTTATGCGGAGATGTTGGGGCAGGAAATTTTACTAAACTTGCAAACCAAATGATAGTTGGTGCAAATATTCATATACTTGCTGAAGCACTTACACTTACTACTAAAGCGGGATTAGATCCTGAAACAGTATTTAATGCAATAAAGGGTGGATTAGCAGGAAGCAACGTTATGAACACAAAAGCTCCAATGATGTATGAGAGAAACTTTAAGCCAGGATTTAGAATTGAATTGCATTTAAAGGATATTACTAACGCAATGGAAACAGCCAATGAATTGCAACTTCCTCTACAAGTCACTTCAAATCTACATCAAGTTTTAAAATCATTAGTAATTGAAGGAAACGGGAAAGATGACCATTCTGGGATATTAAAATTCGTACAAAATCAATCAGGAGTGGAAGTAAAAAAATAAATGCTAGAAAGATTCCATGTTCCTGAAGAAGACGAAATAAGAGTAAGTCCAGAAAAACTAAGAAAAACCGCAGAAGAAATATTTGTAAAATGCGGAATGAATGAGGGTAATTCCAAGATAGCTACTGATGTATTATTGTCAGCAGATATTAGGGGTGTTGATACCCATGGAGTTTCTAATATGCTAAGAAATTACGTGCTTTATCTTTCTGAGGGATCAGCCAAGGCTAATCCTAATTGGAAAATTACAAGAGAAACTGAATCTTGTGCAACAATAGATTGCGATGAGGGCCTAGGCCTGGTGGTTGCTCCTCAAGCAATGGATATTGCAATCGAAAAGGCAAAGAAAACTGGCGTTGGTTTAGTATCTATGGGAAATGGAAGACATCTGGGTATGGCTGGATATCATGCAATGATGGCGCTGGAGCACGATATGATAGGAACTTGTATGACATCCTCTACCACTAATGTTGTTCCTACTTATGCTGCTAAAGCTGGCCTAGGGACAAATCCTATTGCTGTAGCTGCGCCTGCTTTAAATAAAGCTCCTTTTGTTTTCGATGCAGCAACAAGTGCAATAGCTACCAATAAAGTGCGTGTTGCGCAAAGATTAGGAGTCCCACTTGCAGCAGGATGGATAACTGATGAAAAAGGCAATCCAATCATGGAAGAAACACCTCTTAATATTAAAGAAGACCCTGATAAAGTCGACAATCTACTCCAAACACCGTTTGGCGCAACCAGAGAATTAGGATCTCATAAAGGTTATTCGCTGGGAATGGTAGTTGATATATTAGGATCAATATTAAATGGTAGTCTTGCAGGTCCTTTAAGGACTATGAAACAACATCAAAATCACTTCGTGGCTGCATATTCTATTGAGGCATTTACGAATATTCAGCAATTTAAAGAAATGATGGACGAATATCTCCAAGCATTAGAGGATTTACCTCCAGTAGAAGGTCAAGATAGAGTTTTATATGCAGGATTAATGGAATATGAAACAGAAGCAGAGAGAAGAAACATTGGTATTCCCCTGCACCCTGAAGTAATAAATTGGTTTAAAAATATTTGTTCTGAATTGAATGTTGACTTTGATATGACTGAAAATGGAGGAAAAGGATAATGCTAGAAAGATTCCATGTTCCTGATCAAGAGATTATTCTAATTCCAGAGGAAAATCTAAGAAATGTAACTGAGCAAATATTTATGAGCCAAGGAATGCCAGAAAAAGACTGCAAGTTGGCAACTGATGTTCTTATTTCTTCAGATCTTAGAGGCGTAGAAACTCATGGCGTGTCTAACATGGTTAGAGCATACTTAGGAGCATTCAAATCAAAAAATTTAAACCCTATCCCTAATTGGAAAATTGTAAAAGAAACTCCTTCCTGCATCACAGTAGATTCTGATGCAGGACTAGGAATAGTAGTAGCCCCTCAAGCTATGGAACTTGCCATAGAAAAGGCAAAGAAAACTGGCGTTGGGTTAGTCACTCTTGGAAACGGAAGACACATTGGAATGCTTGCATATCACGCTATGATGGCTTTAGAGCATGACATGATAGGTACTTGTATGGCAGCATGTTCTCCAAGGATGGTTCCTACTTTTTCTTCGAAAAAAGCAATAGGTACCAATCCAATAGCTTATGCTGCTCCTGCAGATAAGTTACCTCCTTTTGTTTTTGATGCTGCAATGACTTCTGTGGCTGGTAATAAGATTGTATTGGCTTCAAGGCTGGGAGTTGCTTTAGAACCTGGCTGGATTGCTGACGAAAATGGCAACCCAATCATGGAAAAAGTGCATATGAAAGACCTAGACCAATATGAAGATGAATCTAAAAACTTAGAAGAAAGGTATGCCAGTGGCTATATCTCTAGTTCTGTTGATTTGCTTCCTTTCGGAGGAACTAGAGAGATGGGTTCTCATAAATCATACTCTATGGCAATGGTAGTTGATGTGCTTGCAGGAATACTTAACGGATCAAAAACTGCTCCCACAGGTGGACATACAGGGCAGGGCCACTTCTTGGCTGCATACTCAATAGATGCATTTATAGATACTAAAGAATTTAAGGAACTTATGGACAGATATCTTCAAAGTTTGCTCGACTTACCTTCGAATTCTGAAGGTAAAGAAGTAGTTTATGCTGGATATATAGAGGCCAATGAACAAGAAAAAAGAAAGAAAGAAGGTATCCCCCTACACCCTGAAGTAGTTGAATGGTACAAAAAAACATCAAATGAATTAAAAATTGATCAATTAATATGAGGAATTTTAAACTTACTTTTTTGCCTTCAACTAAAGACAATTTTTCACATGATGAACTTTTAGAGAACTGGGCAAAAAAATTGTCTGATTCTGAACCATATTTAGAAGTAGCAGTACCTAAAAATAAAGAGGGTGCCAAGATAGAATTGACTGATTCTGAAGCAGTATATGGCGTATTGACCGAGGAATTATTTCCGTATGCCAAAAAAATAGAATGGCTACAAGCCCCTCAAGCCGCCCCTCCTGCTGATTTTTATTTTAATGATCTTGCAAATCATTCGTTAATTGCTACCAATTTTAAAGGGATATATAACGATCATATATCTAGTCATATATTAGCAATGATTTTATCATTTTCAAGAAGCCTGCACACATATATTAGACAACAATACGAAAAGAACTGGAACCCATTAAAACTACCATTAGGATCTACTAGATATTTACCTGAATCAACAATACTAATAATTGGAATTGGAGGAATCGGAGAAGAAACTGCATATTACTGTTCCACGCTAGGTATGAAAGTTATTGGAATTGATTCAAAAAGGGAGGATAAGCCTTCTTTTATACATGAGTTAGAAAAACCTGACCAATTGCTAAACAAGGCAAAAGAAGCTGATTTTGTTGTAAGTACTGTTCCTCATACCCCTGAAACAGAAGGTCAATTTAATTTAAACTTTTTCAAATCAATGAAAAAAAGTGCTTTTTTCATCAACATAGGCAGGGGCATGACTACTATTCTAAATGATCTTTTATTAGCGCTAAATCAAGAGGAAATATGTGGCGCTGGTCTTGATGTTTATGAAATAGAACCTCTACCAAAGTCTCATGAACTATGGGGCAACCCAAAAGTAATTCTCACTCCTCATGTTGCTGCACATGATGTGCCTTACCTAGACGAGAGAAGATTTGAAATAATAGAAAAAAATTGTCGACTATTTTCAAAAGGAAAAGAACTTTTCAACATAGTGGATAAAGAACTATGGTTCTAAATCGTAAGCATTTTACTGCGACTGCTTTTGTATTACATCCTGATCAAGATAAAATTCTATTGCATTGGCATAAAAAAGTTATGGAATGGTTACCTCCAGGAGGGCATATTGAAAAAAATGAATCTCCAGAAGAAGCGGTTGTTAGAGAGGTGCGAGAGGAAAGTGGTTTATCAATTAAATTATTTTCAAACAAATCAATATTTAAAAATATTGGGGATATAAAAGAACTTGAAAAACCTGAATCTCTACTACTAGAACCTATCGATGATCCTAAAGAAGGTAAACACTTCCATATAGATATGATATATTTTGCAGAAGCGATCAATCCTGAAAGATTAAAGGCTGGATGGATATGGGTTAATGAGCAAGACCTAATTAAAAAAAGTAAATTAGAAGTAGACGAAGGGAAGTATAAACACCCTCCGGAAGATGTGATTGTTCTGGCTATTAACTGCATCAATAAAAGGAGAAAAAATGGCAACTAAAAGAGAACAGAAAAGAGCTCTAGGTAAGCATACAAGTTGGGAGACAACTGAAGGAGCAGCAAGAGCACCTCATAGATCTATGATGAAAGCAATGGGGTTAACCGACGAAAATATTAATGCCCCGTTCGTGGGAATTGCATCCACACATAATGAAGTTACACCATGTAATGCTGGAATAGAGCCACTTGTAGAGCAAGTAAAAAGGGGAGTTTTTGCAGCCCAAGGCACTCCTTTTGTTTTTGGAACCATAACAGTTAGTGATGCGATTTCTATGAATACTGTGGGTATGAAAGGATCTTTAGTTAGCAGGGAAGTTATAGCTGATTCAATTGAAACAGTTGTATTTGCTGAGAGATTTGATGGTTTAGTTGCAGTGGCAGGTTGTGATAAAAGCCTTCCTGGAGCAATGATGGCAATTGCAAGATTAAACGTACCATCAGTATTTATTTATGGTGGATCAATATTGCCAGGGAACCTTAATGGGAAAACAATTCAAATCCAAGATGTCTTTGAGGCTGTTGGAAAGCACCAAAAAGGAGATCTGACAGATAATGAATTATACCAAATAGAATCTCGTGCATGCCCAGGACCAGGATCATGTGGCGGAATGTTTACTGCAAACACAATGTCTTCTGTGGGAGAAGCTTTAGGGTTAAGTCTGCCAGGTTCAGCTTCTGAACCAGCAGTAGACCAGAGAAAAGCTGCATCAAGCAGAAAAGCCGGAGAAGCCGTTTTAAATCTTTTAAGAAAAGATATAAGGCCATCTGACATACTTACAAAAAAAGCATTTGAAAATGCAGTGACAGTGGTGACTGCAATGGGAGGCTCAACAAATACTGCATTACACCTTCCAGCAATAGCTCACGAGATGGGCGTAGATCTATCCCTAGAAGATATCCATGAAATATCAATGAGAACTCCTCATTTAGCTGATATGAAACCTGGCGGAAAATATATTATGTATGATCTAGATAATGTTGGTGGTGTCCCATTAGTAATGAAAAGGTTATTAAAACTCGGCCTTATTCATGGGGATTGTATGACAGTAACTGGAAAAACTATAGAAGAAAATCTAGCAAAAATCGAAGATAATAATACCGAAAATGATGTTGTAAGATTGCCAGATAATCCTATTAGCGAAACTGGAGGTTTAGTTATATTGCATGGAAATCTAGCTCCTGACGGGGCAGTTCTTAAAGTTGCAGGGCACAATTATGGCAATTCATGGTCAGGACCAGCAAAAGTTTTCAATCAAGAAGAAGAATGTATGGAGTCTTTAAAAAAACATGAAATTAAACCAGGTGATTTTGTAGTAATTAGGTATGAGGGGCCCAAAGGTGGGCCAGGAATGAGAGAGATGCTCTCAATAACTAGTGCCATAGTAGGCCAAGGTCTTGGAGATAAAGTATTTTTAATGACAGACGGAAGGTTTTCAGGGGCTTCACATGGACCTATGATAGGCCATGTTGGACCCGAAGCAGCAGTTGGGGGACCTATTGCTGCAGTAAAAAATGGAGATGAAATAGAAATAAACTTAGAGTCTTTTGAATTAAATTTAAATGTATCTGCAAAAGAAATTAAGTCTAGATTAAGCAAATTAGAAAAGCATGTTCCATTATACAAAACCGGAGTTCTTGGAAAATATACTAAACTTGTTCAGCCTGCATCTAAAGGTGCAGTGACCGGATAACTTTTATTTTCCTACCAACTTTTTAATCCAGCCCTTCTTTTTTGAGGATGATGCTCTCGAACCATTCAACTTAGGAGGCTCAGTAGATGGGGACATTTCGGTTCTTTTTGAATTCGATCGAGATTTGCCTTTACTAAATGACTTTTTGCTACTGGATTTGAAACTACTTCTTTTAGCGGTTGAAGTTTTTAATACTTTCCTTTTTTTAGGTTTTTTATTTTCTCCTTCAGGAGAAGATAATTCATCAGTTACTTCTTCTTTATTATATGATTTTGATGCTTTCTTAATATCAGACTTAGTCATCCATAAATTTGAGAAAAAAGTTTTATTCAATTTAATATGTAAATCTGCAATTCTTGCAGTTTCAGGTGAAATGTTTGAATCAAATGCTGCAATCTCTACATGCTTGCCTTGATCTTTTGCGGCTTGTAATGCAGGATAGAAATCCCCGTCGCCACTTACCAAGATAGCTGAATCGTAAAGATCCTCATAAGCGTTTTTTAATATATCAACACCTATCATCATATCTACACCTTTTTCTACCATTGCATCGCCACGCTGCTTAACTATTCCCAATTTAACTTCAAGATATGGAATCTCATATAAAGCAGAAAGGAATTTCTCTTGTTCTTCTGCTCCTTTTCCATTAGATTCCTGTTTGATGTTGTAATAATATGTTCTTACTAACTCTCTATCTCCAGATAATTTCTCAGCGAATTTTCCAAATTTAATGTCATTACGAGAAAAATGCTGGTTTAGTACATGGTATAAATTGCTACCATCTATAAAAACCATTACTCTTTCTTTTTTTATTTGAGGTTCTGACTCTGATGATTCTGATGCTCTTTCTTTTTTTATTTGAGGTTCTGACTCTGATGATTCTGACATAATAACTCCAAGCCTATAAGACTTATTTGATGAAAATTTAAATAAATAATATTGTTATTATAAATGAATTTAAACATTAGATTACAGCATTTCAGGGCACAAAAAATATAAAAATGAAAAACTTAGTAGATTTTATACCGGCTTTCGAATGTGGCATTGATATGCCAAATGGATTGCAATGGTTTGAAGATGACCTTTTTGTTATAGATCAAAAAACCGATAATGTTTTCATTGTAGATCGACAAGGAACATCAAAAAAAAGTATTCCTACGACTTGCGAAAATGGGTCTGGCATTACTATTGGAGATGGTTATATGTGGCTTGCTTCAAATGGTCGTACTGATGCACGAACATTCAGAGGAACAGATACGCATATGAACTGGATTCTAAAAGTTAATTTAGATTCTGGGGAAATAGTTTCTAGGTTTCCAACTCCTGATGGTGGCGGGGTTCACGGACTTGAATGGGACCAAGGCAAACTATGGATCACTGCATTCAATCCTACAGCGTTGATTTTAGTAGATCCTAACTCGTTTAAAGAATTATTCAAGTTTGATATTGATCAATCTCCTCATGGACTTGCGATAGAAGGGGAATCAATATGGTGCTCTGACAGAGTGGATAGGAATATCGTAAAATATAATAAAGTTACAGGAGATAAACTGGAACAAATTGATGTTCCAGATGGGGGCCCGGATCCTCATGGTCTTTCTATTAATAATGGAGTACTTTGGTATTCAGATGCAGCTTTTCCAAATCCAGTAAGACCTTATCCAGAAATAGGTTATATAAAAATTAATTCATGAAAATTCTTGATACTCACCATCACTTATGGGATCTTTCTCTAAGATCATACGATTGGATAAAAGAACTACCTTCTAATGAATCTAAAAAGATTAACAAGAATTTTCTATATGAGGATCTAGTTAATGAGATTGAAAGAAATGGAGTGGTGGGCACTATTTGTGTCCAAGCCCATCAGTCAGAAGGTGAAGCGGAATGGCTCTTAAATATAGCCAATAATTCTTCAATAATTAGTGGAATTGTAGGCTGGATTGACTTAAAAAGTCCAAAAATTGAATATAAATTAGATAAATTCCAAAAAAATAAAAAATTTGTTGGTATAAGGCATGTATGGCACGATGAAGAAGATGAAAGTTGGATTATTGATCCTAAAGTACTAAATGGTTTAAAAGTGCTATCAAAAAGAAAAATCAATTTTGATTTTTTAGTGAGACCAAACCATCTAAAATATATCCACCAAGTATACGATAAAATTCCTGACCTAAATGGAGTAATTGATCATATTGCTAAGCCTGAAATAGCAACAAATAAGTTTGAACCATGGGCCACAGAAATTAATGAACTTGCAAAAATAAATAAATTAACATGCAAAATTTCAGGGATAATTGAAGAGATGAATGATAACCAATCTTTAGGTGTGGTAGATAAATATTCTTCTCAAATTATAAATTCTTTTGGAAAAAAAAGGATAATGTACGGAAGCAATTGGCCAGTATGTTTAATTAAGAATTCTTATGAATATGTATTAAATTTAGCAAAAAATATTACTGAAAAATTTTCTGATGATGAAAGAGAAGATTTTTTCTTTAATAATGGGTCAGATTTTTATAAAGTTTAAACTTCATTTAATCCAGGCTGAAAAGAAGGGTTCTGTAAAGGGTAAAGATCTCTCTTTATATTTTTAAAACTTAGATTTTTTAAATCAGCAGTTGTTGTCCCTTTTGTGTTTACTAACATTGTTTTAGCAGCAAATGGATCATATGCAGGCCGAGGAAGAATAACACCTCTAGTTGTAATTAGTTTCTTTTTAGACGGATCAATTCCAATGTGAGTAATTTGACCAATACTTTGCGGTGGCTGTCTAAGTGAAGTCAAGATAATTGAACCTTTATTTTGTGTTTCAAATAATACTGTAGGACCTTGATTATATTTTGTATAACCACCATGCCTTATCTGGCTATCTTCCCATGTACCATCAGTTATATTAATTACTTTGCCTTCTAATTCAACTGGAGAACCATGTTGGGCATCAACTTTTCCGCCTATCCTTAATTTTAAAGTGGAGCCTATTCCAGAATCTACACACATTGATACTGATTCAGGATCAAAAAATACAGTGCAATAATTTTCTACATTCTGCCTAACTATCTCATGCAAAAGAAAAGTAGAATCTGCTGAACTACCTCCTCCAGTGTTGTCCCCAACGTCATTAAGGACAACTGGAGATTCTCTAGATTCTCTAGCTATTTTTACAGCTTCTTCTACCTCATAAGCATCCAAATTATACTTTTCCCTATTCTTCCAAGCTCTACTTGAAACCCATTCGCACTTTTCTCTAGAAAGTACGGAATTATCATTTGTATAAACAATAAAGGAGGCTCCAAGTTCGGGCACATCTGCAAATTGGAAACCTAAAGCAAAACTTGCAGATACTACTGAAGAGTCATTAGATAAAAATTCCATATCTTCTATTATTTTAGACACAGGCTCTTCAAAAGTATTTTGCTTTGTCATGTTTATCATCATAGGAGGAGCAATAAATGTCCCAGTTGGTCTCAATTCATTATTCAACATCTGCTTCATTAGCTTGGCTGCCTCTACACCTCTATCATAAGTATCGAGGTGGGGACATGTCCTAAAAACAACTAATATATCTGCATTTTCAAACATTTTAGTAGAAATATTTGCATGTTTATCCAAAGTACAAATTATTGGAAATTTGGACCCCATTTTATTTCTTAATCTAAATAAAACTTCTCCATCTACATCAAGATACTCTTCTGATACTGTAGCTCCATGAAGATTAATTATTAAGCCATCCATTTCGTCTTTATTTATTTCATCCACTATTCTGTTTACAATATAGTCAAAAGCATACTTTTCAACAGTCCCAGAAGGAGTTGCTATACCGCAAAATTTTGGAATAAAAGTATTACCCTGTTTCTCTATTTCATCAATACAACCACTAAGTTCATGATTCCCACCTCTAAAATGATCAACTATATGATCACCGTGTAGAAAATCACCAAAGGAAGGATCCTTGAAATTTTCTAATGGCGTGGTTTTTTTAATAAAATTATTTGACTCATGCATGAAGCATGTTAAGCCAATTTTCATACTAACCTCTTCCAATGAAAGGCATTTTGGTGGCCATTATTGTAATAAATTGAACATTAGTTTCTAAAGGAAAATTAGAAATATTTACAACGACCTCTGCAACATGGTTTACATCAAATGTAGGCTCTACCATCGTTGATCCATTAGCTTGGGGAACCCCATTCTTCATTCTTTCCGTCATGTCTGTTGCAGCATTTCCAATATCTATTTGACTGCATGCAATATTATATTTTCTTCCATCTAAAGAAATAGATTTTGTTAATCCGCTAACTCCATGCTTGGTAGCAGTGTAAGGGGCTGAGTCTGGCCTAGGTGCATATGCAGAAATTGAACCATTATTTATTATCCTGCCTCCCATAGGGTTTTGGCTTTTCATAATATTTATCGCTTCCTGAGAACACAAAAAGGTTCCTGTTAGATTTGCATCAACTACATTTTGCCATTCTTCATATGTTAAATCTTCTATGAGTTTTTTGGGGGCTCCACCACCAGCATTATTAAAAAGTACATCTAGCCTTCCAAATTCTTCAATAGTACTTTTAAAAAGGTTTTTGACAGAATTTGGATCTCCAACATCACAAGTAATTCCTAAAATTTTCTCATGATTATCCATTTCACCACATTCTTCAATTGTTTTTTTAAGCGGATCTTCTCTTCTTCCTGAAATTACTACCGAATAACCATCATTTAAAAGTGCTATTGCAGATGCTTTTCCAATGCCTGATCCACCTCCTGTAACTATTGCAACTTTTCCATTATCTTTTGTCATATTGTCTCCATAATAAATTTGTATCAAATTAATTTATTTTAAATAATATTGCATTAAAAACTTTTCTGCTAGAAGATTGAATTAACGAGGTGAAATATGAATAAGAAACTTAAAGCATTAGTTCTAAATAGTAAGTTTTTGAACCTTTCTATTGATGACTTGAAAAATAATACAAATGTGCCTATAGATTGGCATATAACAGATGCTTCTAAAAAAGAAGAAATAAGAAAACTTTTGCCAGATTTCAATATTTTAGTTTCAACATCTATGGATATATCTTGGAAAAATGAGGCTAAAAATTTGGAGGCAATTTTTATGCCTGGTGCTGGTTGGGACAAAATTGCCTCAGACGCTGTTCCCGAAGGGTGCGTTGTAACCAATAGTTATGAGCATGAAGTTGGTATAGCAGAGTATGTTTTAATGTCAATGATCGCACTAGATCGCGAATTAATAAATTCTCATAACACTTTTATAGAAAATAACTGGGACTATTGGCCAGCCAGATTTGGGCCCTTTAAAGAATTAACTGGAAGAAATATAACCGTAATTGGACTGGGTAGAATTGGCAAAAAAGTACTTGAGATGACTAATGTTTTTGGAATGAATAATTACGCAGTAGAGGAATTTGATGTTCAAGATGAAGTTATTAATCAGCTAAATATAAAAGAGGTTGTGAAATCAAATGAGATGACAAAGTTAATTTCAATTTCTGACTTTGTAGTGGTATGCGTTCCATATATTGAATCGACAAAAGGAATGATTGGAGAAAAAGAAATATATTCCATGAAGAATGATGCATTCTTAATAAATCCCGCCCGAGGACCTATAATTAATGAAGAGCATCTTTATCATGCGCTAAAATCTAATAGGATTGCTGGTGCATGCCTCGATACTTGGTACACATATCCTAAGGGCGGATCAGACAACCCAAAACCATCTGAATACCCATTCTATGAACTTAAAAATGTAATACTAACCCCTCACATCTGTGGCTCTACATACGGGACAGCCTCAAGAAGAATGAAAATTGTTGCAGAAAATATTAATAACTTTTATAACGACAAACCTCTAATTAACGTAGTAGAAGAATTATCAAAATATAGTTAGTCTGAATTAAATAATTCAAACATTACTATTGATGCAGCAACAGAAGCATTTAAAGATTCTATCTTATCTTTTTTAATAGTAATTTCAGTAAATATATCAATTTGACTCTCAACTTTCTTAGATATTCCATCATGTTCAGAACCGATCACAATACTTACTCTTTTAGAAAATTTATGCTCTTTTACAGATTTTCCAGAGCCAGACTTCAAGCCAACTATCCAAAAATCAAATTTTTTCAATTTATTTATAAAATTTGAGATATTTGGAACCCTAATTATGTTTAGATTATGGATAGCACCTGAAGATGCCCTGATAGAACCCGAAGTAATTCCCACAGATCTCTTCTTGGGTATAACTATATAGTCGATACCGAAAGCTAGTGCGGATCTTGAAATTGCACCGAAGTTATGAGGATCTTGAATGCCGTCAAGAATAAGTAATCTAAAGTTAGAATCATTATTAATTAAAGTTTCCCAAAAAAGAATTTCAGGATAATAACCTTCAGAAACTAAATAAGCTAATATTCCTTGGTGTTTTCCAGTATGACTAATTTTATCTAAATCGGCATCATTCTTAAATTCAATTGGGATATTATATTTTTTTGCCGTTTCTAGTAACTCATTTATAGGTCTAGATTTGGTCAGATTTTTACTGACCAGAACTTTATCTACGCTAGAAGGATTTTTTAAAGACTCAGCAACAGATCTTCTACCTTCAGATAAAGGTTCTTTATTCATTTTTGATGTTCTACTTGGCATTATTCAAAAAAAAGATACTCAAAATTCATTTTAATTGTTTTTTATCACTGCTACGATAACTTTTAATACGATAATTATCTAAAAATTAAATTATTAATATGAAAAATAACTTAGCACTAATAATAAGATATAAATTGCTTATCACGATTTTAAGTTTACTTTTTATCGCTTGTGAGTCACCTGGGCTATCAAAGTCATCGATACTTTATATTTCAGAAAAAGATGGAAATCCTGAAATTTACTCCATGGATAAAAACGGTAATAATCATATTAGGCTTACAAATAGTTCTAAAGAAGAAGATATCCCTAAGCTATCTCCAGATGGAAATAGCATTTCTTTCATATCAACAAGAAACTCTATAAGAGAGTTATGGATAATGGATTTCGAGGGCAATCAACAAAAATTAGTAAGCAGAAAAGGGGAATCAGTAGAGGATTTCTTTTGGTCTCCAGATTCTACAAAAATTTCATATAAAGGCAAAAATTCTGATGGGCAACATGATATTAATGTTTATAGTGTAACTGATGAATTAATTAATGAAGTCACTAACAATGCAGCAATAGAAAAATTAGGTAACTGGTCTTCAGATGGAGAATGGATTGTATATTCTGTAATTAAAACTGATCAAATTTTAGATGGAGGGGATAAAAGGGTTGGAATATTTAAAAAGAACCCTCAAGGGGNAGATGAGGTAAGGCTAACCGAAAATTTTGAGGATCATAATCCTATGTGGTCACCTGATGGTAAAAATATAGCATTTCTTTCAACAAGAGGAGGAAGTGACATAGATATTTATGTTATTGATGTGGATTCTAAAGAGGAGACAAATATTACAGCTAGCCAAGGTAATGATTATGATTTTGACTGGTCCCCAGACAGCAAAAGGATCGTTTTTGTTTCAGAAAGAGAAGATAACCCTGAAATTTTTGTAGCAGACATCTCATTAAGCGAGAAACCAACTAGATTAACCGACAATATCAGCACTGAAAGTTCACCTATCTGGAAGGAAGGAAGGATAATTTTTGTTTCAGATTCAGATGGAGATAAAGATATTTATAGCATGACTCCGTCAGACGGATCAGGCCAAAAAAGGTTAACTGATACAGACCAAACTGAACGATCTCCAAGTTGGTAATAAACACATTCTTAAAAAAGATTTAACATTTCTGCAACAAATTTTGATCAAATCTGCTATTGATAGTAAACTTTATTCTTTCAGAGTCGAAAGGTAGTTTGCATCTGCAAATTGCCAAATAAACTAAAAGATGGAGGAGAAATGTTCTCTAAAAGAAATTCAATTTCTTTTATAGCAATTGCTTCACTTATGTCTTTGATTATTGCTTGTGGAACAACTGAAACTGTTGAAGTTGTNAANGAAGTTGAAGTAATTAAAGAAGTGCCAGTGGAGAANGTTGTAAAAGAAACTGAGGTNGTTGAGAAAGAAGTTGTNAAGGAAAAAGTTGTAACTAAAGAAGTACAAGTTGCAGCTCCTGTAGAAGAAACCGTTGATCTTGTTTGGGGTAAAAAGAAGATTGAGGGTGTATTCGGACTTCGATGGCAAGGACCTTANAGAACATCTGCAGTTATTGACATGCAGGGTGTAGAAGAGCCACTTTTCATATATAAAAATGGTACTCCTATGGAACCTTACACAGCNGACAGCTGGGATGTAAGCGCAGATGGTAAATACTTAAATATAAAGATCAAAAAAGGTATTGATTTNCAATCTCCAAAAGGATTTGAATCAGTAGANTTCGGTGAATTTGATGCGAATGATGTATGTTGGTACTTTAACAATGCNAACCCATCAGTTAACGCAGAGAGTACTGACCCTAACGGTGGTGACTATGCTGCTGTATTTGGTAACGTGTGAAGTTGTTGACTCNCACACNCTAAAATGGGAATTGGTATCACCCCTTTACTTCTGTTTCCCNATCTCTGACTTCGGTTGCTTGAGTGCTCGAATGGGNCCTCAGTCNNAAAAGTCTTACGACAAAATGGGATATGAATGGTCTAAATCTCACCACGTTGGNACTGGTCCTTACATTCAAGGAGCATGTATNGCTGGTGACAGATGTACTATCCACAAAGCTGGTGACAAACACTGGAGTGGAAATGCAGGANNTATTGACTCNNTGACTCAGATTCANGTTCCTGAAGTACAGACTAGAATAGCAATGCTAGAAAATGGCAGTATTGANATNGCAGANATGGACTTCAAGATGGTTCCAANTCTTTTGGACAAAGGTCTTGATTTCGTAGAAACAATGCCAGGATCATACGTTAACCAGTCAATTATTTGGGCTGGTAACCTATGGGAAGAAGTNCANGCANGAACAGGGGAAGCTTTGAACCCTTGGGATGCGCCTTCTTANTCTAAAGACTATCCTTGGATAGGAGACCCATGGCAAGAAATATACCCAGANAAGGTTGTTTACACNGATACNGACAACCCTGCAGGTATGACTGACATGGAACAAGCAAGACTTGTTAGACTTGCCCTTGGTTTGGCAATCGACAGAAATGCAATTAATAAAAACTTGTTGAACGACCTAGGACTTCCAATATACTCAGAGTATATGGGGCCTGAATACCCAGGTTGGGATGCATCTAGAAGTTCAGGTTGTTGGGATGTTGGTGACATNGGTANTGGTACTGGTGTAACTAAGCCTCCTACAAAACGAGCATGTACAGGTACAGANACTTCACTTAGCGCNGANGGTGTTCCTTGGGAACTACCAAATGGTGGTGGAGACTTNGTTAAAGCNGGAGANCTNCTTGATCTAGCAGGATACCCTGCTGATTCNTCAGGAATGCGAGCAGGTTTCGGTGGAGACCTAGTATTACAGAGTTATGTTGCTGAAACTGGTGAAGTATCACTAGAGGTTGCTGACACTGTAATGTCTACTTGGAAACANCTTGGATTAACAATTAGTGGTTTAGAAGAAGACTACGGTGGAGTGATTAGCCCTCGAATGAGAAGAAGAGAGCAAGCACTACCAGTATTAAAGAATGGTGACGTTCACTCGAACTCTTACCCTCTTGACTGGCCTCTACCTACAGTTGACTCTTCATCTTCAAGGCCAGGATGGGGTCCTGGATTCGAATCACCAGCACAAGCGTACTGGTTATTCCAAATCCTACCCGAGAAAGATCCTGCTAAGAGAGGTGAAATGCACTTACAAGGTGTTGACTACAGTATGTTCTGGCAGCAATATGGTGGAATATACATGATACCTAAGGGTGTTGTTGGNCAGAGTGGAATAACGTGGGATGGNTGGATTTCTCACTATGCAAACACTTCTGCTCCTCAGTTTATAAAGGTTCCTAGTGGTTACAACGGTGCTGGTGCAGTATACGTTAAGTAATTAAATTCTAGGTCTTTAAAAGACACTGAATAAGAAGAGCCCCGACTATCGGGGCTCTTCTATTTTTGTGTAGTAAGATAATTATTATTAAAATAAAATTATGAAATTAATAAGATTCATAGTTCTATTTATTGGTGGAGTGACTACACTAACCATATTGGCTCAATATATTGGGATTTATGTAACTTTCGTTGCAGGATTAGGAATAGTTATTCTCATAATAAGGCAAGACTTAAAAGATAGAAAAACTAAAAAAGAAGAATGAACCCAATATTATTAACAGCAATAGCAATAACAATTATTGGGACTTTTATAATGAATGTTATTTTGACTATTCTTATTANGTTTATTATAGATTTTTCCGTTAATAACTTTCTTATAACCATTTTATCAATATTTATATCTGCATTATTTGGATTAAGATTTTACAGGAATAATATGCCCAAAATAACAATAGAAAAGTCAGATAGGTCTAAGATTAAGAATAGAAAAAATAATTAATCTAATCTATATTCTTAATTTCAGCATCACAAGCTTCAATNATTATTTCTTCTGCCTCAGGGCTTAAAGGCGTGTTTCTTGTCTCATAACCACCTTCTTCATAAGCCACTGCGGTAGGCAGATAACCATTTATGCCATTCGAATACCCAGACAATACTATTTTTTTATTAGGGTTCAAAGATTTAATTTTATTGCCGTATTCTATAAATGGCTCCAAAGGGATGCCTTGAAGCACTATATCTCCTATTTTTATAGTTTGTATCCAAATATTTACTTTTCCATCCTTTGACCTTAAAGAGTTATTTCTTGTAAAGTTGGCTCTTTTTGATTTAGATACCATCTTTTTTATTTCTTCTTGATTTCCTGATTCTCTAACTTTTTTTAATTCCTCTAATGCGAGTTCAAAAACTTTGGAAGCCTCTTCGTATGATGGAAAATCTAAAGTGGGGAGATCTACATATGTATTGCTAATAACTAAATCATCGTGAGGTTCATTAATAATTACATCTTCATACATACCTAAATCTGCTCCTGCAGGAATAATTTCTACTAATTTTTCCTCTCTTTCAAAGGGATCTATAGACATTCTAACTTTTGAAGCCTCAAGCCCCAATATTTTTCCTGCTTTTCTAGCTGCTTCTACATCACCAAGAAATGTGTGAACTGGACCTTGGTTTCCGGCATATCCTTGAAAAAATAAACACCTTCCTCCTACTATCTCTTCCACAGTCTTTCTCATATGGCCTGGATAATCAGGCGAAATCAGTCTATTGTCTGGACCCAATATATGCGGATGGCAGGCATAACCTACAATTGTTGCAACTGGAGTGCCATCAGCACTATCAAAACCTATTACATCTACGGAATGATCAACGGGTCCATCCCAATTCCTTCCTGTGAAGAGGGTTCCGCTCTTATCAGCAGGTCTTCTATTAATATTGATATCCGACCGACCATTCCCATATGAAACGTTACAATCTACAACCGAATTTACAGCTTCATCTATAGCTTTAGATATTTTTTCAGGAAATGAGTCATAATATGGATTAATAAGTTCTACTCCTTCTGTAATCCACCCGGCACCATTTAAATTATCTTTGCCGTATGGAGGACCTGCATGAGTGTGGCTCAGACATATTCTAATGTTCTCTCTAGGAATGCCTATAGAAGATATTACAGCACCTCTAACCATGTCATCAATCTCCTCACTCATACTACATAAGTCAAAATCAAGTATAACCACTTTTTTTTCAGATGATTCACTTTCTAGATACATAGCATAGCAATACATAGGCATATCTATACCTTCTGCTACTTGATGAGTAGATGAGCCCCAGTTTGCATGAGGCATTCCAATTGGTGGTGTAATATCTACTCTAGATGTCCCTACTTTTATCATATTTTCTCCTTTATAAGATATTCTAATCGAATTTTTTTATCTCTGAATCACAAATATCAAGTATTAATTCTTCAGATTCAGGACTCAGAGGGGTGTTTCTTGTTTCATATCCTCCCTCTTCATAAGCCTTTGCAGTAGGAAGATACCCAAGCCAGCCATTTGTATATCCTGACCAAAATATTTTTTTATCTGGATTCAAGGATTTAATTTTGTGACTAAATTCCATAAATGGCTCTAAAGGTAACCCTTGAAAAATTATATCCCCTATTTTTATAGTTTGTATCCAAATATTTACTTTTCCTCCCTCAGATATCTCAGTAAGTTTCCTTGTAAAATTAGTCCTCTTCACTTTGGAAACCATCTTTTTTATTTCATCCTGGCTGCCTGATTCTCTAACTTTTTTTAGGTCTAGCAGTGCATTTTGATATGCTTCAGATGCTTCTTCATATGATGGAAATTCTAATGAGGGCAAATCAACGTATGTATTTCTTACTTGAACTTCATCATTTGATGATTTCAGCGGAACATCTTCATACATCCCTAAGTCTGCTCCAGCTTGTATTATTTCAACTAATTTTTCTTTTCTCTCAAATGGATCTATTGACATTCTAACTTTAGAAGCCTCCAGTCCAAGGATTTTTCCGGCTTTTCTAGCTACCTCAACTTCTCCAACAAAGCCATGTATTGGGCCTTGATTGCCAGCAGCACCTTGTAAAAATATACAACTTCCACCAACTATCTCTTCCACAGTCTTTCTCATATGACCTGGATAATCAGGAGAAATCGGTCTATTGTCTGGGCCTAATATAGTGGGGTGGCATGCGTATCCAACTATTGTAGAAACAATATTTTCATCTTCATCATCAAAACCTATTACATCAACTGAATGATCTACAATCCCTTCCCAATTTCTACCAGTAAAGAGATTTCCTTTTTCATCTGCTGGTCTTCTATTAATATTTATATCAGACCTACCTTTTCCGTATGAAATATTACATCTATTAAAAGAATTAGTAGCCTCTTTAACTGCCTTTGAAATCTTATCTGGAAAACTATCAAAATATGGTTTTATTAAATCTACACCTTCTGTCAGCCATCCACCACCAGTAGAATCACTTCTGCCATATGGAGGGCCTGCATGAGTATGACTAACACTTATTCTGATATTTTCTCTTGGTATATCAATAACGGAAATGACAGAATCTCTAATCATTTGGTCAATCTCATCATCAATAATACATAAATCTAAATCAAGGATAATAACTTTATTTTTTGAAGACTCACTCTCAATATACAACACGTAGCAATATAAAGGCATATCTATTCCCTCAGCAACCTGATGAACAGATGATCCCCAGTTTGCATGTGCTATACCAACAGGAGGTGTTATATCAGCCTTAGAAGTTCCTACTTTTAACATTTTTTTTCCTTACTAATATTTATATTTATATAGTAATAATTATAATTAATAGTGTTATTTAAACTTTAACCATGCAAAAAATGCAATTATTGCACCTATTAAAGATAATACCGCAGTAAAAATTATTACACTATTAAACCCATTTAAATCGTAAAGAAATCCTGCTAATAATGGTGACATTGATCCAAGTATTGCTCCACCAGTAAATAACAATGAGACAGATGTGCCTTCTGTGCCTGGAACTGTATACTCCATGGCTGCAGCAGCAATTACAGGAATTATCGCAAACAATACACACCCAAGTAATAAAAGTAACAGTATGAGTATTATTCCTGAATTGCCTAAATAAATTAATATGATAAATAAACTCGTCAGGAACATTCCTAAAGTAATTATTGGTAATCTTCCAATCCTATCTGACAATGATCCCCATAATGGTGTAAATATAACACCAGAAATTCCAATCAAAGAATAATGAAAACCTATGGCAACAGCACTAAGATTTAAAGATTCTTTCAAATAAATCAACAAATAAATTGTAAAAGCTCCATGAACTGCTTGCCTAATTGCATGCAGAGAAACCATTGTTATAACCTCAATTTTTTTTAAAGATTCAATTGCTTTAAAAAAGTAAATTTTGAGATTAATATTATTGTTGGATGAAATTATAATTTTTGAATGAAAAGAAAAAACAACTATTGATAATATTAAACAAAGAATTGATATTAAAATTGCAACTTCTCTCCAATCTAAATTTAAAGAAAAAATATTTAATATGACTATGCCGCTTAATAGCGCTCCGGTTAGTAATGGCCCAATAGCATTTCCTGCAGAAGCAGCTGACAAATGCACTCCTAAAGCAAATGCCTTTTTATCGGGATACTTATAATTAAGAACTGCGAAAGCAGGTGGGTGCCAAATATTAGGCCCACCTCCAAGAATTATAAATGCAATAAATCCTAAAAAAACCCAGTTAGATACTGATAATAATGAAATTAATAGGAACCCTATAAACATAATAAAAGCACTTAAAGATATTAATATTCCTAGTCTTTTATTAAATAAGTCAGTCAAAAGGCCTGCAGG
This sequence comes from Chloroflexota bacterium, assembly GCA_002721675.1. Classification (GTDB taxonomy): domain Bacteria; phylum Chloroflexota; class Dehalococcoidia; order Lucifugimonadales; family Lucifugimonadaceae. The sequence continues at coordinate 1,927 of PBLC01000005.1, read as the reverse complement.
TACATTTATTAACCCTGAAGAAATGCTATTTGCAGTAGCCAAAGCACCTATTTGGACACCTGAAAGAGAAAGGCTCTCTTTTATAAAGGGAATCAGGACTTGAACAGATGATGAAAATATATGCTTTACACCATGACCAGCAGATAGTGAGTAAAGAAATAAGTTTCTTTTAATATACTGAAAACTTAAAGACAATCTTGATTAATCTGGAAGAAGCCCTCTTAATTCATTTGCCACCGGACCCGGATCAGTTATTTCTTCCATTCTGATAGTCATCCTTGCCCCAATTCCGCTTGAAACTACCACACTTCCTCTGCCAGTTACTATTTCAAATAAACTTCTAGCCTCCTGAATAGATATTATTCTACCTACAGGTATTTCATTGGTATATAACCATAGGAACTTATACATATGAATTATTCTCCTATCCGTCACAAGATAGGTTATACATAGATTTCTTAGGTATCTAGTTGTCCCTTTAAAGAAAAGCCAAAATCCAATTATACCAACTACGAATGGGTATACGTAAGGAGCAAGTGTAACGAAGAATAAATAACCAGCAATTGCAAAAAAAGGAACTGATACTAACATCCTAAAATATGCAGGTCTCATTGTTGGGTGCCGCATTATCAATTCTTTCTCTCCTTTTACCAACATTGGCATAGGAAAACTTGCTAGAAACCCAAGCACAAAACCTGTGACTAAGAGGAATCCGCCTATTGCGCCACATACAACTGAAGGGAGTAATAAATCTGTTTTAGCATCTCCTTCAGCAAGAAGTAACCCATAAACAGCAAAAGCTAGGAAAGGTAAAGAAACTAATAAGTTGACAAAAAACTTAACGATAAAGGTTGAAACCCCTCTTATTTCTGGTGGTACTGTTGTATTTGTAGTCATATTTTTTCCTTCTAGTTTATTTTAGCCTTAATTAATAAAAATGTTAATTACCTCTAAGCATTTGGAGTAATGTAGCTCCTACAGTTACTACAAGACCAAGCATAGCTAACGTGGTAGGATCCTGCAATCTCTCGTCAAATCCGCCTCCCATCTCACAATCAACCTCAGTACCCAAACTTACGTTACCAAAAAGACCTCTGCCTTCTTCTTCATCTTCAACAAAACATTTTTCATCGGGTTCGAAGAAATCATCGCGACCTCCTGCTCCATCCATATTTTTCATCATCTCTCTCTGCTGTTCCATTCTCTCTTGTTCCATTCTCATCTGCTCATCCATCATCTCTTTATCCATCCTCTGCTGTTCTTCTCTCATTTCTCTTTCTTGTTCCATTCTCTCTCTATCGGCCTCCATCTGCATCTCAGTCCTCTCTCTCTCCATTTCCATTCTCTCTCTATCGGCCTCCATCTGCCTTTCCATCATTTCTTGATTCATTCTATCCTGCTCTTCCATTCTTTCCCTATCCATCCTCATCTGCTCATCCATTCTATCTTGTTCCATCTTCATCCTCTCATCATCTTGTCTCTGCATGTCATTCATCATTTGATTGCCTTGCCCCATCATGTCTCTCATGCCGCCCATCATGTTGTTGCCGCCACCCATCATGCCACCCATAAATCCTCCACGGCTACCTCGGCCATAATCTACTTTTTCTGCGCCAAGATTAGTGTTTCCATCAGGAAGAAGAATTGCATTAGATCCAGGATCACAATGATTTACTAACCCAATCTTACCTCCTTGTTTTGTGGTGAATGCAATGGTACAAGGATCATCCTGTGAGAATGATACAGTGCCAATTTCGCCTGGAATTCTTACAGGAAGCTGCTCTTGACTAAAATTATTTTGCCATCCTATATTTGACCAATATAATTGATCATTCTTAAGAAATATAAATTGAGGTTGCATTTCTCTTGATGGTCGAATTCCCTCATAAGGATGAAAGGCAGGAGATCTCTCATTTTCACCACCTTC
>PBLC01000004.1 GCA_002721675.1 Chloroflexota bacterium | reverse complement strand
CGCACAGGTTGCCCTACTGGTGTTTGAGACCAGCGCGTCTACCATTCCGCCACCTCGGCAAAATAAAGATAATATCAAATTCTATACTTCTTATTAATAAATCGAAAAAAAATAAACAATTTACTGGAATCTTCTCTCTAATAGAAGAACATTTCCAGAATTATAGGCATGCTTTTGTGCTTCTCCAATATGAAAAAGTGCCTTTTCTATGTCTGTAAATTCATATATCAATGCTAATGATTGGTGGGATAATACAAGGAAAGCATATGCACGGTTTTCAAATGAATCGTAGTCATCAATTTTTCGCTGAGAATGAAATATTGATTTTTCAAATGCTTCGATTGCTTGATTTAAATCTCCATTTATCTTCTCTACTTCACCTAATACCCACCAACTTTGCGGGGTCCATAGATCTCTTGATTCAGCCATTTTTATTCCAAGTTCAGCTTCTTGTTTTCCTAGATCTATTTCACCAACACCAACTAAGACATTTGCTAAAATTTCTTGAGGATTCAAATATTGTGGCATTAAATTTCTAAGTCTTATATATCTACCAATTGCTTCTTCCCTAAAAACTTCAGGTTCTCTCAAGGACATATTCCAAGTCACCTGTGTAAGAAAATTTTGGGTATTAAAAGCATAAGGTTCCAGAGTTTCATGTTCAATTAGAGTTGAGTACATTACAGGAAGCAATTCTCCTGCCTTTAGTGAGTCTCTTTGGTTTTCATAGTTATAAACCTTATAAGAGATTTTAAATAGTTCAGTCTGTATATATTCTGAACGTTTATTCAGTTGTCTTGCGCTATCTAAATTTCTTATACCTTCATCAATTTCACCTTTGTTTATTTGTGATATTCCTCTGCCAAAATAAAACCCGGATAATGTAGAATTGTAATCTTTTATAATGAGTACTGTTGATAAAGCAACACTGATAGATATTATTAGTATTAATCCATTTTTAAAGAGTGCTGATTCATAATTAAGATTAATTTTGCTTTCATATTTTTCTTTAGTAATTAACGAGATTAAAGTAATTAATAAGTAAAAATATAGAAGATCATTTATAGCAGCTAACCCTAACATCTGTTCAATAAATCTTGAAACAACAATTATTCCTAAAGAAAGAGTAATAAACTTTAATGAATTATTAGATGACAGGAACTTAACTTTTAATTTATTAAACAGCACCCAAATTAGAAAAAGTATTGATGCAAATCCTATAATGCCATTCTCTATTAAAATATTAAAAAATAAATTATGAGCATGAGAAGAAATAATAATTCTTTCTTGAATTGGTACTGTTATTGGGTATATATAAACATATGTATCAGGCCCATACCCAACAAATGCTCTCAAATAATTAGAATTTGAATTGTCCAAAACCGTAGGCCAATTTTGTAATATTTTGAAAGCACCTATCCAGTTTTCTCCTCTATAGTTAAATGAGTTTGGAGAAAGTATATTAACTCCTGATTCTATATCTATTGATAATTCGAGTTCTTTTGACAAGCTTCCAGATCTTTCAACTCCTGGGTCAAAATATTCTTCTTCAGCACTATATTTAGGGATACTTAAGATTATTAAACTAATCAATAAAGGAGTTAAAAATAAAATAACTGAATCTTTTATAGATCTATTTTTGAGATAATAATATGCAATAGCAATNCCCACATACCCAATTAAGAAAGAATAACCCGGACCCCTGCTTAGAGATAGAAGGATAGCACTAATTTGAATAGTTGAGGCTAATAAAAATAAAAAGTAATAATATTTATTCTTAGTGTTAATTTCTGAAAATCCATAAAAATAAATTATTGATAATAAATTACCAATTAGAAGAAATGATCCTAAATAAATTGGGTTACCCAGCGTTCCTACAATTCTGTTTTGTTGATAAAAAGTAAAAGTTTGGAATATATTTGGAAGAAAATTTTGTAGTATAGCAATAACTGCAACCAGAGTTGAACTAGCAAAAATAGTTAAGAATATTCTCTTAATTTGAGATTTNTCAAAATTAGTAGTTATTATACTTATTGATATGACTGAAAAAGAGAAAAAAGATTGCAAAGAATAACTAGACATTCCATACTCTCTGCCCCAAAGACTACCTAACATTGTGATAGAGAATAAAGTAGAAATTACGTATGAAAAAAGTATAAATAAGACTGAATATAGAATTAAACGATTGTTGAGTATGTTTGAAATAAATTGACGAGGATTTAAAATAAATATAACAGGAAGTAATACTAATAAAAGGTTTGCCCCGAAATGTAGTATAGATTCTTTAGGAAGTTGATAAAAACCAAAAAATTCTTCAGGAGAAAAAATTAATGGGATTGAAAAAACAACAAAAAGATATATTGATTCATTGGCTATGTTTATTACTTTTCTAAATTTATCTATATCCATTTATAAGGATTCTGATGTTTAATGATTTTGTTAACTTGGTTAATCCTATAGTATTTCTAGATTTAGCATCAACTAGTTTAGATTTAAATTCTGCAAGGATTCTAAGAATTTCTACAATAAAAATATTGCCAGATAGTACAAAGATTTTTGTAACTAACCTTATTAATCCCGGGATAAAGATATCCCAAGAGGCAACTAAAATACATGGTATTAATGATAAAATTTTAGAGAATGAGAAGCCTTTTTCTAACTATTCTGAATCAATTTCGAAACATCTTAAAGGATGTGACTTGGTTGGCTTTGGAATTAAGAGATATTCATTGCCATTATTACGTAAAGAATTTAGAAAATCTAAAACATTTTTTTCAATTAAAAACAGATCTGTTATTGATTTAATGAATATATATCACAGAGTAGAGCCAAGGGATTATAAATCAGCTTATAAAAGATTTTCTAGGAATAAAATTTCTAATTATTATGATTCAAGGGGCAGAGTGGAAGGCATGATAGAAATTATGATAGGCCAAATGAAAGAATTTGCAGAAATTCCTAAATCCATTACAGAAATATCGAAATGGCTAAAGAATTAATGTGATCATTTTGTCGCAGTTAATAATAATTTTTCTATTTCATCACATCCGCTAGAGTCTGGGTCAGATACAGAGGTGACTTTGAGATTGCATTGCAAAATATTATTTCCTACTACTCTTATATCGTTCAAAGTTTCTTCTTGGAAAAAAGTTTTAGTTAGACTAGAGACTAATGATTCATCTGGTTTTTTATCTAACATATGAATGCTGAAATATTTTGTATATCTTCTTGTTTCTCCATTGTGTTCAGTAAATTGTTCCCCATCAATAATTGTGTGCACTCCAAATAATTTCATTTGGTTGTCTCCTAAAAATAGGTCTAAACTAGAAGACATTTGATCGCACATATTGTGAGTTTCAGAAGTATCTATTTCAGGATATTCAGTATCCATGAAAAAATAGCATTCGAATTTTCCCGATGAAACAAATGAATTAAAATTTCCTTTCATAGATTCAATTTCTTTGCCTGATAAAGTTAATCTGTCGATTTNCATCCCATTATTTATACGAATTTTTGTTAATTCTTCGTTATTACTAGGCAAGTGACTAATAAGAGTAAATCTTGTTAACTCATCATTCTTAAATGAATTTGAAGAGACAGTTTTTAAATCTAGAGAAGAAAAAAATGATTTAGCATAAAGTTCTTCATTGAATAATTTTTGAAATTCAGTCTGTTCCTGACAAGATAGACAAAATAAAGTTATTATTAAAGTGAAATAGATTTTTTTCATTTATATAATATATATTACATTCTTGTTTAGGGACTAGGTAAATGATTGTAGACACACATTGTCATGCAGGTATAAATTGGTTTGAGCCTTTGGAAATGTTATTAGCACAATTGGAGCTAAACAATGTTCAGAGAGCTGTTCTTATACAACATTACGGTTCTGGCAATGAATATATATTTGATTGCTTAAAAAAATATCCCAATAAATTAAGTGTAGTTCCTATTATAAAGTGGAACAACAAAAAGATGCGCCAAGCAGAAGAAGTCAAAAAAAATGGTGCTTCTGGAATAAGAATATATTTGGATTATGAAGATTTATTTTTAAGTTCAGGGATAGAATTTTGTAAATTTCTTGGAGATTTAAATTTAGTTGCAAGTGTAGCCGGGACATTGGATCAATTTTCTTCTTTAGGGTTTAAAAAACTAGTGGAAAATGCACGAAGTACAAATTTTATAATTGAGCATCTCGCCGGAGTAGGTGAATATTCTACATCTGAAAATTCAGATGTTAATTGTGAAGGTCTACTAAAGTATAGTTCAGTACTTGATTTATCTAGATTTGAAAATCTTTTTATCAAAATACCTGGACTAGGAGAATTAAATAATAGGCCTTATCCATTAAGTAATGATATGCCATTTGATTTCGACAGTAATAATTTAATTAAAATGACTCTCGATTCATTTGGATCTAATCATATGATGTGGGGAAGTGACTTCCCTCCAGTTTCTAATAGGGAAGGGTATAGGAGTGCACTTGAAGGTGTAAAAAAATTGAAAATTTTTACGGAGCAAGATAGAGAAAATATTTTTAACTTAGTTCCAATGGAATTATTTTTTTGAAATCTTCTTCTTCCTCTTTGATTTTTTAGACTTAATTCCATCCCAAGGACATCCGATTTGCACCCCAAATATATGCATATTTGTTTTGTGATCTTTCTGTGGCAGATCGCATAGCACACATTTCTGTTCTTTTTCCATAATTAAATTATACGATAAATTTCTAGATACTTATTAAAATCTGCTGGAAAAATATTTTTTGAATAAATCCATATACCTACTCTTATTTGTCTCATAAGCTTCACCATGATCTTCGCATTTATCAAAAATGTGATATTCAGAAGATCCTCTAGAGAAAGAGTATACTCTGCTTGGATGACTCTCTGGCACCCTTTCATCAGTTTTGCAAGAAGTAATTAAAATTGGAAAATCAATTTTATCATTATTGGCCATAGATTCAGGCACGTCGTTTATATCCATCCCGTGAAGCATTTTCCCGCTTTGTATAATTCCAAATTTTAATAGTTCTGCAACAAACTTTGGTATCGGAGTCCTATCTGAAACCTCTTTAGTTAATAGTTCAAGTACACTGAAGTATGGAGTGTCAGCCATTATTCCCACAATATTTGGGCCAAGGTTAGGTTCGTTAATTCCAGCATCAATTGCAACTACAGCACCGTAACTTATCCCCCATAAACCAACCTTACTAATATTTTTTTCATCATATAGAAATTTCATTGCACCATATATGTCTTCTTTTTCTCGAACACCTAATCCAAGTGGTGCTATGCCAGATTCTCCATGCCCTCTTAGATCAAAAGTAAGCAATGAATAGCCCATTTCATTAATTTCCTTCATCATCTCCAACTTTCCTTCTCCTCCACTTCTTTCGGCATCCAGCCCATGGATCCAAATTATTGCTTCACCTTTTTCATTGCTTCCATGAGGTATCCACCACCCTTTTAACTCTATATCATCTTTGCTATATGATTTGAAAGACACATCTTCATAAATTAATGAGTAGTCAGATGGATTTTCTTCAGGAAAATTTCTTTTAGCGTCGTAGGCTAGGTCAGTAATATATAAAGACAGTCCAATATATATTATTATCATAAATATTATAATTGTTACTGGTAAGATAATTAACTTTTTCATAATGTTTATTATAGATTTAATCAGGCTACATTACGAAATAAATGGATAAAATGAAAATTAGATTAAAATTTGATAGAGAATTCCACTTGATTGATCCTGGATTCAAATCCAAGAGAAAAAAATATTTAATGCAATCTTTTTTTGCGTCTGTTGCTTTATTCTTTATTTTATTATTTGAAGGCAGTATTACAGATGGGGCAATAATNGCTGGAATTGCAGGGACTGCTGCACTTATATTCTTTGCACCTCATTCGTATGCTTCTGAAACACGCAGAGTTATGGGAGGGCATTCGATAGCAATTCTAATCTCAGCCTTGGCATCATTTATATTTGGGTTAATTTTCCCTGACACACAAGAAGTTTCATTAGTATTTTTGTACCTCTATTCATCAATAAGTTTAGGGTTGCTAATTATATTTATGGGNATACTAAATTGTGAACATGCTCCTGCTGCAGGATGTTTGTTAGGTTTAACTCTTGGAGGTGTAACATTTGGCAACGCAAGTTTCGTTTTTTTGGCCGCATTAACATTATCCATTTTAAGAATATTAATGAGCAAATGGATTGATAATTTAGTCTAATTATAAGATAACTATTATAACTCCAATAAGGCAAGAAGCAATTCCAAAGAAACTTGCTAAATTGATCTTCTCTTTTAGAAATAACCATCCTCCAAATAGAGCAAAAATAGGGGCGCTACTACCTAATATAACTGTAAGAGCAGCTTCTGATAAACTAAGACTTGTAAACCATCCTAGCATTGCTCCTGTAGTCAGGAATGATGCAAAAATTAATTTTTTTTCACTCCTTTGAACTTTAAAAGAAACTTTTTTGATAATAATGGATAACCCAACACATATGACAAAAGTATTTATTGCCCTTATGAATACTAAAGGGAGAACTGAATGATAATCTAATAGCCTATCCATGATTAATGCCCCAATTGCCCATGAAAGAGGGGTTAAAGTGCAAAAAATTATTGCTACTTTCATACGAGAACCTTGCTCTAAGAAACTAAAACTGGAATCTCGTTTGATTGCAATTATTGATATTCCTATAAGGATAAAAATAGCCCCTATGTAAATTGGTAGAGATAATTTATCTCCAAGAAAAAAGATACTACCAATAATTGAAAATAATGGAAAAAGGCTGTTTATAATGACGAACCCCATTCCAACTTTTACATGTTTAATTGTATAAATATAAAAAACTGAGCCAGCGAGGTTAATTGAGGCAGCTAGTATTGCGAAAAAGACAGAAATGTAAGTGAATTCAGTGAATTCTTTCCATTGATTAAGAACTGAAATCAATATTAATATTACAATTCCAGAAATTATACTTTCCAAAAATATAAAAGATATTCTTCTATTAACATGAAGAGATTTCAGTAAAACCCCTGAATTCCCCCAAAGAAATGCAGATAATAGAGCTAATGATTCTCCAATAGCAATCAATATTTCGAAATAACTCTAGGTGTTTTGTGCATAATTCGGAGTATAAATAATGCCATTCATTGAATCAATAGCAAACATCACAATCTTTTGATATTTTTAGGAAATAAATTTTATTTAATGGATTCTATAAATAACGACATATCTATAAAAAGAATAGGGTTATGGAGATTTAAATTATTTGCTGAGCAATACATCCCATGTTCTATAAATGAAGTTTTCAATTTTTATTCTGAAGCAAAGAATTTAAATTTGATTACTCCCCCTTTTCTAGATTTTAATATTTTGTCTCAATCTCCTTCATTTATTAGTGAATCCACTATTTTCCAATATAGATTAAAAATTCATGGAATTCCTGTCAGATGGAGAAGTCTTATAAAGGAATGGAGCCCTCCCAATAAATTTGTGGATATTCAGTTAAGAGGTCCTTTTATTAAATGGCACCATGTTCATTTGTTCTCAAGCTTAGGTGACAAGACTAAGATTACTGATAAAGTTGAGTATATTGTTCCTGGCGGGGCACTTATAAATAATTTATTTGTTAAAAGAGATTTATTGAATATATTTAACTACAGAAAAAAGGCATTGAATAAATTTTTTAGTTAGTTTGGAGAAATAATGAAAGATCAATTTAGAGACAAAGTTGTATTTATAACTGGTGGAGCAAGAGGAATAGGCAAAGGCACGGCCGAAGTATTTTCCGAGAGAAGCGCTAAACTTGCTGTGTCAGACCTTGATGGTGAAGAGTTAAAAAAATTAGAAATTGAATTTTCTTCAAAAGGCATAGAAATCATAACCGGCAAAGTTGATGTAACTATAAAAAAAGATATTGATGAGTTCGTNAAAAGAACAATAAATGAATTTGGAAAGATTGATGTATGTATTCCTAATGCAGGTGCAATAGGTTCTTCAGGTTTCTCTGATCGTAAAGATTATAATGATCAAGATTGGGACATTACATATAAGGTTAATGTTAAGGGGTTAGTAAATACTACTGATTCTGTCAAAGGACATATGATAGAGAGAGAGAGTGGCAAAATAGTGATTGTTTCCTCTCAGGGAGGTCGTAAGCCAAGAGGAGTAGGAGATAAGGGGAGAGGCAATGTTTTAAATCCTTACTTAGTTTCTAAAGCAGCAGCAATTCAATTTACTCATGCACTTGCAATTGAATTAGGTAGATTTAATATAAATGTTAATACAGTATGCCCTGGGAGGTTATGGACTTCATTTTGGCAAAAAATTGCCGAGAATCATAAAGCACTAAATCCAGATTTTGNTGATATGGATCCATATGATATTTTCCTTGCTCAGATAAAATCTAATTTCCCTTTAGGTAGACCTCAAGAGCCTAGAGATATTGGAAATGCAATAGCTTTTCTTGCTTCTGAAGATGCTAGTCAAATCACAGGACAAGCATTGAATGTGAATGGCGGGAATATTTTAGATTAATCTAATCAGCAATTTGTGTAGTATAATCAACAATGTAACATGTTTATAGATTAATTTATTCCACACTTTGAAAACAAATAGATCAATAATTAATATTAAAGATAGGTATACTTCAGCTCTTCTTGAAGGAAATTTACAAGATGCATTTGCGTGTGTTTCTTATATTTTGGCTGAAGGATGGGATGAAAAATTATTATATAAAAAGATTTTCACTGAATCTTTGAGAGAAATTGGAGAGTTATGGCATGATGGAAAAATATCTATTTCTCATGAAAATAGAGCCTCTAGCATTACCTTAGAGTTAATGGCAAGGCTAAGACAAAGTTATATTCCTAAAGATAATTCTCCATTAGTTATAGTTACCACTCCAAAATCAGATTCCCATTCAACTGGAGCCAGGATGTTCGCAGACTTTTTATTAATGGATGGATGGAATGTAGATTTTATTACTAATCAAGTTCCATTGTTTGATCTAAAAAAATTCATTCAAGAAAGATTACCTGATTTGGTAGCCATTTCAGTTACTATGGACTCATCTTTGAAGGAATGTGATGAAATAACTCAGTCCTTGCAATCAGAAGAAAAAGTTCCAAAGATCATATGGGGAGGACCTGCTATTAACAGATCAGTTATTGATAGAACAATAGACTATGAAAAGAAAGATGAATCTGAACAGTTAAATTTTCAAATTAAAAATGGAATTTATAAAATTGAATCTTCTCCAGACTTTGTTTGTTGTACGCCTGAATTTTTTGAATCAAGTAAATGCTCCAAATTTTTAATTGGATTTCATCATACAAATATGAAAATAAATCTCGATCAAACATTAGAAGATATCGGCATTAAGATTAAAGATGTGAGGACAAATCTAGGACTTAGTCAAACACAGTTAGCTAATTTGTCATCCATGGACAGGGCTTTTCTAAGTTCAGTAGAAAATGGAAAAAGGAATTTAAGCATCAGCGCCTTACATAAAATTTCAGACGCATTAAATATATCTATAAATGAATTAATGAACTAAAGCCATTCTATTATTCACAACCAAACGTAGGCTAAATTAGTTGGCTCTGTCCATCCATACTTACCATAAAAATTTTCATCTTTACGTAACAAATTAGACCTATGTGATGAGTGCAACTCCCGATTACCGAACCAATTGGGTAATTCAACTTTTCTAGGAAGTGGTAATAATTCCATAGTATTTTTGTAGCCTCTTAAACACCACTCATTTATGCACAAGTTGTGATATAAAGCTAAAGCATCAGGATAATTCTTCCATAATCTGTTAACAGGATGATACCTATAGCCACCTTTACCCTTTGTAACTTGATTGTACGTTTGCATTGCTTCTACACGTTGTTTTCCTAGTCTCTTGTAATCTAAGCATTTAAGAGATTTTTCTATATCAGCATATGGCATAAAAGTTTGCATTGTTTTCCTTCGCAAATAATAAATTAATTAGTAGTAACGCTTGTTGCTTCAATTTTATCTTTAATTAAGTTAGATTTTTCAGTAAGCATTAACATTATTTCTCTACCAGTCAATTTGTGAAAATTATCTGTAGTAGGTGTTGATAAACCACAGGTTACACATCTAATTTCCTCTTCATTTTCAATAGTTTGATTTACAATTAATGTACCCTTGCATTTAGGGCAACTGTTTACTATAATCATAAAAATTGCCTTTCTAATAAAATTAATTTAAGATAAACTTATCACTAATATTTACTATAGTCAACAAAGATAGAAAATGAGTAAAATTGGAATCTGGTTAATAAATAAAGATCTCAGAATTGAAAACAATATTCTTTTGAGAGCATTAAATGATTGCGATTTAGTTTTGCCAGTTTTTATTTGGGACGAAAAACTTAGAAGATCTTCTTCTAATTCAAGGATTGCATCCTTTTACCATGAAGCATTAAACAATTTATCAGAAGAGTTAAATCATTTTAATGCTGAAATTTTAATAAAATCAGGTGACTCTGAAGTAATATTAGACTATTTAAAATCAAAATATAATGTCCATTCTATCTACACTCAATTTGACGTAGATCCAGCACATAGAGAATTTGTTAAAAATATTACTAAAAAATTTGAAGTTAAACTTTTAAATACGGCTTATTTATCGGATTTAAACAAAACATTGAAAGATGATGGAACNCCATATCTAACATTCTCAAGTTTTTCAAGAGCTTGGTTCAGAAATGAATTCGATATTCAATATGAAAACGCGCCAACTAAGTCAAACTTTTTAGTAAGTGGTGAAATGAATGATTTTTCCCCACCACTAAACAATACGCCATTTAAAGCCAATAAATTATTTGGAAATAAAAGACTATCTAATTATATAGGAAATAATCTTTTGAATTACAACAAGTTTCGCAACAGAATGGATTTAGATGGAACTTCAATGCTTTCTGCTTACTTTAATTCAGGCATAGTTGACATTAAAGGATCTTATATTTTGGCTATAAACCTTGGTCTTGATAACCCGGGTGTTAAATCTTGGATAAATGAGTTGTTATGGCGTGAATTTAATGCCTATATTATGTTTCATTTTCCAGAAATAATTCATTCTTCATTTAATAACAAATTATCCTCTTATCCTTGGGAAGAAAATGAAGATTATTTAAATAGATGGAAACAAGGTTTAACTGGTTTTAGTTGTGTAGATGCATGTATGAGGCAGTTATTAGATATTGGCTGGATGCATAATAGAGGAAGAATGATTGTTGCTTCTTTCTTAACAAAGGACCTTTTTATAAATTGGAAAGAAGGAGAAAAATGGTTTATGGAAAATTTAGTAGATGCCGAGACCGCNTCTAACATTGGTGGATGGCAATGGACTGCTGGTTCAGGCGTAGATGCTGCTCCTTATTTCAGAATTTTTAATCCAATTACTCAAGGAGAAAAATTTGATCCAAACGGAACATATATTAGGAAATGGGTGCCTGAGCTAAGAGATGTAGAAACAAAGTTTATTCATGATCCGTCAATTGATAATGGAATTTATCAGTATCCTAAGCCAATCGTATCGCACAATGACTCTCGAAAAAAAGCACTCTACATATTTAACTCATTAAGAAATTAGATTTTGATTATTACCTTTACAGGAAACTAAAAGAGTTGTTATTAAAACGCTGAATACAATATTTTATTTTGCAAAATCCTTTATGAGATTGCTAATATACTCTGGCTCTTCAAATATAATCATGTGCGTTGTATCTGGCATTACTTGTACTTTTAAGTTTAAGAAGTTTTTGGATAATTTTTTGATTTGCGNTTCTTTAATTAAACTTATATCAGGTTTTATTAAAAGCAATTGCGACCCTGATGGAATATTTAAATTTCTTATGAGAGTGCCTTTTTGTACTGCTGAATCCCAAATTTTTATGTCATAATTAAATCTATTATTTGAAATAATATTAATTTGGTCTTCGGACAGATCAGGGTTCATTTTCTTAACATAATCGATCGAATCATTATTTGATGTCCAAGAATTTTTTGCATTTTTTTCAATTATAGATAGGAACTTAAATGTCAAGGAATCTGTGCTTGTATTATTGCTAAACCATGGATCTATTAATACATATGAACTTACTTTATTATTGGATTTTTCTGAAATAGCAGTTGCAATAGTTCCACCTAATGAATATCCAACTAAAGTTACTGGTTTTGAGTACTTTTTATTTATAAATTCTTCTAGTAATTCCGTTAAGTTGTCTATTCTAAAATCAATATCAAGACTTGAATTGCCATGCCCTGGCAAGTCTATTAAAGTGACATTAAATTCAGTTGAGATATTCTTTACAACATCCGTGAAAGATGTTGAACTGCCCATTAATCCGTGAATAAATAATATTTCTGGATTATTGTTATTACCATACTCTGTGAAATAAATTTCTTGACCATTTACTGAGGAAGTAAAGGTGCTGTTGGTAAAATTATTTTGAGAACATCCAATTATCATTAAAAGTATAGTTAAAAATATAAAAAATAAATTTCTAATCATATAGACATTTTATCAATGAATTTGGCAATAAGGGGAAAGTTAAACTTCTTTTATATATCCTTGGTCTTTTTTGCTCCACTCAAAACCATCTTGGCTGAAACTTTTTAACCCTTTTTCAGTTGAAATTTGATTTTCCACTACATACCTAAGATATTGACCTTTTATTGCTTTGCCATTATGTCCAGAAGAAATTTTTTCCCCACTTTTTATGAATAAAAAATTTATTTTTAAAACATTTTCTGATTTGTATGATTTTCTATGAATTTCGGGAAGCAAGTCTACAATCAAATCTTCATTTTTTAAAAAGTTGGTAAATATAGGTTTCCAATAATCAAAAAGTTTAAAAACATTCATCTTTAATTTATAAAAAGGTATTAATTCATTTGGAGAAACTAAACCAAGCAGAGCACTGGCAATTAAGAAATTTTCGTTTAAAAATTCTTTAGAATTTTTATCTAAATTTAATGGGTTTAGATTATTGTATACAACTCCAGTATATCTATTCATGGCAGGAGAGCATTCTGATTCGAAAATTCTTAAATTTTTAATATGTAAATCTTTTGATTTTTCAATTGATGTACCATATATTTTTTGTAAATTTGAGGTGNCATAATCTGATAAATTATTTAAGATACCTCTTACTTCTTCAGTAAATTTATAATTAGTATCCTCAAACTTTATAGAAGTAGTATTTTCTTCTGACTTTCCTTCACTTGGTGGTATTAAAATTTTCATTTTGTCCTCATTAATAATATATTTTACATATGAAAATTACAGATATAAAGACATATGTATTAGTTGCAGATAATGCTGACGTTTCTCTTACATCATCTGCTCAAGATACAGTTTTGGTGATTGTTGAAACAGATGAAGGTATCACTGGCTATGGAGAAACAGACACAAATCCTTGGGTTATAAAGGCTTTAATTCAATCACCTGGAACACACACAATGGATCAATCTATGAAAGATATTTTAATTGGAAAAGATCCATTAAATATAGATGACTGCTGGAAATCTCTTTATGTTGGAACAGCAATGACCGGAAGGAGAGGGGCAGGAGTAAATGCAATTGGTGCAATTGATATGGCTTTGTGGGACATTAAAGGAAAATTTGAAAGTAAGCCTATTTTTGAATTATTAGGGGGCAATGTTCATAAAACTATAACTCCTTATGCTTCACTTCAACCTTTAGGTGCTAGTTTTGAGGAGTATAGGGATTCATTAGTTGAATGGGCAGAAAAAGCAAAAAATTTAGGATTCAAAGCAGTAAAATCTGAAGTTACTATGAATGGGCCATATTCTCATAATGGAATGAATGAAGATGATGATAAGCATACTAAAGTTATTGAGTCTGTGAGGAAAGCCTTGGGCCCTGATATTGAACTTATGGTAGATGTTCAGTATAAGTGGGAAACTGCCGAACAAGCTCTTAGAACAGTGAAAGATTGGGCTGAATTTAATATTTATTTTTTAGAAACCCCAGTTTGGACAGATAATCTTGATGATTATGCAAGAATGCATGACGAAGCTCCTATGAAAATTGCTGCTGGCGAATGGCTTAGTACTGTTCATGAATTTAAAGATCTAATTGAAAGAGGCAATGTGGATGTTGCTCAGCCTGATATAGGAAGAGTAGGGGGGCTAACGGAAGCTAAAAAGGTTTCAGATATTGTTGATAGTAATGACAGGATAATTGTGCCTCACTGTTGGAAAACTTCTATTTCAATTAGTGCAACAGCCCATTTCGCTTTCAATACTCCTTCATGTAGATTTATTGAATATTTACCTCCACAATTATGCCACGAAACACTTAGGCGAGAATTAGCCATAGAGGGGTTTGATTTTACAGACGGCCTGATCCAATTACCAACTAGGAGCGGGCTTGGAATTGAGATTAATGAGGATGCGGTTAATAAATACAGGGTAGATTAATAAATAATTAAAAGTTAACCTTTAAACTAGAACAAGATTATGTGAGATAAATTCTATGGCTGGCATAAAAAAAGAAGAAGTATTTAGCATACAATCAGATATGACTAATATGCTCGAATATCTAGCAAATAAATATAAACTTGCAGATAGATCAAAAGCTTTAAGGGTAATTTTGGATTATGTTGCAGAAGAAGGAGATATTGAAGAAATTTTTTCAGTCAGGAGATGTCTAAGATGTGGGGGAAGGTCTGGCTGGGATGAACCAAATAAATAGGAGATTATATGAATGAAGGAAGAAGCCCTGATATATGGTTAGCCGGAGACCCCGAAGATCTTGTTGCTTGGATGGACTCTGGCGTAAAAGGAATTGTTACAAATACAGTTGTTCAAAGAGAATTGACTGAAAAATATGGATCCTTAATCAATCTTACAAAGAAATATCTTGAGATAACTGACAAAAAAATTGCAATAGAAATAGACGGAAATTCAACCCAAGAACTTCTTGATGTTGGTGAAGTATTCACAAAAATGTCAGATCAAATAATTTTAAAAATTCCCTGCAGTGAAATTGCATTAGATGCTTTTTCATTTCTTAAAAAAGAAGGAATAGAAACATTCTGTACAACTGTATTTTCATTAAATCAGGCAGTATCTGTCGCTCAAGCAGGAGCAGATCATATACTTCCATTTTGTGAACCTATGAAGGAAATAGGGGTAAGCACATCTAAGTTAGTTAAAGATTGTGTGGATACATTTAGAAACTGGCCGGAAAGACCAAAAATTACTGCTGCACTTGTTAGGTCAGTTGATGTGGCACATTCTGCACTGAAAGATGGAGCCGATGGAATAATAGTTTTTTGGCCAGTTTTTCAGGAAATGTTGAAGAATACTTATACGGATAAGTGGAATAAAATATTTATGGATGAGTGGAAAATAATGCATAAAAAAGGACATTTAAAAGGACTTCCTGTCAATTTTGAATAGGTATTTACTTAATGAATATAAAAAATCTTCCAACAATAATTACATTTACTAGATTTATATTGGCTGGAATAGTTGCTTGGCTATTATGCTATGAATCTAATTTTTTTGTGTTACTTTCAGTTATTTTATTTGTTATTGGATCACTAAGTGATGCGCTAGATGGCGCTATTGCAAGAAGACAGGAAAATCCTTCTAAATTTGGAGCATTTATAGACCCTATTGCTGATAAATTTTTGGTTTTTCTAGTATTGATATCTTTGGTATTTAATAGAGATTCTTATGTTTTATTTATTATCTCCATGGTGATTATATCTAGAGAGATACTAATAATGTCATTAAGAGAATGGATGGCTACCTCAGAAAAAGCTAAATTAGTTGAAGTATCTGCTTTAGGAAAGGTAAAAACGATAATTCAAATGGCCGGAATAAGTTTAGTAATCGGAGCCCCACTTGTTGAAGATTCTACTTTAGTTATATGGAAATATTTTCATGAATTCTCTTTAGTTATTTTATTAATTGGAGCAATTATAGGAGTTTTATCAGCTTTTAAGTACTTAAGAGAAAGTTATTCCTTTTTACGCTAAGAAATCTCTTTTTCTAACTCACCAATTGACTCATCTACCGCAGTAGAGATTTGATCTATTTGGTCTTTTGTAACAGTGAGGGCAGGTGCAATTGGTAGAATAAATGCAGGAACTCTAATCCAAATTCCTCTTTTTTTTAGTTTTTCGGTAAGGATTTGATTTATATTAAGGGAGGAATCAAAATGTTCTTTTGTTTCCTCATTTTTCACTATTTCTAAGCCTTGGAGAAGGCCTACCCCTCTATTATCTCCAATAATCCTATATTTATTTTTTATTTCTGAGAGATTTTCAAATAATTGCTTACCTCTCTTCTTAGCATTTTCAACCAGATTCTCCCTTTCAACTATTTCAAGATTTTTTAATCCTGCAGCTGCTCCTCCAGGGTGTGCTGAATAGGTATACATATGTGACCATGATTTTTTGGGTTCTCCAAGAAAAGAATCTGATATTTTTTTAGTAGATATCGATCCACCTAGTGGAAAGTATCCACTTGTAACCCCTTTAGCAAAACTCATAATATCAGGAGTAGTATCGACTATATTAGAACCAAACCATTCTCCTAATCTCCCAAATCCTGTAATAACTTCATCAAAGATTAATAATATTCCATATTTGTCACATACCTCCCTTACCATAGGCCAATAATTCTTTGGAGGCACAACTCCTCCAAGTGGTTGGGAAACAGGTTCTCCCAAAAAACATGAAATTGAGTCTGGGCCATGGAATAGGATTTTTTCTTCTATGTCTTTAACTAGATATTCGGCAAATTCTTCTGAGTTTTGATTCTGAATTGACCTTCTGTAGTAATTTGGCTGATCCACATGTATTAGGTTTGTTGGAGCAGGATGGTAATCAGTTCTTGGAAAGCCTGGATGCCCACCTAACCACATAGTTTGATATGTGGAGCCATGATAAGAACCGTTTCTAGAAATTATTTTATATCTACCTCTTTCCCCATTTCTTACATGATAAGCCTGAGCCATTTTTAAACTGGACTCATTAGCTTCAGATCCTCCTTGGCAAAAGAATGTTTTGTTAAGATTTCCAGGAGTAATATCAGCAATTTTTTTTGCTAATTTAACTGCTACCGGAGTGGTAGCAGCATAAACATTCATACTTACGTCAGACAATTGCTCATATATTGCTTTAGCTATTTCTTCTCTCCCATGACCAACATTCCTAAAATACATCCCACTTATTCCATCAAAATATTTTTCATCGTCATAGGAAGTGAGATAGATTCCTTCGGCCTTTTTTACGATTAATGGGCCACCTTCTTTTTCTAAGCTGGACTCATTAATCATTCCAATATACATATGGTTATTGGCAGACTCAGCAAAATTATTTTTATAGTTATTGCTCATAATTTTATAATACTACATAAATAGGTAATTCATAATTTGAGTTTTTAGTTTGATTTAATTATCATTTTATTAAGTTCAGGAGATTAAGAATATGTCTAAATTAACCAGAGAACAACATGATTATTTTGAAGAATTTGGATTTCTGCCTCTTAAAGGTGTCTTCAATCCTGAAAAAATATTAGATCCGATTATTAATGAATATCATTCTGTGTTGGACGATTTGTGCTCAGATCTAGTAAAAGAAAATAAGTTATCTTCCAAATATGAGGAACTTAATTTTGGAGATAGGGTTACTAAGGTAATGCAAGAAACGGGAGAGGTGCATGCACAGTATTTTGATTTCTCCTTGCCCTTTCAGGGTGTAAAGAAAGATACTCCTATGTGGTTTGGAGAAGCTGTTTTTAAAGCTCTTGTTTGTGAAGAAATTCTAGATGTGGTGGAATCAATCATAGGCCCAGAAATATATTCTAATCCTGTTCAGCATGTAAGAATAAAGCCACCAGAAAAGTTGCTGCCCAAGAATGATTTAGGGCAACCTATAATAGGTGCTACTGCATATCATCAAGATGCTGGGGTTGTTAATGAAAGCGCCCAGCAAACACAAATGCTAACGGTTTGGTTCCCTATTTTTGATGCACCTGTAGAGGCAGGACCTCTAAAAGTTGTTCCTGGTAGCCACAAAGGAGAAGTTTTAAGGCATTGTGCAAATTATAAAAATTTAGGACTTACCCAAATCCCAGAACATTTGTTTGATGAGGAGGGGGCAGTTCCAGTTCCCCTAAATAGGGGAGATATAGTTATATTAAATAAAAAAACTGTTCATGGATCATTATCGAACGTAAGCGATAATATAAGATGGAGTTTTGATTTGAGATATAACCCTACTGGACAGGACACAGGTAGAAAAATTTTCCCTGGATTTGTTGCAAGAAGTAGAGAAAAAGCATCTTCCGAGTTTAGGGATCCAATAAAATGGAAAACTTTATGGGAAGAAACAAGGATAAGAATGAGTGAAATAAATCAAGACGGAATGTCAGATTTTAATTTTAATCAGCATGTAGATTGTGCCTAATAAGTTATATTTTTTCATTATTTTTTCATTGATATTTTTCGGTTGTAGTTCAGGCAATGTTTCTGAAGATGAAAAAATTATATCTACTGAGGAATTTTCTTACTATTCAATTACTAAAGAAGACGGATCTTATAATGTTGATAATTTTGTAATTGCAGGNTGGAAAAAATCAAAATCATTTATAACAGATGCTGTAAGTAAGGAAGGGAAGCCTCTAACCCCTGACGCCAAAGAAATTTGGTACGGTTTTTATAATAGAAAGGATATAGAAATTAGATTTTATGAAGATCATTCAAAAGCCATATCTTCTGGGGCAGACAGCGCAGAAACCGCAGTAGGTAGAGCAGTAAATGCAAATTCTAAAGGGGGAATAATTACCTCAACTAATAATCGAGTATCTTATCAGTCATACGTAATAGCTGGGAATGCAGTAATTTTGTGCCAAGATTTGCTTAATAACTGCCAAGATTTGGCTGACAGATTAGAATGAAAAATGTTAAGAAGGTGATTGTAATTTTCTGGAATTACAGTTAGTTTTTCAGAACCTATAGACTGACTCTACTAATTAACTTTGATAATTAACTTTCCGAAATTTTCTCCAGTAAATAGCTTCGAAAAGGCAGATGGGGCGCTTTCTATTCCCTCAAATATTGTTTCTCTAAATTTTAATTTGTCTTTGTTGAGCATATTTAAAAGGAAGTCTAGCCCTTCTTTGTATTGATCTTCATAAGTGTAAACCATAAAGCCTTCTAGTTTTGCTCTCTTAAATAGAAATTGTTTTAAATTTCTTGGACCTAATTCAATTTCAGAATTGTTGTACTGAGAAATTTGACCGCAAACAAGCACTCTCGCTTTTTCATTAATTCTGTCAATTACTTTATCGCTGATTATTCCGCCTACATTGTCAAAATATACATCNACTCCATCTTTAGTGCCTTCATTTAGATTTTTAATCCAGTCCGAATTTTTATAATTTATTCCATGATCAAATCCTAATTCATTAGTCATATAATCTACTTTCATGTCTGAGCCAGCAATCCCAACTACCTTGCATCCTAATTTTTTTGCAATTTGGCCAACTACAGAACCTACAGCCCCACTTCCTGCAGACACAACTACCGTTTCTCCTGATTGAGGATTTCCTATTTTTGTGAGCCCAAAATATGCAGTAAGCCCTGGCATTCCAATTGCTCCAAGAGCCAGACTCAACGGCTCTATTCTAGGGTCAACAATTTTTACATCTTTTTCATTTGCAATAGGACTTGTTTGCCACCCAGCTTTGCTTAAAACAACATTTCCTTCAGAAATTATTTTAGACTTGGACTCTATTACTTGGCCAATAAGTTCTCCAACCATTATGTCCCCTTCTTCAATCCTGCCCATAGCACCTCTCATATAGGGATCTAGTGATAACCATAATGTTTGAAGTCTAACTTCACCTGACATTAAATCACTAGAATCTTCATTTACTATTTTGAAGTTTGATTCATTAGGAAAATCTATGGGTTTTTTAGACATTATTATTTTTATATTTGACATATTGAATACTATTTATGGTTTGGATTTTTTAATTTTAAAATGTATTCTAATGTAAACATAAAAACAATATAAGAGGAAAAAATGAAACTATTAAGGTTTAGAGAAAATGGAAAAGTTAAGCCCGGAATATTGGATGATTCTGGTGCCGCAAGAGACGCTTCAGGAATTGTGCAAGATTGGAATGGAGATTCTATCACTGATGCGGAACTTTCTAAGATACAGAATTTGGATATAAGTTCATTGCCTTTGGTGGAAGGGGGTTTGGATTATGCTCCATGTGTGGCAGGTGTAGGAAAATTTTTATGTATAGGTCTTAATTATTCAGATCATGCTAAGGAGGTTGGCATGGATCCTCCTGCTGAACCAATCCTTTTTATGAAGGCTACCAGTGCAATAAGTGGCCCCAACGACAAAGTTATTATTCCTAAAAATTCTGTTAAATCTGATTGGGAGGTAGAGNTNGGAGTAGTAATTGGAAAAGAAGCAAAATATATTTCTGAGTCAGAAGCAGAAGATTATGTTGCGGGATATTGCGTTATAAATGATCTTAGCGAAAGAGAATTTCAATTAGAAAAATTAGGCCAATGGGTAAAAGGAAAGAGTTGTGATACTTTTGGTCCAATTGGCCCATATTTAGTTACAAGAGATGAAGTAGAAGATCCCCAAAACTTGAATCTTTGGCTTGAACTTAATGGCCAAAGAGTTCAGGAAGGTAATACTAGCACCATGATTCATAAGGTATTTTTTACAATTAGTTATCTAAGTCAATTTATGTCTCTTCAGCCTGGAGATATAATTTCTACAGGCACTCCTCCAGGTGTAGGATCTGGGATGAATCCACCAACTTACTTGAAGGCTGGGGATTCCATGAAGTTGGGTATTGAAGGCTTAGGGGAGCAGTCCCAAGATGTTGTCTAGTTAAATATAGAATCTCTCCAAGAAAATTTAGGCTCCCAGCCGAACTTTTCTTTTGCAAGATCTATTTTAAGAGGCGCATCGTGCCCCACAATTTCTTCTCTTAGCTCTACATTAGGGTATACAATTTTTATGGCTTCCATAGTCTCAATTGTTATCATTGTGTCTTTTGCATTAAGGAAGAATTTTTCATGACCTTCCCACATAGGTTTTGTAACTGCCATTCTGCATGCCGTTGCTGCATCCTTTATGTGAAGGTATGTCCAGAATCCTTGGCATCTATCCCATACATTTGAGATTGGATTTTTATTCAGCTCCTTAAACTTCTCATCATCCCACATTCCATTGAATCTCATACTCCCAATAGACATATCTGGATTCCTCCTTGCAAACGCATCTCCAACCTGTTCCCCTATCCATTTTGCCACAGAATACGGATCTTCAGATCTTGTACCTTGATATTGATCTATGGGAAAATATTCTGGAGGCTTAACCTCATTTTTATCCCATCTAGCCGCTGTTCCCATTGCTCCGATTGAATTATAGGATGACCCAAGAAGGATATTTTTTATGTTTAATTGTTCTGCAGCCCTACATATATTCCACATCGAAGTTGTATTAGTGAAGAATACGAATTCTTCTGTATAGTATTGTGCGCTTGGACAAGCAGCTAAATGAATCACTCCTTCACATCCTTCCATTGCTGAGACTACTTGGCCATAATTTGTTACATCAACTTCAAAAAAAGTTGGTAATNCTCCCCATGATTTTCTCATTTCTAGGGCTACATTCGCCTTGGCGGTTGCTGTTGTGCCACTGTGTGAAAGTGCGCCCCATCTCACTTTGTCCGCATTTACTACTTCATGATCATTTCTTAATAATTCATCTATAACATAATGACCTACTATGCCAGAACCTCCTGTGACAAGAACCTTCATAAGACCTCCTTTTTCTTATATATTTGTTAAGAAGTTTATAATAATTTAAAAAAAATATGTGGAAATTTGAAGAGTTAAAAAGAGCGAACGGAAACCTTACAGAGGGGCCTGTTTGGGATGGCAAGAATATACTTTTTACCGACGGCAGAGAAAACAGGATCTTAAAGTTGGACCCTTCAACTAATAATATTTCTATTGATGTTCAGGNAACTTTCGGTGTGAATGGTCTTAATTATAATTCAAAAGGAGAACTATTTGGGTGTGAGCAGAATGGNAGAAGAATTGTAAGATATGAAAATGGGAAGACAATTGTAGTTGCAGATAAACTTTACGGCAAGAGACTTAATGCCCCCAATGACTTGGCAATTGATTTAGAAGATAATATATGGTTTTCTGATCAGATATCCTCTATCGACAATAAGCCTGACCTGCACTTTTCTTCTGTCATAAAGGCTTCAAGCACAAGATTTGGAAATTACAAAACTGAGAGAATGACATTTGATTGTTCTTCTCCTAACGGAATTCTTTTTTCTAAAGACTATAAGGAATTATATGTAGCTCAAAGTGATTTTAGTGGAAACCAAAGGAGACAGTTGAGATCTTATCCTGTTCTGAATGATGGAACTCTTGGAAAATATGAAGTTTTACATGATTTTGGCCCTCACAGAGGCATAGATGGAATGACTCTTGATTCCGAAGGGAACATACTTGCTACTTGTGGATGGGAAATATCTGGACCAGGACCTATGATATATATTTTTAATCCTAAGGGTAGAATAATTGAAACNTTTAGAACTCCCTGCATGAGGCCTTCTAATATAACATTTGGAGGTAAAGAATTGGCAGATATTTATGTAACTAGTCTTGAAGGACACCTTTACAGAATCAAGAATTCTGGATTTAAAGGATCATTATTGTACCCAAAAGGAGATTCATCATGAAAGATTTAAATTGGAATAAGATAGCCGATCAAAGTAATTTAACGGAAGGCCCTACATGGACTAGCGAAGGATTATTGTATTCTCAGTGCTCAGAAAGTATTACATGGATTTATAACCCTAAAGACAAATCTAACAGTATATGGAGAGAAAATACTGGAGGTAGTAACGGAATGNTGCTGGATCGGAATGGAAAACTATATGCATGCGAGGGAGAAGGNAGAAGGCTCGTCAGTTATCAGTCAGGAAAAGAAACAGAAGTCATAGCAACTGAATTTGAAGGCAAAAAATTTAATGAGCCAAATGACCTAGCAATATTCCCAGACGGAAAAAAGATTTGGTTTTCTGACCCAAATTATGGAGGAAGGCCCTTATCAATTGATCATGAATCGGTTTATTTGGCATCCAAAGAAGGGTCGTCTTGGAAAGTAAAAAGAGCAACATTTGATACCGACAGACCAAACGGGGTTCTGCTATCGAAGGATTCAGGAAAACTTTATGTCGCAAATAGTCCTCACAATTTTGATAACCCTGACATACGAAGAGAACTCAGGTCATATGAAATTAATGACGATCTGAGCCTTGGTNCATATGAAGTAATGCATGATTTTGGCCCGCATCGAGGCGTAGATGGAATGACTCTTGATTCTGAAGGAAACATAGTTGCCACTGCAGGCTTTAATACATCTGGGCCAGGTCCAATGATTTATCATTTTGATCCTGAAGGCAGAGTTATACAGACTTTTGAAGCTCCAGATGACTCTCCAACTAATTGTACTTTTGGAGGAGATAAAAGAGATATATTGTATGTAACTTTTGCTACTGGAGCAGTTTATATGCTTGAAGGAAGTGGATTAAAAGGCTAAAAAATTGATATAAGTAACGCTCCTGATACTATAATTAAAATTCCCAATGTCTTCTTTCTTCCAAATTCTTCTTTTAAGAAAATCTTAGCAAATATTGCTCCAAATACTGTTCCCACTTCTCTAAAGGTTCCGGCATAACTTAACATGGTAGAAGAATATGCATATATCACAATTGCATATGAGCTAAATTGAAAAACTCCAGGGATAATTAATCTGATATTATCCTTTTTGAAATGATTTATGAAATTTGGGTTCTTCAGATACCTGATACCCAAAATCACTGCAGATGTATCTGTAAGCCAGACGAATAGAAAAGGGTCAATGCCTGATGCGGCTTTCTTATCCACCAAAGAGTATAAAGAAATTATTATACCTATTATTAGGGCTGAGAAGGCTCCGCTTTTTAAAAATAATTTTCTTTTATCTTTGTTCGTTATATCGCCAATTGAAATAGATCCAGTCATAATAATTCCTATTATTATGAGTGAGCATCCAATAATAGCTTGAAGAGTCATTTTTTCGTTTAAAATTAATATTCCATACACAGGAATCAGGAATACCGAAAGACCTCTGGCAATAGGATATACAACCGAAAGTTCAAATTTTGAATAAGCCCTTCCAAGGAATAAAAAATATAAAAAATGAATTAAGAAACTTGCAAAAGTAAAAAGAAAAGTTTCTATTGAAATTGTTGAATTAAAAAATCTGTATATGGCGTAAGGGGTAAATATGATCCACCCTAGAATTGCGATAGCAATGATATATGTAATTGGATCATTAGATTTTTTTAATTGAATATTCCAAATCGAGTGTATAACTGCAGAAAAAAGTATTAATAATGTTATTTCTAATTCCACTTATGTTACAGATTTTAACTTTTTCATTTTCAAAAAATTACCAGAGTTTTAATGAGTTGGTAAATAACATTCTTAGTTCTTCTGCCCCAACTTCTATTGGAGAAAGTTTTGTAACTCTATGCTGAGGAAGGGTTCCCTCAACAAGACTTTCTACGTCTTCCTCCGTATACCCAAGTCCGCTTAATCCGTTAGGCATGCCAAGATCTTTCAGTAGTTCAATTAATTTATCTGCAATCGCATTTCCAGCATCTTTCTCATCAATATTTGAGGTATCTACGCCTAGAAGAGAAGCAGCAATGATGTGTTTTTCTGGATTAGAAGGTGAAGTAAATCTAAATACCGCAGGAGCATTTAGTATTACAGAAAGTCCATGAGGAACTATTGGTTTTTGTTGAGGATATCCTTCAGGAGTAAATTCTTTTACATTCCCTGAAACCGCATATGACATTCCATGAGGAAGATGCACTCCTGCATTTCCAAATCCAACTCCAGCAGCAGAAGCAGCAAGCATCATACTTTCTCTAGCATCTACGTCCTCTGGGTCATTTATTGACTTTACTATATTTTTGGATACAACTTCTATTGTTCTCATAGACCATACATCGCTTACAGGATTTGACCCCTGATATGCAGGTCTTTCACTAGGATTATCTGGTTTCTCTCTATTTGAGAAAGGTTTAGCCGTATATGACTCTATCCCATGACATAAGACATCAAACCCACTACAAGCAGCTACCATTTTTGGCATAGTTTTAATATTTTCTGGATCGATTATTCCAACACTTGGCCTTAAGAATCTATCTGAAAGNCCAGTCTTTGCGTGCATTTCTTCTAGGTCAAATATTGCACCCCCTGTAGTTTCTGATCCAGTTCCTGCAGTTGTAGGAATACATATAGAAGGCTTTAAAGGGCCAGGCACTCTCTTTCCTTTTCCTATTGGGGCATTTACGTAATCTAGAAAGTCTGCAGGATAAGTTGAGTAAAGATTTGCTCCTTTTGCTGTATCCATAGAAGAACCTCCACCAATAGCTATAATTCCGTCATAATTTCCATCAATTGCGAATTGAGACGCTTCTTTAAATGAGGTGTCTGTTGGTTCAATGCTTACTTTACTGAATATTGAGAACTTCACTTTTTCTTTTTCTAGTGACTTAAGTGCTTTTTCAAAAAAAGGAAGTTCTGAAATTATTTTATCCGTAACAATCATAGCATTATGAATATTGAATCTTTTTGCTTCATACCCAACTTCATCAGTACAACCTTTTCCGAATTTTATAGAAGATGTGTCTATAGTGAAGATATTTTCAGTATTCATATTATTATCCTAATTGAATTAGTAAATTTTTAAAATATGGTATTAGTGATAAATTCTATATATGGAAACTAAAGGTGAAAGAAGAGAAAGAAAAAGACAATCTAAGAAAAAGAAAGTCATGGATAATCGTAAATCTGTTAGTTTAATTATTGATATTTTAAAAAAAAGAACAAAATTGAAAAAGCCAAAAAGTAAATAGATTAACCTCTTTTCTTGAAGCCGCACTAANCTTATAAAATATTGCTGATATTTTAGATGAAAGATTCTAATAAATAGTTTATTTTACTTCAAATAATTTGACATATATGCTGTTAATATGATATAATTATAACAGTTTGATAGTCATTTCAAACAGTTATAAATTTCAATTTTTCTTTCTTTAAGGAGTTTTTATTTGTCAAAAAATAATGGTAAATATATTGTTTATAATAATTATGAAGACTTGATTCTTGGATTTAAAACACCTGCTAATTTAAACATGTCATATGGAGATGTAAAAATGAAATCATATTTACATCAATCAAATAAATTTTCTACTACAGGCCATAGAATTAATTCTCAAATTAGTGATGAGTTTGGTTGTACTGATGCTGAGTATTTTTCTTTATTTAAGATGTCTGAGATTTATCTTGATGACCCAGGGCATTGGGATAAATATATTTATGATCTTTTATTTTTTCATTATTCGAACGATCCAGATGGAATTGAATGCCCAGTACATTTAATAAACTGGCATGAAACTGAAATTTATGATTATTTCTATCCATATGACTCTCCTAATCTAAATGAAATGAGGAATAAATTTGAAGAGGATGATGAATTTTTACTAAAGAGAAATAATATTATAAAAATAATTAATAAGGCGAGAATTAATGGACTTAAGAATTGGACGTCAAGTTGAAATTTACTAGCCCAGTATCTGCGTTACTTTGGATAATGCTTTTAGGGTTGGTAGTTTCTATATGCGATGGTATGGGATAAGCGTTTATTGGAGCGGCTAACGGAAATCGAATCCGTATCTGAACCTTGGCAAGGTTCCATAATAACCATTATACGATAGCCGCATTTTAGTTAAAAAATATTAATAGAAAACACCTTTTTTTACCAGTCCGAGGCGTCTCTCCAAGAATACTTTGGTTCCCATCCAAGTATTTCTTTTGCTTTATCGATATCTAACAAAGTTCCGTATTCTTCTACTTCCTTCACGTAGGGAACATCTGGGAATAGTTCATTGGTGGCATCCTTGGTGGGAATCTCAAGAACTGTATCCTTACCATTTATGAAAAAGGCTTCATGCCCCGTCCAGTCACCTTCTATGCTGAGCCTGCACGCAGATGCAGCATCCCTTCTGTCGGTCCATGCAAAAAAACCTGCAGCATTATGTCCTGTAAGATCCATTTTTTTCTCAGCCTTCAAATAATTTTTAGCCATCTCCTCATCCCAAAGACCATGAAAACGCATATTTGAGATCTGAACCTTTCTTTTTCTTGCAAAAGACTCGCCCATTTCTTCGCCAAGCCACTTAGTCATACTGTATACGTCCTTATTTCTAGTTGGATGTTTTTCGTCCACAGGAAAATATTCTGGCGGGATAGGAGGTTCTCCCCATAGGGTTGCTGGCCATCCAGCTCCTAGGGCATTTACAGATGAAGCAAGAACTATTTTTTCTATTCCTTTTTCCTCAGCAGCCTCAAGAACATTAAATGTAGAAATCATATTAACCCTGAATATTTCCTGATTTGGGATTACTCCAGGACTAGGTATTGCTGCAAGATGTATGATCGCATCACAACCTGAAGTTGCAAAAACAGTTTCTCCATAATCTGTAAAATCTATTTTCTTGTAAGAAAGTTCTGGATTTCTATCTTCAAGATATCCATTTACCACATCTGCATTTACTACACTATGTCCGTTATCTAGAAGTTCTCTAATTACATATTTTCCTGCTCTTCCGCTACCTCCAGTTACGAGTACTTTCATTGTTTCCTCCCTTAGAAAAGTGGTGCCTCAGGGCGGGCTCGCACCGCCGACACATGGATTTTCAGTCCATTGCTCTACCAACTGAGCTACCGAGGCACGCAATCATCAGATGTTATTTTAGGTTTCAATTCTTTTCAAGTGTTAAAATATTCTTGATGACCGAAATGTAAAAATATATAGTTTAATTTATGCCTTCAATAATAATAGCATCCGACAAATCAAATAGCGGAAAAACTATGGTTCGATCAGTGATCTTGTCATATTTAAAATCTGCTGGTATTTCAGTATCAACAATATCCTCTTTTTCTAAAATACCTTCTTCTGTTAAAGAGGGATTAGAATTATCTGAAGCAGAAATCATACCGGGGTTTGAGGATATTGATATGAAAAATATGCCTGATCAATATTCTCAAAAAATTTCAGATCTTATATCTAAGAATTCTAAGAAAAATATCCTTATTTCTGAATCTAATTCGACCGACATGAACTTCAATAGAAACCTTGCAGAAGCTAGTAAATCAAAGATTCTATTAGTTACTGACGCAAAAGATAATATAGACAAAATAAGGAGTGAGTTAGGAGAATATTTAGTAGGAATTATATATAACAATACTCCTCGCCATAAGGTTGACTCACTGAAGTCTGAGAAACAAAACGACGTTATAAGTATAATTCCAGAAAATAGGTTTATGGTTTCAAGCACTGTGGATCAATATGTTAAGCACCTTAAAGGCAAATATCTTTATGAATCTGAGAAGAAAAACGAACTCGTCCTTAACGTTCTTATAGGAGGAATAGTTCTTGATTGGAGTGTTTTATATTATGAGTCCCAGAAAGATGTTTTGGCACTTATAAGAGGAGATAGGCCAGATCTTCAATTAGGAGCAATGCAGGCAGGGGGCAATGTTAAGGGGCTTGTATTAACTAAAGGGATAGAGCCCATTGAGTATGTATTTTATGAAGCTCAAAAACTTGAAATTCCATTAATATTAGTTGATTCTGACACTCATGATACGGCTGATAAAATTTCAGGAATAGTTTCCAAATCTATATTTGATCATCCTGATAAACTGAATTCTTGCCTTAGTTATTTTAAGGATAACATGAGTCAAGATGCCGTTGACAAAGCCTTGGAACTAAATACTCTTTAGCGTGTAACTTGCGTTAGCAGGTAGGAATCATTTAACAGGTAAATTTATGTTAAAAGAATTAGACAATCTATCCGAAATTCAAAAGATGGCTGTAATCCATAAGGATGGGCCTGCTATGATTATTGCTGGACCTGGGTCAGGAAAGACAAGAGTTATCGCTAATAGAGTTTCTTATTTAATAAGCAAGCATAAAATATTTCCTGAAAGGATCCTTGCAGTGACTTTCACAAATAAAGCAGC
Organism: Chloroflexota bacterium; assembly: GCA_002721675.1. GTDB lineage: Bacteria > Chloroflexota > Dehalococcoidia > Lucifugimonadales > Lucifugimonadaceae. The sequence continues at coordinate 35,698 of PBLC01000004.1, read as the reverse complement.
AGATGAAATGAGAGAGAGATGTGTAGCTCTCACAAATAAATCTGATCTGAATATTTCTACATTTCACAGTTTGTGTGTATCTTTGCTACGTCAATACGGATCAAGGATAAATATTGATCCTTATTTTTCGATTTATGATGATTCTGACCAGACCAGGCTCGTTAAAAGAATTTTGAAAGACATGAATAAGGATCCTAAAAAACTTCCATTTAAGATTTCAACATTTTTTTCAGAAATCTCAGTTGCAAAAAACAATAAACTGGCCCCAGCAGAATATATTTCTAGAGAACAAAAGGATCCTGATGGGGCTTTGTTTTCTCAAATTATTTATGAGATTTATGATAGTTATGAGAAAGCTCTCAGGATAGCAAATTCATTGGATTTTGATGACCTGCTATTGAAAACTGTTTTATTACTTGAAAATTTTGAAGATATTAGAAATGAAATAGAGGAAAGATATCAGTATCTTCTGGTAGATGAGTTTCAAGATACAAATAAGTTGCAATTAGAAATATCAAAAAAACTAACTGAAAAAAATAAAAACCTTTTTGTGGTTGGGGATCCTGATCAATCAATTTATTCTTGGAGGAATGCTGAACCAAGAAACTTATTGGATTTTGAGAAACTATTCCCTGAAGCTTCAATAATTAAATTAGACCAAAATTATAGGTCGACTAAATCAATCATAGCGGTAGCGGATAAATTGATCTCAAACAACACGGAAAGGTTTAAAAGAGAACTTTGGACAGGGAATAAAGACGGTAATGATGCAGTTTTGGTTACAGCCAGAAACCCTTCTTCAGAAGCAGAATTTGTTACTAGGGAATTAAGTTATTTAATTAATAAAGGAATTTCCCCTGAAGAGATTGCAGTGATGTACAGAGTTAATTCTCAATCTAGGAATATGGAAGATAAACTTGAAGAGTTACAGATTCCTTACAGACTTATAGGAGCACTTGGTTTTAGAGAGAGAAGAGAAATCAAGGATATGCTCGCATATATTTCTATACTCATTAATCATAACGATGAAGTTTCTTTATCTCGAATCATTAATACTCCTAGAAGGGGTATAAGTGATGCGACCTATTTATCTTTTAGGCAGGCATTTATGTCTCAGAGTCAGTATGAAAGCATATTGGGATATTTACTTAGTAGGCCGTGGAAGGAAGATTTTAAAGTTAATAAGAGGGCTGAAGCAGCATTAGACAGATTTGCTGAAATGATTAAGGGAATGGTGCATAAGGTAAAAGTATTAAGTACTGAAAGCCTTATTTCAGAAATAATTGAAGCCTCTGGGTATGGAACATACCTTGAGGCAGATCCAGATTATGATAACAGGCTAAGGAATATTGAAGAATTGAAAGTCAAGGCTAGAGAAATATCTTTAGATATAACTGACCCTTTTGATAAAACCGTAGAATTTGTCCAAAAATTTGCACTAATAACAAAGGTAGATGATTCTGTTGAGACAGACCAAGAGTCAGATAAAGTGACACTGATTACACTTCATCAAGCAAAGGGATTGGAATATTCCGTTGTATTTATAATAGGTTTTGAGCAAGGAATGCTTCCTCATATAAGATCGCTTGATGACCATAAAGAAATGGAGGAGGAAAGAAGGTTATGTTATGTCGGAATTACCAGAGCAAAAGAAAGAATATATCTTACCAACTGCTTAAATAGGGTTACATGGAATAATCAAGGCAAAAATATGTTTTCTCAAAGCCAAGTCCCATCTCAATTCTTATCCGAAATACCAAAAGAGTTTCTTAAAACAGCAGATTATGATGATTTTGGAAAAATTAATTATACAGAAAAGAATTTCAACAAAGAGGATTATGTAAAAACTGAAAAAAGAATAAACATAAAACATTCAAATTTTTATGTTTCAGACGTAGTAATTCATAAAATTTTTGGGAGAGGGATTGTTGTTTCTGTTGATAGAAACAATGATGAAGATGAGTTATTAATAAAGTTTGACGATATTGACGAGCCTAAACTAATACTTCCAGCCTTTGGATCAATACATAAAGAAAACCAAAATGAAGAAGATAGTTTCGACTATTTAAAAGATTTTGAAATATCTGGCGAAGACTCAGTAGGCGATGACGATTTTAGTGGCTATTTTGAAGATTAGTCTTTTCCCAATCCTCTTTAAGTAGGTTCATTTTTATAAAATTCATACCTTCTTTTCTAACAGGCCCAGATTCTTTAAATCCAACTTTTTTGAATGCCTTTATTGCCCTTTCATTTGTTGTAAGTGTATGTAGGTACAACAAGATAATGTTAGTAGTATCAAATACATAAGAAGCAAGAGTTGACAATGCATCGGTTCCATACCCTTTTCCTAAAAATGATTTATCACCAATTATAATCCCAATTTCAGCCTCTTTATCTATTGGGTCAATGTCGTAGTACATTATATTTCCAATTAGGTTGCCTTCTTTAGTTTCTATAGCATATTTAACTGACCAGGGCACAGGATACTTTAGTTCGTCTTTAAAATGAGAAATATATTCTCTCAAAGAGATATTTATAGGTACCGTTGCATCCAAGGCTGAAAGCTCTGGATCTGACCTCCATTCATAATCTTGTTCGGCATCTTCAATTTTTTTGGAGCGCAAATTTATATTTAAGCCTTCAATTTCTACAGGCTTTTCATTATTTGGAGTTTTTGACCAATTTAATAGCTTCTTCCAGTACATCTTTCTCCCCTTGAAAAGTTAATTTTCTCAAAGCAGAATCTATCTGTTCCCAATATACTTTATCAAATTCATCATCATGTTCCAGAATATTGCCTCCAGTATGCTCCATAAGAAAAAATGAAACCTTCTTATTTATTGTGTTTTCAAAAGATCTAAAAGAGTAAAAAATTTCCTGAATTTTCTTTATAATGTTCACAGTAATTCCTGTTTCTTCTTTTACCTCTCTCATAGCCGTCTCGGATTCGTTTTCTCCTTCATTTGGTTTACCTTTTGGGAGAGCTACTAAATCTTCAGATGACCTTTCACATAGTATAACCTCAAAAATACCTCTATTACTTCTGATAATTACACCTCCAGCAGACCAAACATCAGGATTAGAATAATATTCTTTTCCGTCAATTGAAGATTTATTCATTAAATGTCATTACTTTCTTCTATCCTATCAACATACTTTGAAGGGCATCTGATTGAAAGCGAGGTAGTTTCGAAAATCCCATCTTCTTTAATAGTGCCTTGAATTATTATTTCTGCATTTTCATTAAAGAATATTTCACCTATTTCTCCAGAGTAGGAAACAGGCATTATTCCTGAGGACTCATCATCGGTAATGCTAAAAAAGGCGGTCAACCCATCAGCAGATCTATGAAAAGTATCTGGAACAAGTTTTCCAATTACCCCCAGACTACCCTTGTTTTCGTTCTCAGATTTATTAATAGCATCTTGGACACTCATATACTTTGTGGTTGCTGTTCCAAAACTCGAAATAGCTAAGTATGAAACTGCGATAATGATTGATAATAAAGCAACTAAAATCTTTAATTTTGAAGAGATATAAGCTGGTCTTAATTGAGTCAATTCTTTTGACTTTTGGCTGTTATTACTCATTATTTATTTAGATGCTTTACTTAATCTCCCATTAATAATTATCAAGTATACAAAAAAAGCAATCCAAGCAACCGTAAAGCAAGCAAATAAATACCACAAGTTAGTTCTAACATTTCTACTTTCCATATCAACAATTTCTGCAGCTAATCCGTTTTCAGAAACAATTGTGATAGGAGCTAATCTAGATTGATGTTGTTTTAACCTTTTAAGTGCCTCTCCGCCATTTTCTGATTGATTTCCAGTCCATCTTTCTCCAGCAATATTTTCGAGTCCGAATTTGGTGGAATTATTTTCATTATTTATCTGGAAAGTTTCTATCTCCCCTTCGTTTGTAAGTATGGATATTTTAGAAGATTTACCACCACCTTCTTCTAAATTGCTTATTACGCCTGATGTAATTTGTTTTCCATCATCAGCATTTAAACTGATGGGATTAATTCCTAGAAATATAGTAACTACCAATAGGCTAAGAAATTTGTACATTTTTTAATCCTTTTCTTGAAACTGTTTTGTATTGAACCCAAACTATTCCGACGAACATTAATGTTACAGCTAAAACGCAAGTCAATAATGTAATTACCATCTCAGAACTTAGACTAGAATCTTGCGTTGCAAGGGGTCCTACAACTGCCTGGGGATGATTTTGTTGCCAAATTTGAGCCGCATAATAAATTATAGGGCTATCTATAGCCCCAATTAAAGCAATTATTGCAGCAATTCTATTTCGTGCATCCCCTGGTGGAAAATAATTTCTAAAAACAAGATAGGCACAATATATTAGAAATAAAATTAAAGCGGTAGTTAATTTTGCCTCTCCGGTCCACCAAACTCCCCATACTGGTTTTGCCCAAACTATCCCAGAAAAAAGCATTACAATGGCTGAAACTACACCAACTTCAGCTAAAGATTGAGAAAGGTTGTCCCAAAATATTTTTTTTGTAACTAAAAACATTAAACTTGTAATTGCTACAGCAATTATTGCCACCATTGAAGCCCATGCAAAAGGGACATGAACATATAGAATTCTTTGAACTAAACCTTGGTTGACTTCAGTTGGTACCCATATAAATATCATCCATATTGATAGGAGTGTAATAGCACCAGATATTGTAAGATATATGTTTCTAAACATTAGCAATTAATTGTTTGTAATTATTGATGCAATGATAAACATATATCATTGATCTATTATTTTTCCAAATAAAAAAGTTAAGACTACTAAGAATATTATATCAAAAAGAATTCCTAGGCTTAGCCACAGATTAAAATTAGGAGAGTGAATTCCCGACAAGCCTGCTTTAGTTAATTCTGTAGCAAACATTATTAACGGAATTACTATTGGCACAAGAAGCAGAGTAAGTAAAATTTCATTCGATCTAGATTTTGATGAAATTATCCCAAAGAAAGTCCCAACACAACTAAATCCTAGATTGAAGATAGGGATTACGGTCAAGATGTATATAGATAAAGGGTTTGAGTTAAAAAATATTGAGAAAGCACCAATGATCAAGCATTCAGATATAGTCAAAAATATGAATAAAGATAATATTTTGCTGAAAAAAATAAGTTCAATAGGAACAGGCATAAGCAGTATGGCGTTTAATGTTTCATCTTTTTCTTCATGAGAAAAGAATTTAGACATTGCTATAGAACCAGAAAAAACGACCGATGCCCATATGATACCTGCGCCTATCTCTGCAGATAAATTAGAAGGGTTCGAAGATGTTACTGAAAATATGGAGACTACAAGCAAAGAGAAAAGAGTAATAGTCACAATTATTTCTTTCGATTTTAATTCAATTATCAAATCTTTAGATGAAATAGTTAGAAGAATTTTTACCCAATTTTTCATAAATCTAAGAGCCTTCCATGCTCCAACTTCATTCTTTTGTTAGAACATTTTTCATAAAATTTTTCATTATGGCTTTTAAAAAGATTGGCCTTTGATCTCTCTAATCTCTGTAAAAATATATTAGAAAATATTTCAATAGTATCGCTATCTATGTTTGCTTCAGGTTCATCAGTTATTAATATTTCTGGATCATTTAGTAAACTTTTAGCAAAACCCGCTTTCCTTCTATTCCCATTAGAGAGTTTATAAATTTCAATATCTAGAAATTTTGAAATGTTTAATTCATCTGTAACTTCATAAGTTCTTGATCTATGGTTAATTATTCCTAATAATTTTGAAAAGAATAATAGATTTTCTTTTAAAGTTAATTGAGGGTAGAGCATGTTTGAATGCATAAGAACACCTATTCTTTGTTTGATAAATAAGTTTTCTGGTTGTTTATATGGATCTCTATCTAGAATGCTAAGCTTGCCCAGGTCAGGTCTTAAAAGCCCACAAAAAATTTTCAGAAGCGTAGATTTTCCGGATCCATTTTCTCCTGAAATACAAATACTATCTCCAGATTTTATATCTAGATTAGCATCTTGCAAGACATGATTGTCTTGATAACTTTTGTTAATTTTCTTAGCAGTTAAAAGCAATTCTTTTAAGTGAAATAATTTTAGTTTTATACAATAATAGACTATATTCTTTAAATCGTAATTTATAAATGGAGGTTATAGTGAAGTTTGGTTCATTTGAAAAATCTGGTGACAGATTCATTGGAATAGTAGATGGAGATAATGTTGAGCGCATTGATGGTGATATCTTCAATGATGAATATAATCAAACTGGAGATATCTATAGTATTTCTGAGTTAAAAATTTTACCTCCTGTGACACCATCAAGCATGCTTGCGCTAGCAAAAAATTATGGCTCTCATTTGCAAGGCGAATCACCTCCTAAACAACCCGAGCCCTTTTTTAAAACTATCTCATCTATATCAGCACATGATCAGGAAATAGTAATTCCTAGGGATTCTGAAAAAGTAGATGCTGAATCCGAATTAGTTGTGGTAATAGGAAAACTTGCTAAAGATGTACCTCAGGATAAGGTCTTTGATTATATTTTTGGTTATACCTGCGGGAATGATGTTAGCGCCAGAGACTGGCAAAAAGGAGACAAGAGTTGGTGGAGAGCTAAATCGTCAGACACTTTTTCTCCAATTGGACCTTTCATAGAGACTGAAATAGACCCTGAAAACCTAAATATTACTGGCAAAGTAAATGGAGATGTTGTACAAAGTTGCAATACTAGTGAAATGATTTGGTCTATACCAAAAACAGTTGAATTTATAACAAAATATGTAACATTATTTCCTGGTGACTGTATTTTTACCGGCACATCTGGCACTGCTGGACAGATAAATCCTGGCGACATAGTTGAAATTGAAATTGATGGCATAGGAAAATTAGTTAATCGTTGTGTTTAACTAAATATTATTTTTATGTCATATATCCAATAACTTAACATGAATATGCCTGCTAATGTTAAGAATATACCAAATATTAAAGATGACCACTTTCTAAAAAAATTATTTATTATTTTAGTGCTATTTACTGATATAAAGGTGGCAAAAGTTAAGATAGCTATTACTGATATCATTCCAAATGAATAAGAAATGAAATCTATAAAAATACTTTGACTATTTGGAGAATTAATAGATTTTGTAACAACAGAAATAAATATCGGAAGAGCGCAACCTACTGAAGCCAAGCCATAACTTACCCCAAAAAGTATAAAACCAATAGGGTTGATGTTTTTCGGGTTACCAATCTTAGAACTTATTGATGATATTTTAGCGCTAAAAAATTTTTTTCCAGTTAATTCTCCAATTCCAAAATAAAGAATAATTAATGATAGTAGTATTGATAAAAATGGTATTAAATCACCTATTAATTCTGAACTCAATCTAACTAAAATTGCGGCTAATGAGAATAAAGCCACAAATCCTATTCCAACGAATAAAATTATATTCAGAGAATTAACTATTTTTTTTTGGGTTGTTATCTCATTAGAATCTGAGTTATTGTTTACATATAACCCCAAATAAACTGGCAGCATTACTATTCCGCAAGGATTAATGGCTGCTAGCACTCCAGCCACGAAAGAATATCCAAAATTAAATATGTCTAAAGTACTTGAAAGAGCATTTGACCCTTCGCTAGAGATTTTTAGTACTTGATTAATATAGGTGTTAGCGAATAATTCAGTATAAAAAGTTAAAAAACTAATTGTTATTGTGATGAGAAAAGTAACTATAAGATTATTGGTTATTAATTTTTTCATATTTCAATGTTACTAAAAGTAATTAAACTTAACGACAGTATAAAAACTTGTACTTAATCTATTTTAATGTGCTATACTCCACAACGGAGTTTTTAGAACAAAAGTAAATTGGATAATTTAACTGAAGAGAAAAAAATAAATTTAAGAACGCTTTTTGAAGCAGGAGTTCACTTTGGTCATCCCACAAGAAAGTGGAACCCTAAGATGGATTCTTTTATATTTACCAAAAAATCTAAATCTCATGTTATAAATCTTGAAAAAACACTTGTTCAACTTGAAGAAGCAAGAAAATTAATTATTGATATTGTGTCAAAGGGCGGAGAATGTATCTTCGTAGGTACAAAACTTCAGGCGAGGTCATCCATACAGAGCGAGGCAGAAAGATGTGAAAGTTTTTATGTAAACCAGAGATGGCTTGGTGGTATGTTAACAAATTTTAAAACCATGAAGACAAGAGTTGACACATTGAAGAATCTTGAGACCAAGGCTACTGAACAAGATGATAAGACCAATACCAAAAGAGAACTTCAGGTAATCGCTACTAAAGCAAAAAAGTTGAAGAAGTTTTTTGGAGGAATAACTGGAATCGAGAAGACTCCTCAATTAATGTTTGTGATTGATACTGAGATGGAATTTAATGCTGTAAACGAAGCTAACAAACTAGGAATTCCTATTATAGCGGTAGTTGATACTAATAGTGATCCTAGTAAAATCGATGTACCTATTCCAGGTAACGATGATGCTCTTAGGTCCGTAAGCATAATAACTAAGTTTATTGCTGATTCAGTTTTAGAAGGTAAAGTAAAATATGCCCAAATCCAAGAAGAAGAGTTAAAGAAAGCGAAAGAATCTCAACTTAAAGAATCTTCTAAAGAAGATAAGGAGTAAAAATGGAAGTAGATTTGAATGTAGTAAAAGAACTTAGGCAAAAAACTGGCGCTGGTGTGATGGCTGTCAAGAAAGCACTCGATGAGTCAAAGGGGAATTCTGATAAGGCTGAGGAAATCTTAAAGAAACAGGGTCTTGCAAACGCTTTAAAAAAATCTGGCAGAGAGACTTCAGAAGGTGTAGTTCAGAGTTATATTCATGCGGGGAATAAAATAGGCTCTTTGGTAGAATTAAAATGTGAAACAGATTTTGTAGCTAGAACTGATGACTTTGTAGGTTTAGCAAAAGATCTTGCTATGCAGGTAGCCGCAATGGGACCTTTATTTATATCTAAAGATGATGAAGGTGCAGACAAGGCTTCTGATGAAGAAATATTAATGTCTCAAGCATTTATAAAAGATCCTTCTCTTACTATTGAGGATATGATTAAATCTATGATCTCTAAGGTAGGAGAAAACGTGAATATTTCAAGAATAACTAAATTTGATCTATCTTAATATCTATCTATAATGACACCTCGCACTATACTCCTAAAACTTAGCGGGGAAGCGCTTGTTGGAGGCAGGAAATTTGGCATAGATACCGATATTCTCGATTATTTGTCTAAAGAGATTTCTGATGTGAAAGATAAATTTAAGAAAATAAGGATCGCAATGGTTGTTGGTGGAGGCAACATTTGGAGAGGTGCTGATTATGAAAAGTTAGGCATGGATAGATCAGTTGCAGATTCTGCAGGAATGCTTGCAACTATGATTAATGGATTGGCTCTACAAGATGCCCTAGAAAATATAAATCTGCCTGTCAGAACTATGTCTGCTCTTTCTAATCCTTCTGTTGCAGAATTATTTATTAGAAGAAGAGCATTAAGGCATTTGGATAAAGGTAGGATTGTGATTTTAGTTGGAGGGAGTGGAAATCCTTATATGACTACTGATACTGCCGCAGCTCTAAGAGCTTTAGAAATTTCTGCCGATTTACTAATGATGTCAAAAAATGATGTTGACGGTGTATATGATTCCGACCCAAAGACTAATCCTTCAGCAAAGAAAATTAATAAAATCACTCATATTGATGCTCTTTCAAGGCAAATAAAGGCTTTAGATAGTACTGCATTATCCATGTGTATGGATAATGATATGCCTATAAGCGTATTTAATATTTTTAATAAAGGAACTTTATCAGGTATCCTAAGTGGAGAAGATCTAGGAACATTAATTACTCAGGATATTTAAAATGAGTGAAGAATTGATATCAGGCGTTAAGTCTAATATGGCTAATACAATAGAATATTTTCAAGAAGATATTTCAGGAATGAGAACTAACAGGGCTCATTCAGGTTTAGTTTCAGGGCTAATGGTAGATTATCATGGAACCCAAATGAAGCTATCCGACTTAGGTCAAATAAGTGTTTCTGACGGCTCTATGATACTAATTCAATTATGGGATAAGTCTGCAGTCACTTCAATTGCTAAAGAAATAGAATCGTCTGATTTAGGCATAAGTCCTGGAATAGAAGGAGATACGATTAGGCTTGTTGTTCCTCCTCTCAATGAGGAAAGAAGACTGGAGTTGGTTAGATCTTTAAAAAAGAAGTCCGAAGATGCAAAAATATCGATAAGAAGTGCCAGAAGAAATGGAATGGATGAGGTAAAGTTACTTGAAAAATCAAGTGAAATTTCGCAAGACGATAGCAGAAGACTTCAGTCAGAAATACAAAAGAATACGGACGATAATATTGATCTTATTTCTAGTATTTCACAAGAAAAAGAAAACGAGTTAATGGAAGTTTGAAGCCTTTTGGATAAGCAATCCGATAAAAGTCTTGAATCTATTGTCTTAGATTCGTTTAAAGAAAATTCTTCTTTATTACCTTCTCATATTGCCATAATAATGGATGGAAATAGAAGGTGGGCAGCTATGAAAAAAATCCCAGTTTTTTCAGGACATAAAGCAGGAACTAAAAATATTGAATCAATTGTAAAATTTATGAAATCTTTAGAAATTAAATTTCTAACACTATTTACCTTTTCTACAGAAAATTGGGATAGGCCTCAAAAAGAAGTTAATTATATTACTAAAACTTTACTTTCAGAATCTCTATCAGAAAATTTTGCTAATCTTCATGAATTAGGTGTAAAGATTCTGATAAAGGGGAGTATAAAAAAATTAGATTCTAAAACTAGAGCAAATATATTAGAAGCAGTGAAAAAGACTGAAGAAAATAAAAATATTAACTTAATTATAGCCTTTGATTATGGAGGCAGGAGGGAGATCATTGAAGCTGCAAAAAAAATCGTAGATAGTAGGGTAGAATCGTCTATAATAAATGAGAGTTTATTTAATAAATACTTAAATGATGGAGTTCCAGATCCAGATTTGGTGATTAGAACCGGAGGCGAGTATAGACTCAGTAACTTTTTAATTTGGCAAACTGCCTACAGCGAATTTTTTACTAGTAATGTTCTATGGCCAGACTTTAATATTTCAGAATTTTCTAAGGCTTTGATTGAATTTTCTAAGAGAAGAAGAAGATTTGGAGTAGATTAGTCATTTTATGAATCAAAGAATAAGAACATCATTCATATTAGCGCCTATATTAATATTATCTTTGGTGTCTAATATTTTTACTTTTTTATTAGTTTTAGCATTAATTTTTTTTATTATTATTGAAACTAATCTTTTGCTAACTGTAGAAAAAAGAAATTTAAGAACTTTTATCTACTTTATTCTAATTATCCCAATATACTTATCCTATATAGAGTGGGGAGGATATTCTGTATTTACCAATTTAATTTTTCATTTTCTTGCTCTTATCTTAGGAATATTATCAATATTTTTTGGGATAAGAAGGAGGGGACATGAAATAATTGATAGATCCCAATTTTCATATTTTGAAGATCGAAGAATTTACCAATTTCTATTAAGAGAATCATCTTCATTGTTTTTTATAACTGGTGTTTCTAGCATATTATTTTTATATGAGTCGTTTGCAGATCTTAAATGGATACTGATACCTGTTTTGACAGTTTTTGTTGTAGATTCTATATCCTATTTAGTTGGATCCAAATTTGGCAGACACAGAATTAATTTGATTTCTATTTTAAGCCCTAATAAAAGTATTGAAGGGTACGTTTCAGGATATATCTCAGGCATTCTCTTTTATTTGTTTATTAATTTTTTATTTAATAACCCTATAAATACACTTAATTTAAATTTAATTTTGGCTTTTTCTTTACCTTTTTTTGCAATTTTAGGAGACCTTTATGCCTCAGGAGTTAAAAGAAATTTCAGTGTAAAAGATTTTGGCACAATTCTTCCTGGTCATGGTGGGATTCTTGATAGACTAGACTCTATGGTTATAGTTTTAATCTTATTATCTTTAGTAAAGGCAATATTATGAAAAGAAAAATTTCTATTCTTGGATCCACAGGTTCTGTTGGAACTCAATGCCTAGATCTGATTGAAGAGAACTTAAAAGATTTTGAACTTATTACAATTACTGCAGGTATAAATGAAAAGAAATTAGAAGAACAAGTAAATAAATTTAAACCAAAATATTATTATTCAAAAAGTGACCTTAATTATTCATATGGCAAAAGACTTAATAATTATCAAGATATATTAAAGTTTGATGATTCTGATCTTATAGTAATTGCTTTGTCAGGGGTAGAGGGAATTGATCCTACAATCTTCTCATTAGAGCAAGGTAGAAAAGTATTATTAGCTAACAAGGAAAGTTTAGTTGTTGGAGGAGATATTATAGTTGAATTATCCAAAGATAATGGTGGGGAAATAATTCCACTAGATAGTGAACACTCCGCAATATGGCAATGTATAAAAAATGAAGATTATGGATCTATTGATAGAGTGATTCTAACAGCTTCTGGGGGAGCCTTAAGAGATAGGGCCACTGAAGAATTAAAAAAAATCACCGTTGATGATGTATTAGCTCATCCAACATGGAAAATGGGAAAAAAAATCACCGTTGATTCTTCCACTCTCATAAATAAGGTATTTGAAGTTCAAGAAGCATCTAATCTTTTCTCATTACCTCTCGATAAAATAGAAGTATTATTTCATAGGCAAAGTTTGATTCATGGATTAGCCGAATTTAATGATGGCAATATATTGGCTGTACTATCTTACCCAGACATGAAAATACCAATATTGTATGGACTGTACTATCCAGAAAGAAAATCAAGTTCTAAAATTGAAAAAATAGATTTTAGATCAATTGAGAGTTTGTCTTTCGAGTCTTTTCCAGAAGAGAAGTTAGGATGGTTTAATTTTGGCATGCAGTTATTAAATTCATCAAAATTGGCACCTTCATTCTTAGTAGGCTCAGATCAGGCTGCTGTAGAAATGTTTTTAGAAGGGAAGGTCAGTTACACAGGTATGCTGGATGCAATGAAGAGAGTTTACGAAAGATTTGATTTTTCTGTTGAATACAATTTGGAAACAATTAAAGAGACCGTTCAGAGGTCTTATATAATGACTCTAAAGGAAATTGAATGACAGTTATTGTTAGCATTGTAAGTTTTATCTTGGTCCTATTACCTCTTATTATTTTTCATGAATTTGGACATTATTTTTCGGCTAAGTTTTTTAAGATAAAGGTTTTAGAATTTGGTTTCGGATTTCCTCCAAGATTATTTTCTATATGGTCTGGCAGAAACTCTTTATTTATTTCGAAAGAACTTTTATTAAAGTATAAAAATTTTAATTCAAAAAAATTCTTATTTGTTACCACTAAACTAACTTATGATAGATTGTCAGTTGCAGATATATTCGATCATAAAAATGAGATTCCTGCGAGTCTTAGGAGTGAAGCAATAGAAATCTCATCTCATTATGATCAAGATGGAAAAATTTATTTTAAAGAGATGCAATGGTCCTTTAATCTCTTGCCCCTAGGTGGATTTGTTAGACCTTTTGGCGAAGAACATTCTGATCACCCCGAGAGTTTTTATATGAAGAAGCCTTATCAAAGATTAATTGTATTAATTTCAGGAGTTTTGATTAATTTTTTATTGCCTTTTATATTATTTTTTATTGCCTTTCTACTACCTGGCCAGATTCAGAAATCAGACTTAATAATTATGGATGTAATTAAAGAATCGCCAGCATATAATTCTGGATTAAAATCAGGAGATAAAGTCCTTTCTATTAATGGAAGATCTATGAATAATATGAACTCATTACAGAAAATAATAACGTCCTCGTTAGGAGAAGATATAGAAATTAAAATTGAAAGAGGAATTCCCAATGTTTTTTCAAAATCTTGGGAAGAAAAATTCTTTTATAATGGAGATATAAAAACATTCAAATCTAGGCCTAGATGGAATCCTCCCGATGGGCAAGGTGCTCTAGGGATATCTATCTATTCTGGTAATTTTACTAAGATTGATTCTGACTATGGAATCTTTGGCTCTATTAAAGAATCTGTGTTTAGTGTTTTTCAATTGTTTGATTTATCGATAAATAGTGTGAGAGCTATGATTGGGGGAAGCACTAATCCTCAATTTTCAGGTCCAAGCGCAGTAGGTCCTATTGGCATCAGTCAAATTACTGGACAAGTGGCGGTAGCTGAAATTGAATTCAGAGATAAAATAATGATTTTTGTTGAACTTACCTCAATAATAAGTTTGAGTTTAGCAGTTATAAATTTATTACCAATACCAGCACTTGATGGAGGCAGGATCTTGTTCGTATTAATAGAAATTGCGAGAAATGGAAAAAGAGTTTCTCCGGATAAAGAAAGAATAGTTCATGGTTTAGGTTTTATTTTTATGCTTACAATTTTATTCATAATAACTGCCCAAGATATAATTAGAATTTACCAAGGTGTAGATGTTGTGGGCTAATGTTGAGAGGAATATAATATTTAAGTGGAAATTCACAGAAGAAAAAGTAATTTAGTAAAAGTGGGTGATATTCCCATTGGAAGTGATTCGCAGATTGTAGTGCAATCTATGACTGATACTGACACCTCAGATATAAATGCAACGGTTTCTCAGGTCAAAGCCTTATATGATGCAGGAAGTGAATTGGTAAGGGTGACAGTTAATAATGATAATTCTGCAAAGGCGATACCAGAAATTAAGAAAAGGCTTGCGGATTTAGGGTGTACGGTTCCTCTTATTGGGGACTTCCATTTTATTGGCCATAGGCTTTTATCTTCTCACAAATCATGCGCAGCAAACTTAGATAAGTACAGAATTAATCCTGGAAATGTAGGTAGAGGAAATAGAAGAGATGAAAATTTTGAAATGTTTATTAGAGTTGCCAAAGAATTCGATAAGCCTATTAGAATCGGTGTAAATGCTGGAAGTCTAGATCCAGAACTTTTAGATTCTAAAATGGAAAATAATGCCAAGAAAGAGATCCCGGAAGATGCTGAGGTAGTAGAAAGAGAAGCACTTGTTGATAGTGCATTGATTAGTGCAAATAAGGCGATTGATTTAGGCTTAGAAGAGAGTAAGATAATTATTTCTTGCAAGGTTTCAAGAGTAAGGCAAATGATATCGGTATATAGAGACTTGGCTAATAGGTGCAACTTTCCCCTTCATTTAGGCCTAACAGAGGCTGGGATGGGTACCAAAGGCGTATCTTCAACGTCTATTGCTTTAGGTAATTTATTATTAGATGGCATAGGGGATACAATTCGATGTAGCCTGACTCCTGAAGTAGGAGGAGACAGAACAAAAGAAGTAAAATTAAGTCAGGAGATTCTGCAATCAATAGGTATTAGAAATTTTAGACCCTCGGTTACTTCATGTCCTGGTTGCGGTAGGACAACTTCCACTTTTTTTAGAGAATTAAGTGAAGAAATTCAAGAATATCTTGATAATAATTCTAAGATATGGAGCAAGAAATATCCTGGTTCTTCTGATCTCAAAGTGGCTGTCATGGGTTGCGTGGTTAATGGTCCAGGAGAATCAAAAAGTGCAGATATTGGAATATCTTTACCTGGATCTGGAGAATCTCCTAAGGCCCCTATATTTATTGATGGTGATAAAGTTGGGGTTTTAGAAGGGGATAGTATTGCCAAGGAATTTATCTCAATGGTAGAAGATTATGTTAAGAAAAGATGGAGTAATTAGAAATAAATAGGAGGAAAAATTAAACTTTCAAAATATTATTGGTCTACTTCAAGAAATATTTCTGATGAATCAGAAATGCTTAGTCACAGGCTATTAATTAGGTCGGGTTATATTAGTCAGTTAGGTGCTGGAATATTTAGTTTTACTCCTATTGGTTGGAGAGTAATTGAAAAAATTAAAGATATAATTAGGTCTGAAATGAATTCGATTGATTGTTATGAGGCAAATTTTCCAGTGATTCAGCCTTCGGACATATGGGAAGAAAGTGGCCGTATTGATTCTTTTATACCCCCTTTAGCTAGATTTACAGATAGAAGAGATAAAATTATGATAATTGCGCCTACCCATGAAGAATCAGTAATATCCATGGTTAGAAGTGAAGTGAATAGTTATAGAGATATGCCTTTTTCTTTGTTTCATATACAAACTAAATTTAGAGATGAGACTAGACCTAGAGGCGGCCTCTTAAGGGTTAGAGAATTCGAAATGAAAGACGCTTATAGTTTTCACTCAAATCAAGAGAGCCTCGATGAAGTATATGAGGAATTTTCTAAAGCATATTTTAATATTTTTAATAGGTGTGGAATTGATGTGATAAAAGTTGCTGCTGATAGTGGAGCAATAGGAGGTAAAGTGTCATCTGAATTTATTTCTATAGCAGAAAATGGAGAAGATACAATTCTAAAATGCGATGAATGTTTATATGCCGCCAATGAAGAAAAAGCTGAATTCAAAAAAATAATTAAGAATGATAGTGAAAATTTCATGGAAAAATCAGAAAAAGAGACTCCAAATATTAAATCAATTCAGGATTTAACCAATTTTTTTAGTTTAGATGCTCATTATTTCATAAAAACAATGGTTTATTTCTCCGGCAAAAAGCCAATTTTAGTTTCACTAGCCGGAGATCTTGAAGTAAATGAAACTAAATTAAGGAACCTATTAGGTGATGATGTGAGATTGGCAGATAATGATGAAATAATTCAATTAGGGTTAGTTCCAGGTTTTATATCACCAATTAATAATGATTTTGATTTAATAGTTGATGATTCAATTAACTTAAAAGCGGATTACATAGTTGGTTCAAATAGAAATAATTTTCATATTGAAGGAATTTCACCTAGCAAAGAATTCAATATTAAGCATTATGAGGATATAGCCAAAGCCAAGAAAGGGGACCTCTCAGTAGATTGCGATGAAAGCAAATGTAAAGGCATGAATGAATACAAGGGAATAGAAGTGGGGCATATATTTAAGTTAGGGGATACATATAGTCAAAAGATGGGTTTAAATTTTAGTGATACAGAAGGCAAGCAAAAGAGTGTAGAAATGGGTTGCTATGGCATTGGAGTTGGAAGGTTACTTGCCGCAGTAATTGAAGCAAATTCAAGTGAGAAAGAATTAGTTTTAGATAAAAATATATCTCCTTTTCAGGTGTATCTTGTAAATTTGAACTCTGATAACACAGAAGTGAAAGAAGTATCTAATAGTGTTTATTCTGATTTAATTAATTCAGATTACGATGTTCTTTTTGATGATAGAGATGAAGGCCCAGGTGTTAAATTTAGTGATTATGAATTATCAGGTGTTCCTGTAAGGATTGTAATAAGTAAAAGATCACTAGAAAATTCTGAAGTTGAGATTTTAGAGAGAGGTAAAGAAGATTTTAAGATGGTAAAGATTAAAGATATAAACAAAGAATTATCTAAGTTAATATAAAAATCAAGATATACTTTTAATAATTTTTTTCGTGATGTAAAATAATAAAAAATATATAGATTGTGACGTAGAAGTGGGCTGAGCCCACTTTTTTTTGTTCAATAATAATTGATAGTAAAGGAAAATTAAGTTGAAAAACGAGATGATGTTGGCATTAACTGCGCTTGCACATGATAGAAGTTTACCTCAAAGCGTAGTGCTATCAGCAATTCAGTTCGCTCTTGAGCATTCCTATAAAAAAGATGCTAATGGTCAGGAAGTTAGAGTTGATTTAAATCCAGATACTGGAGATACAGTTGTAAGAACTATAAAAATAGTTGTCGATCAAGTAGAAGATGAAAATATGGAAATTTCTTTGTCTCAAGCGCAATCTCATTATCCAGACATAACTATCGGTGAAGAAGTTACTACTGGTTATATTGAGCCTGACCCAGGGAGAATTACTGCTCAGACTTCTAGGCAATTATTACTTCAGAAATTAAGAGAAGCTGAGAGACAATTAGTTGCAGATGAGTATTCTGACAGAATAGGAGAGGTGATGACCGGCACTGTTCAAAGGATAGAAGGTAGAGATGTAATTGTTTCCTTAGGTAGGGGAGAGGCTGTAATGCCTTTTCAAGAACAAGTTGCTGCTGAAAAATATAGAGTGGGTCAGCAATTGAAATTTATTATTTCGAAACTGGATCAAGAAAGGCGAGGACCTGAAGTGATAGTTTCTAGATCAAGTTTAGATTTGTTGAGAGGCTTATTCGAAATAGAAGTCCCTGAGATTAATACAGGCGTTATTGAAATAAAAAATATAGTTAGAGAAGCTGGATCTAGAAGCAAGATAGCTGTTAATTCTAATCAAGAAGGAATTGATGCTGTAGGTGCATGCGTAGGCCTTAGGGGCCTTAGGATTCAGAATGTAGTAAATGAATTACTAGGTGAAAAAATTGATGTCATTGAATGGAGCGAAGATCCCGTAGAGTTTATTATAAAATCCCTTAGCCCCTCTGATGTTGAAACAGTCAAACTTAATGCTTCAGACAAGTCAGCTCAAGTTGTAGTTCCAGAAAACCAACTATCTTTAGCTATTGGAAAAGATGGTCAAAATGTTAGATTAGCAGCTAAATTATGTGGCTGGAAAGTAGACATACAATCAGATTCTGCCAAAGAAATTAATTCAGATCATTCTGGCACAGAGTTTTCAAAAAATGGTATAGATATTAATACTGAAGAAATATTGAAGGTAGCAGGAGTTTCTAAAGTAGATCAGATAAAAAAAATGGATGACAAAGAATTGCTAGAGATTTCAGGTATGACTGAAAAAAGGCTGGAAGAAGTTAGATCTCGAATACCCGGAGTATCAAAACCAGAGCCTTCTAGTAAAGATGAAAAATCAAAAGTTGAAGAATTAGCAGAAAAAATTGTTAATGAAAATGAAGTATATTCTCAAGAAGACATTGTTGAGATAGTTGAATCTTCAGTTACATTAGATAAAGCAGAAGAACCCGAGTCAGATAAAGCAGAAGAACCTGAGAAAGTTAAAGAAGATGACATTTGGAACATAGATTCAATTGTGAAAAAGAAAAATAAAAAATCAAATAAAGGTGTAATAAGATTTGCTGAAGATATTGAAGATCTGAAAAATTAATTTAAGGAATAAATGGTTGAAAATCAAAACAATTTAATCTCTAATGAAGAAAAACTCTTAGATTTGCCCAAACAACTTACTGCTGGAGACTTATCTGAGATAATGGATATATCACCTGCTGAGGTTATAAAAGAACTCATGCGTCATGGGGTAATGGCCAACATCAATGAAATAGTTGAATTTGAGTCTGCAGTATTAGTTGCTCATGAGTTTGGTTTCAAAGTCTTAAAACCTAAGGCTGATGAAAAGAAATCTTTAAAATCGGAATTAGATTTATCAAATGTCCCCGATTCCGAAGTTATACTAAGATCTCCAGTAATAACTATTTTAGGTCATGTAGATCATGGAAAAACCTCTATATTAGATGTAATTAGAGGGTCAAAAATAGCCGATTCCGAATTTGGAGGAATTACACAAAGTATTGGAGCGTACCAAATAACTCATGAAAAAGAAAAAATAACATTTATAGATACTCCTGGCCATGAAGCATTTACATCTATGAGAGCTAGAGGTGCCCAGATAACCGATATTGCTGTACTAGTTGTAGCTGCTGACGATGGTGTAATGAGGCAAACAGTTGAGGCAATCGATCATATTAAATCTGCAGGGACTCCTTTAATTGTTGCAATTAATAAATGTGATTTGCCAAATGCAGATGTAAATAAAGTTAAGACTCAATTAGTAGAACATGATATTGTTCCAGAAGATTATGGTGGTGATGTTATGTGTGTTGAAACATCTGCAACTACTTCTAAAGGTATAGACGACCTTCTTGAATCCATAGTTTTATTAGGACAAATTCTTGAATTAAAAGTTCCAAAAAATGTACTAGGGCAAGGTTATATTTTGGAAGGCTTTTTGGATAAATCTAAAGGATCTTTAGGAACTATTTTAGTCAGAGAAGGGTCAGTTAGCGTTGGAGATTATATTGTTGCTGGCGATATAACTGGTAAAATCAAAAGCCTTACCGACGGTTTTAGTAGATTGGTAAAAAACGTTTCACCAGGAGCCCCTGCCCAGGTCTTGGGACTTAGTTCAGTTCCTAAAGCAGGAGATGAATTTAGAATTTTCAGATCTGACAAAGAAGCAAAGAAATATCACAAATCATTAACTTCAACAAAAGAGCAAGTGAAATCGATAATTAGAGATTCTGATAATGAATACGACGAGAATAAATTTAGAATAATAATTAAATGTGGTACTGATGGATCTGTTGATGCTGTAAAAAAGGTATTAGAAACCTTGAAAAACGAAGATGTCTCAATTGAAATTACTCATGCCTCTTCTGGCTCCGTAAATGAGAACGATGTAATGTTGGCTTCTGCCGCAGAAGCAGTAGTAATTGGTTTTCAGAGTCAAATTGAGCAAGGAGCAATAAGGCAATCGAGAGCAAATGATATTGTTATAAAGAATTATGACATTGTATATGAAATGATTGATGATTTAACTGAAATGATTCAGAAAAATAAGAAAAGTGATACCGAGGAAAAGATTCATGGAGTTGCAGAGATTTTGGATACTTTCTCAGTTGGAAAAACTAAAGTTGCTGGTGGCTTCAGAGTTGCTGAAGGAATAATAAAGAGAAACGGGCTTGTGAAGATTACCAGAAATGATGAATTGATTCACCAAGGTTCTATTTCTTCTCTAAGGCATCTTAAAGAGAATGTGAGAGAAATAAAATCAGGAATGGAAGGCGGTATTACCGTAGATGGGTTTAATGATTATGAAATTGGAGACCTGGTTGAGTGTTTTGAAATAATAACTAACTAAAGACTGATGAGCAGAAGGTCTGAAAAAGTTGGCAACACTCTAAAGAAAGCACTGAGCGAAATAATTAGACTAAATTTTGATTTTGACGTGTTGGTTTCTGTGGTTGAAGTTGATATTAGTCCAGATTTATCCCAGGCAAAGATATATCTATCTGTTATGGCGGATAAAGAATTAAAAAATTTAGTTAGAGATGATCTAGAAAGTAATAAGAGTAGTATAAAAAATTCTATTTCAGATTTCATTAAATTAAGAAAGATTCCAGAGTTAATATTTATTTTAGATGAAACTATTGAAAAAGCTGAAAGAATCCAGAAATTAATTGATAAAGTGAATATTTCTTCGGCTAAAGAATAAAAGAATTTGCTAAATGGATTTATAAATATTGATAAACCTTCTGGTATTTCTTCTTATTCTGTAATAAGGGAATTAAAGCCTTATTTGGGTAATTCTAAATTAGGCTTTATAGGCACCTTAGACCCAATGGCTTCTGGAGTTTTGCCAATTAGTATAGGTTTTGCGAACAGATTATCAGGTGAAGTTAATTCTGATAAAAAAGAATATATTGCTAAGGGAATATTTGGAACAGAAACTGATACTTATGACTCAGAAGGAAAGGTGACTGGAAAAGCTAATTTTGATCATATTCATCAAAAAGATTTAGAAGGAATATTAGATTTTTTTATGGGAGAAAATTTACAGCAGGCACCAATTTATAGTGCCTTAAAAGTAAAAGGCAGAAGAATGTATGATCTTGCAAGGAAGGGGATTGATTTTGAGCCAAAAAACAGAAAAGTTGAATTATTTTCTGCTGAAGTAATTGATTTTGACCTACCTTTTTATCAGATTAAAATTTTATGCGGAAAAGGATTTTACGTTAGGAGTTTAATTCATGATATAGGAAAAAAATTAAATTCTTTATCTCATATGGTAGGTTTGAGAAGGACATTGTCAGGACCTTTCTCCATAGAATCATCTGTGAGTATAGAAAATGCGCAGAATAAATTAGATAAAGATCTTTTAAAAGATTTGATAATACCTGCCCAAGATATACTTAATGGATTTAAAATAGTTAATATTGATGATTTTGGGGTAAAAAAAATATTGACTGGAACTTCGATAAAATTGAACATGAATTATAAAGAAAATGATAAATTAGCTTTTTTAGACGGCAGTAATAACTTAATTGCAATTGGTTTATTAATTGATGGTATGGGAGTGCCAAAGAAAGTTATGAAAAATGTATAAAAATATTTTTTATATTGGGATTATTATGTCTCTATTTTTTCTATTCTTTTCGTGTAGCAAATCTTCAACTATATCTGAAGAAAAAATTGGAGAAGGTCCTAAAATTCCTTTTCATATCGAACAGGCAGATATAAAAAATTATAGCGTTGAAGAATTGATTGATCATGGGGAACTTCTTTTTTCGTTATCTTTTAATGAATTAGACGGACTTGGAAGGCCTGAGTCATCAGGAACTGCAAAAAAAAGATCTAGAAGAGAATCTCCTCAAAATTTCAATAGAATTTCAGGACCTGATGCGAATTCTTGTGTTGCTTGTCATAATTTACCTAGAGTTGGGGGTGGTGGGGATAATTCAAATAATGTGTTTGGTTTGGCTTCAGATGTAGACTTTGCAACTCTTGAAGGCTCAGTTGGATCTGAAGATGATTCCTCGAGCGTATTAGATATAACAAATGAGAGAAATACAGTTGGAATTTTCGGTGATGGGTTGGTAGAACTTCTGGCAAGAGAAATGACTTATGACCTACTTCAGATTGTGGATGAAGCTCGAGAGTATGCAGCAGAGAACAATGCGCCAGTGAGAAAAGAATTAATGTCCAAAGGAATTAGTTTTGGTTATATAACTGCCCATAACAATGGTTTTTTAGATACTTCTGAAGTTGATGGTATAGATAACGATTTTATTGTTAGACCTTTTATCCAAAAGGGTGTTATTACTTCCCTCAGAGATTTTTCAAATATATCAATGAATCATCATCATG
This sequence comes from Chloroflexota bacterium, assembly GCA_002721675.1. Classification (GTDB taxonomy): domain Bacteria; phylum Chloroflexota; class Dehalococcoidia; order Lucifugimonadales; family Lucifugimonadaceae. The sequence goes on along the minus strand of PBLC01000004.1, from coordinate 12,806 downwards.
GCATGCAGTCAGAAGAACTTGTTGGAAATAATTCAGATTCTGATAGAGACGGAATAATTAATGAATTAACCGAGGGGGATATAACAGCAATAACTTTATTTCAAGCAACACTTGACTACCCAAAGAGAAATATTTCAAGCAACCCAAAGGTTAGGGAGTCCCAAAATAACGGGGAACTTATTTTTGAAAATATAGGCTGCTCAAGTTGTCATGTATCGGATCTTCCCTTAAAAAGTCTGAAATTTGTTGAACCTGGCCCCTTTAATACTGAGAAAAGCACAACATTATCTGAATCGAATAATAATCTAGTTATAGATTTAGAAAAATATGTTAGTAAACTTGAAAAAGATAAAGATGGCAATTACCTTATTCCTTTATTTAGTGATTTAAAAAGGCATGATATGGGGCAGATGCTAGATAATGAAAGACCTCTCCAAAAAGGTGTCCCAACTAACTATTGGTTGACAAAAAAATTATGGGGTTTTTATTCAGAACCTCCTTTTTTGCATCATGGCAGATCAAACCTTTTAGTTGATGTTATTGAAATGCATCAGGGAGATGCTAAAATTTCTTCAGATGCTTTTTTTGAGTTATCAGAAACTGAAAAAGTAGACCTGCTTGAGTTTTTAAAATCATTTAGGTAGATAAAATAGTTAGAGGTTTAAGATGCATGATTCCCCTCTTGCCTTAGTAGCAGAATCAATAATATTACTTTCAGTGATTCTTATTTGCGCTAAAATTTTAGGAGAATTTTTTTATAGATATTTAAGGCTTCCTAGGGTAATTGGAGAACTTGGGGCTGGTATTTTAATTGGCCCATACGCTTTAGGGGGGCTTTCAATAGGAAATTTTGGCCCGTTTATAGATGTAGGCCACGATTCTGTAATACCTGTTTCTCAATCTCTATATTTTTTAGCAAATGTTGGTGCAGTAATTCTTCTATTTGAAGCAGGATTAGAGACCAACAAAAAGAGATTCTTTGAAAATATAGGGTCTGCTAGTTTTGTGGCAATAGGAGGAGTGCTTCTACCCTTTATTTTAGGTTTATTGGCTACATTAATGTTTGGATTTGCTTCCTTCCAGTCAATCCAGAGCCTTATCCCGGGACTTTTTGTGGGTGCTATGATGACCGCTACATCTGTTGGGATAACAGCCAGAGTTTTAGGAGATTTAGGAAAATTGAATTCCTCTGTAGGGGTTACTATTTTAGGTGGTGCTGTAGTAGATGATGTATTGGGGATACTAATATTGGCAGTAATCGTAGGGATTGAGACTACTGGAGTTGTTTCTGGGATAGGTATTTTATGGATTTCAGTTAAAGCCATATCTTTTTTATTAGTCCTGACAATACTCGGAAGTTGGGCTTCACCTTGGATTTCAAGTTTTATTATGAATTTGGGTACAAAAAAGGGGTTCTATAAAGAGCCAAGTATTCATTTATGCATAGCACTTGGCCTTGCCTTTTTAGTTTCAGGGGTAGCTGAAAAATATTTTGGATTAGCAATGATTATCGGTGCATATTCATTGGGCCTTGCATTATCGGGAACAATTTTATTTAAAGAAATCGAAGAACCAATACAAAAAATAAATGGTTTTGTTGTTCCAGTTTTTTTTACCGTTATTGGTATGCAGGTAAATCTTCAAGCTATATTTGGATCAGATTCGCTAACCGCTACCTTGTTGTTTGCTCTTGTACTTACGATTTTTGGAATTATTAGTAAGATTATTGGGTCAGGAATCCCAGCACTTATTTCTGGTTTCGACAGAGAAAATTCATGGAGAATTGGAGTTGGAATGATGCCAAGGGGTGAGGTGGCCCTTATTATTGGTGGAATTGGTTTAGCAACCGGAGTAATCTCTCAGACTATTTTTGGAGTAACAATAGTAATGACGATTGTTACGACAATATTAGCGCCAATTATGTTAGAAAAAAGTTATAGAAAAAATAAGGTCCCTAAATAGAGAGTTAATATAGAAGAGAAAAAAAATAAAAGAAATATATTACTTCCAGATCATATATCTGTAAGTCAGATTAGAACTTATCTACAATGCGGAATGAAATATTATTTTCGATACATTGAAGAAATTAAACCTCCGCTTAATGGTGCTATGTTAAGAGGGCTAAGTGTTGATAAAGCTGCAAATGGCCATTTCCTAATTAAGGCTTCAAATAGAATTGGCATGAAGCCCCAAGATTTCATAGATTTGGCCATTGTTCAGCATGATGAATTAGTGGATGAAGTCCAGTTAGATGTTTCAAAAGCTGAAAGCAGAGATACTGTTTCTAGGCTTTCAAGTCTTTATCACGAAACACATGGGAAAAGTCTTGTACCTAAGTCTGAAGAGTCTATTCAGGTAAAACTAATTGGAGATATGGGTATGCAAGTTCCTGTTATAGGTTTTGCAGACTTAATTACAGAAGACAACATGATTGTAGATACTAAAGTTAGATCTCAAAACCGAGCAATTGATCTCAGTAGAGATATTCAATTAGTTACATATTCAAAGATTGCAAATATAAATAAAATTGCTATTGCTCAAGTTGTAGATACAAAAGAGCCAAAATCTGATTTAATAGTTCATGAAGTAAGTGAACTTTCAATCAGTTCTGTTTCTCAGAAAATTAGGAGTGTTAGCGGGGCTATAAGAAAAAGAGTATTCTTGCCTGCCCCTGAAGGAAGTTGGTACTGTTCTAAGAAATGGTGTTTTTATTGGAATATTTGTCCGTATGGAGAGAGTTCAAAATAAATTAGAAAGGAGATTGTGTTGGGATTATTAGATGGAAAAAAAGTCCTAGTAACTGGCGCAAGAAAAGGAATTGGAAGAGGAATTGCATATAAAGTAGCAATGGAAGGGGCAGATGTAGGTGTAAACGATTATATTGATGACGAAGAAACTCAGAAAACTATTAATTTAGTAGAATCATTAGGCAGGAAATGCTCATCTCATATATTTGATGTAAGTAAAAAAAATAATATTGACTCAATGGTTGACGAATTTTTAGATTCTCATGGATCGATTGATGTTTTGGTCAACAATGCTATTATGCAACCACAACTTAAGCCTTTTAATGAGATTGATGAAGAGTGGTGGGATTATATGATGGATCTTTCTCTTAAAGGTTACTTCTTTGCATGCCAAAAGGCTTCAAAAGAGATGGTTAAGCGTAGCATTCAAGGTTCTTTAATTTGTATATCTAGTGTCCATTCTTTTAGGGCTGCTAAAGATTGGACTCCTTATGGCATTGCAAAGATGGGGATAAGAAGAATGGTCAAAGGCTTAGCTGCTGATTTAGCAGGCACAGGTATTAATTCTAATTGTATTGCGCCAGGGGCAATAAATAACACTATCCCTGATGACGATAGAATTGAGCCGGAAGCAATAAATATGCCGTGGTTTCCGTCTGGAAGACAAGGCCTTCCAAGTGATATTGCTAATGCAGTAGTATTTTTATCTTCAAAAATGGGGGAATATGTTAACGGAGAGACGATTTTGGTTGATGGAGGCATGATAGCTACTGGGCTAGGTGATGGGAGGCCTGATGACAAATAAAAAAATAAATAAAACTCCTTCTCATAGACTAAATAAAAAAATAAGAAATAAGTTGAAGTCAATCAACACGTCTGCATTTGTTGATGTAATGGCACGACAATTTGGGTATAACCCTAGATATGTTCTTATGAATAATGTTAAGCCTCTGAATGATGGGAATAGACTTGTTGCGCGAGCGATAACAGTAAGATATTTACCAGCAAGACCTGATTTTGATGAGATCAAGCCAAAAAATGAGAAATCACCAGAATATGCTGCTTTTGAAATTGCAGGCCCAGGTGACGTGATTGTGATGGATTCTATGGAAACAAGCATGATGTCAATTGGTGGAGATATAAAATTTTTGAGGTTGAAGCAAAAAGGTATTGATGGATTGGTGTGTGACGGTGGAGTTAGGGATATGGGCTCGGTTGAGAAATATAATATTCGTATATGGGCTTATGGGAAAACATCTAATTTAGGTACTATGATTGGCACTCCTTGCGCGACTAATGAACCAGTAAAAGTAGATGGGATCTTAGTCATGCCTGGAGATTATATAGTAGCTGACGACGATGGTGTCGTTGTTATTCCGCGCTTGATATGCAAGGAGGTTGCAGATGCTGCAATTGAATATGACAAATTAGAAGAGTGGATAAAAAATAAGTTGTCTGAAGAAAGTTTATCTCCTGGAAAATATTATCCGCCAGATGAAAAAACTTACGAAGAATATAAGAAAAGTCAGTAATTAAAATCTATCATCATCCCATCATAAGCTAGTTGAATATCTAGGCCTTCAGCATCAAGTAGTTTTGATAGTTCATTATTCGTTTCATTATGTTCAACAGAACACATTATGTCTGTAAAAAAAGACTTTTTAGGTTTAAATTCTCTGATTACTTCTAGGGCTTGATTATAAGTAAAATGAGAGAAATAAGCTGGCTCAGGTCTTAGAGCATCTATTATTAATACGTCTAGATCTTCAAGCATATTTTTTGAAGATTCTGGAATTTCTGAAACATCAGAAATATATGCTATTTTTCCAAATTTATAACCAAAAGAAATATACTGATTTCCATGAAATACTGGTATAGGGGTAATTTCCAAATCTCCTATATTAAAGGGATTTTCATCAATAATGTTGAATTGAATTTTTGGGATCGGCCCCTTTGTTTTAACTTTTCCATTCTCAAATAAATAAAAGTAAACTTTTTCAATCGACTCTAAATCTTGACTTCTTAAATTTATTTTTACCGTTTTTTGTACAAAATTTGTCCAATCTCTTAAGTAATCAATGCCTCCTATGGCATCGGCATGCGCATGAGTAATAATCATTTCACTTATTTCTCTAATGTCATGCTTTGGGAAGAATTTTATCGCTGATTCCCAAAATGTTTTTCCTGCGTCAATTATTATGTTTCTATTCAGTCCATTTTTATCAATAGATTTTATTGCTACAGATGTATTCCTTCTCCTATTTTTTGAGTTAGGATCTTGAGCATCAATGCATACTTTGCAAGTTGAATTTGGATCAGTTAGACAACTAACACGTGGAACTCCATCTGAAGATCCAGTACCTAGAAAGATTAATTTTCCATTATTTATCATTAATTTTCTCTCGATAATTGATTATTTGTTATTGTGTTGCTAAATTAACACATTGTGCTAAACATCGTATAAGCCTAATGAAAGTCTATGAGGTGATAAATGTCAAATAAAGAATCAATTAAATCTCGAATTAAAAAAGGAGAAGTCGTTGTAGGTCCTTTTTGTATAGTTCCTTCAGGAACAATGATTGATACTTTAGGTTATTCAGGAATGGATTTCTGTATTCTAGACACTGAACACGGACCATTGGATATGCAAACAATCACTGATCTAGTTATGGTTGCAAATGGAACTGGAGTTGACCCTATAGTGAGAGTTGGGGAAAACAATGAGAGATTAATTTTGAGAGCTTTAGATATTGGAGCAACTGGGGTGCAAGTTCCTCAAATAAATGTAAAACAAGATGCTGTAGATGTAGTTAATGCAGCTAAGTATGATCCTATTGGGCACAGAGGATTATCAATTTTTACTAGAGCAGGGGATTATTTCGTCAATAAAGGCAAAGATCATACAGATATACAAAATGAAAAAACAATGACAATTGTTCACATTGAAGGTAAAAAAGGCTTAGATAATTTAGATGAAATTATGGAAGTAGATGGGATAGATGTTCTTTTTCTAGGTCCATATGATATTTCGCAGTCTCTAGGTATTCCTGGTCAAGTTACTGACAAAAAAGTTGCTGATGCCATGAAAATTGCTGCAGACAAAGCTAGAGGGGCTGGTAGAGCAGTAGGCTCTTATGCCAAAGATGTTGAAATGGGTAAATGGCTTAAAGATCTAGGAGTGCAATACATATCTATTAATACTGACGCAACAATATATATGCAAGGTTGCGAAAGTATTGCTAAGGCTCTTAAATAAACCAATCGGGGAGTGGCGCAGTTTGGCAGCGCGCCTGGTTTGGGACCAGGAGGTCCCGGGTTCGAATCCCGGCTCCCCGACCATTAATTAGTTTATGAGATTGACATAATACGGGATTATTTAGAAGATATAACCTAAGTATGAATTTAAGGGGGCTTTTATGAACTTTTTTGACTGGATTTTGATTGTACTCTTTGCCCTAGGAGCCCTATGGGGTTATAGGTCAGGATTAATTACTGGTGCTTTGACTGTTGCCTCTTTATATGTTGCTAGTTTAGTTAGCAGTCAGTTTTCTGAAAGAGTTGTTGGAATTATAAGTCAAAATGTTGAAGCAGAATCTGTAGCCACTGCTTTATCTTATGTAGTTATTTATGTTGGAGTTTTTATTGCTGGAAGAATTGTGGCAAAAATTCTCAAAACAATGCTTAGCATGGTATTGCTGGGATGGTTAGATAAAATTGGTGGAATTGCCCTAGGATTAGTAGCAGGTTTCTTAATTGTAGGTGCGGTAGTGTCATTTATAGCTACTCTTGCATATCCAATCGAAACAGAAGAACTTGAAGATAAATCTGGCGATGCCCTTGAGCAAGCACTAACTAATGTAGCTAAGGATATGGGAGAAGGATTCTTGAGTGACACATTAGTAGAATCTGATGTTACTACCGTAGTGGTAGATGTATATAATGGTATTCCAGGAGGGGCACTTGGTATGCTGCCAGGTGACTTTTCTTATGCCTATGAAGTTTTAGACAAGAAGAAATCTTTAGCCTCGGAGTAGAAGTTGTATAAGCGTTCAGCCACAAAACTGTTTGCGTTAATAGTAATTGTTGGATCTTTTTATTCAATTACACAAGATGTTAATGCAGTTGGCCATCAAACTGAATTAGACTTTAATAATCAAATTCCTACTGATAGACCATATATGGATGGAACTGTGGTTTTTGACTCAAAAATGAATGGTAATTGGGATATATATGCCATGGATGGAAGTGGTAATAACTTAAGACAAATTACTTTTTCTCCATCTGACCAAAGATGGCCAAGTCTTAGCCCAGATGGATCTCACGTAGCCTATTCTTCAAATGAGGATGGATTCTTTAATATCGTTGTTAAAGATATGCAAGGAGAAAGACAATTTAATTTGACCCATAACGGATCTAACGAGACTCAACCTGATTGGGGTCCTTGGGATCAAATGTTATTTTCATCGGATATCAATGGCAATAAAGATATATTTTTAAAAAATATTTGGGGAACTCCAGAAGAGTCAGGGAGAGGGCAAAGCGAAGCAGTTCCTATGACTTTTACTCCTCAAGATGAATCTGAAGCTGCGTTTGCTGGGGAGTCACACGGCAATATATTTGCATATGTAACAAATGGGAATATTTGGGGTTACAATATGGATGATTTTAGAAACTGGGCTATAAGAGAAGGTGGTGAAAATGAGAGATCTCCTGCCTTTCATCCTTATGAGGGAATTCGACCATCAAGAGAAATGCAACCTCAATTTATATTTCTTAAGAATGATCAATTATATTGGTCAAATATAGGATGGCAAAATAATTTTAGTCAAGAGCAGCTTCCTGTAAGAATTCCAGGCGAAATTGGCACTGTATCATTCTCACAGGATGATCCTTGTACCATTGCATTCACCACAAAACAAGGAGGTAAGATTGGGTTAGTAAATCATTGTGATCCTGGATCTAATGCAATTCTTCTTCCTGATGGAAACACTAATCTTGGCGCAGAAAAAGTAGATTATGGCCGAGGTAGCCGTGGAGGATTTATGGGTGGCATGATGGGTGGCGGCAACAACATGATGGGCGGCATGAGAGACATGATGGGGCAAGGCAATCAAATGATGAATGACATGCAGAGACAAGATGATGAGAGGATGAAGATGGAACAAGATAGAATGGATGAGCAGATGAGGATGGATAGGGAAAGAATGGAAGAGCAGGATAGAATGAATCAAGAAATGATGGAAAGGCAGATGGAGGCCGATAGAGAGAGAATGGAAATGGAGAGAGAGAGGACTGAGATGCAGATGGAGGCCGATAGAGAGAGAATGGAACAAGAAAGAGAAATGAGAGAAGAACAGCAGAGGATGGATAAAGAAATGATGGATGAGCAGATGAGAATGGAACAAGAGAGAATGGAACAGCAGAGAGAGATGATGAAAAATATGGATGGAGCAGGAGGTCGCGATGATTTCTTCGAACCCGATGAAAAATGTTTTGTTGAAGATGAAGAAGAAGGCAGAGGTCTTTTTGGTAACGTAAGTTTGGGTACTGAGGTTGATTGTGAGATGGGAGGCGGATTTGACGAGAGATTGCAGGATCCTACCACGTTAGCTATGCTTGGTCTTGTAGTAACTGTAGGAGCTACATTACTCCAAATGCTTAGAGGTAATTAACATTTTTATTAATTAAGGCTAAAATAAACGAGAAGGAAAAAATATGACTACAAATACAACAGTACCACCAGAAATAAGAGGGGTTTCAACCTTTATCGTTAAGTTTTTTGTCAACTTATTAGTTTCTTTACCTTTCCTAGCTTTTGCTGTTTATGGGTTACTTCTTGCTGAAGGAGATGCTAAAACAGATTTATTACTCCCTTCAGTTGTATGTGGCGCAATAGGCGGATTCCTCTTAGTCACAGGTTTTGTGCTTGGGTTTCTAGCAAGTTTTCCTATGCCAATGTTGGTAAAAGGAGAGAAAGAATTGATAATGCGGCACCCAACAATGAGACCTGCATATTTTAGGATGTTAGTATCAGTTCCTTTTTTTGCAATTGCTGGTTATTTATTCTTCGTTACACTTGCTCCTTACGTATACCCATTCGTAGTTGGTATAATTGGATTTTGGCTTTTCTTTAAAGGGACAACTAGATACCTAAGAAATCTATGTATAACCTATCTTGTGACGGATAGGAGAATAATTCATATGTATAAGTTCCTATGGTTATATACCAATGAAATACCTGTAGGTAGAATAATATCTATTCAGGAGGCTAGAAGTTTATTTGAAATAGTAACTGGCAGAGGAAGTGTGGTAGTTTCAAGCGGAATTGGGGCAAGGATGACTATCAGAATGGAAGAAATAACTGATCCGGGTCCGGTGGCAAATGAATTAAGAGGGCTTCTTCCAGATTAATCAAGATTGTCTTTAAGTTTTCAGTATATTAAAAGAAACTTATTTCTTTACTCACTATCTGCTGGTCATGGTGTAAAGCATATATTTTCATCATCTGTTCAAGTCCTGATTCCCTTTATAAAAGAGAGCCTTTCTCTTTCAGGTGTCCAAATAGGTGCTTTGGCTACTGCAAATAGCATTTCTTCAGGGTTAATAAATGTACCTGCAGGCCTTTTGACTGACTTATTTAATAAAAGACTAGGAATATTAATATCTTTAAGTGCTTTTATTATGTTTATAGGGTTCCTATTAATTTCATTATTATCAGTATCTAACTGGGTTTTTTTAGGATTTATTGCATTTATAATTCTTGGAGGTGGGCCTAATATTTGGCACCCACCTGCTTTCGCAGTTCTTAATTATAAGTATCCCGATAAAAAGGCATTTGCTTTAGGAGTGCATTTGTCAGCTGCTTCTGCAGGAAATGCTATTGGGCCATTACTAACCGGAGCGCTATTAAGCGGCATAGTCATATTAAATATTTTTTCTTTAAATTTAGATTGGAGAGAAGTTGCAATTTTAATATCAATTCTTTGTTTAATATTATCAATAGTTGTTTTTTCTTTTCATTCAAAAATTATAATTTCATCCAACAATAATATTAATCTCAAAATTTACTTTTTTAAAGCAATTGAATCATTAAAAAAAATTGAGGTTATAACAATGGTTTCTCTGCATGCAATTAGGCAAGCAGTTCATGGAGCTTTTACAATTTATTTGTTGATTTATTTGAAAGAATCTTTAAATCTTAGTGCTGTTGCCATAGGTTTTCATTATTCTTTGATTGGAATTTCTGGTGTTATATTTACACCATTATGGGGATCATTGTCAGATAGGATTGGAAGATTACCAATAATTACTTTAGGAATGTTCCTGACGAGTTTATTTATCATATTAATTTATTTAGGCAATTCAGGAATAATACTCATACTGTTACTTTTATTACTTGGGTGTGTATTGTTTGCGATAATTCCTGTAATTGCTGCTGCAGCCATGGAGTATACAGTTCCAGGCACAGAAGGCACATCTGTCTCATTGTTATTTACTGGTGGAGCAATACTTGGATCAATGTCACCATTATTAGCAGGATTTCTTTACGATTTAAATGGGTTTAATAGTGTAATAATTTTTACTGCGGTATTATCTTTAATAGGTGCAATAATTGCATTTTTTGCATGGTTAAAGTTTAAATAACACTATTAATTATAATTATTACTATATAAATATAAATATTAGTAAGGAAAAAAAATGTTAAAAGTAGGAACTTCTAAGGCTGATATAACACCTCCTGTTGGTATAGCACATGCAAACTGGGGATCATCTGTTCATCAGGTTGCTGAGGGAATAGATATGCCTTTATATTGCTACGTGTTGTATATTGAGAGTGAGTCTTCAAAAAATAAAGTTATTATCCTTGATTTAGATTTATGTATTATTGATGATGAGATTGACCAAATGATTAGAGATTCTGTCATTTCCGTTATTGATATACCAAGAGAAAATATCAGAATAAGTGTTAGTCATACTCATGCAGGCCCTCCATATGGCAGAAGTGATTCTACTGGTGGTGGATGGCTGACAGAAGGTGTAGATTTAATAAAACCATATTTTGATAGTTTTCCAGATAAGATTTCAAAGGCAGTTAAAGAGGCTACTAATTCTTTTAATAGATGTAATATTTCATACGGAAAAGGTAGGTCTGATATAAATATTAATAGAAGACCAGCAGATGAAAAAGGAAATCTCTTTACTGGTAGAAATTGGGAAGGGATTGTAGATCATTCAGTTGATGTAATAGGTTTTGATGATGAAGATGAAAATATTGTTTCTACAATAGTTGGATACGCATGCCACCCCACTATATTAGGCCCAGACAATAGACTGATTTCTCCTGATTATCCAGGTCATATGAGAAAGACTGTGGAAGAGATAGTTGGTGGAAGTTGTATATTTTTACAAGGTGCTGCTGGCAATCAAGGCCCAATACATGGCTTTGTTGGAGAAGTTGAGGTAGCTAGAAAAGCCGGAAAAATCCTTGGACTGGAGGCTTCTAAAGTTAGAATGTCAATAGATCCATTTGAGAGAAAAGAAAAATTAGTTGAAATAATACAAGCTGGAGCAGACTTAGGAATGTATGAAGATGTTCCGCTGAAATCATCAAATGATGAAGTTCAAGTAAGAAATACATACGTTGATTTGCCCTCATTAGAATTTCCATCATATGAAGAAGCATCTGAAGCATATCAAAATGCACTGCTAGACCTAAAAAAAGTTAGAGAATCAGGCAGTCAGGATGAAATAAAAAAGATGGTTTCCAAAGTGAAGAGGACTAATTTTACAAGGAAACTTACTGAGATATCTGAGGGAGGAAAAGTAAATATTTGGATACAAACTATAAAAATAGGGGATATAATTTTTCAAGGGTTACCTTTAGAGCCATTTATGGAATTTAGTCACAAAATTAAATCCTTGAATCCAGATAAAAAAATATTTTGGTCAGGATATACAAATGGCTGGCTTGGGTATCTTCCTACTGCAAAGGCTTATGAAGAGGGAGGATATGAAACAAGAAACACCCCTCTGAGTCCTGAATCTGAAGAATTAATACTTGATATTTGTGATTCAGAGATAAAAAAATTCGATTAGAATATCTTATAAAGGAGAAAATATGATAAAAGTAGGGACATCTAGAGTAGATATTACACCACCAATTGGAATGCCTCATGCAAACTGGGGCTCATCTACTCATCAAGTAGCAGAAGGTATAGATATGCCTATGTATTGCTATGCTATGTATCTAGAAAGTGAATCATCTGAAAAAAAAGTGGTTATACTTGATTTTGACTTATGTAGTATGAGTGAGGAGATTGATGACATGGTTAGAGGTGCTGTAATATCTTCTATAGGCATTCCTAGAGAGAACATTAGAATATGTCTGAGCCACACTCATGCAGGTCCTCCATACGGCAAAGATAATTTAAATGGTGCCGGGTGGATTACAGAAGGAGTAGAACTTATTAATCCATATTATGACTCATTTCCTGAAAAAATATCTAAAGCTATAGATGAAGCTGTAAATTCGGTTGTAGATTGTAACGTTTCATATGGGAATGGTCGGTCGGATATCAATATTAATAGAAGACCTGCTGATAAGAGCGGAACCCTCTTCACAGGAAGGAATTGGGATGGACCCGTTGATCATTCCGTAGATGTAATAGGTTTTGATAGTGCTGATGGCACTCCAGTTGCAACAATTGTAGGTTATGCCTGCCATCCGCATATATTGGGTCCAGACAATAGACTGATTTCGCCTGATTATCCAGGCCATATGAGAAAGACTGTGGAAGAGATAGTAGGAGGAAGGTGTTTATTTTTTCAAGGATATGCCGGAAACCAAGGTCCAGTTCACACATTTCTTGGTGATGTAGAAGCAGCTAGAAAAGCAGGAAAAATATTGGGGCTTGAGGCTTCAAAAGTTAGAATGTCTATAGATCCCTTTGAAAGAGAGGAAAAATTAGTAGAAATTATTCCTGCAGGAGCAGATTTAGGCATTTATGAAGATGTTCCAATTGCTAAACCTTGTGACGATCTTGAAATAATAAATACTTA
>PBLC01000003.1 GCA_002721675.1 Chloroflexota bacterium | reverse complement strand
CTTCCTTCTCCATCCTCATCTGCTCTTCCTTCTCCATCCTCATCTGCTCTTCCTTCTCCATCCTCATCTGCTCTTCCTTCTCCATCCTCATATTTTCTTCTTGTTCATGATCATAATCTTGAACATTATTTACAATTGGTGACTCCTTAAGATCAGATTTATTATCTAATGGAACTTCATCAACTGCATCACAAGCAAAAAGAGTCAAAGTTAAACCTATAAACAATAATAATTTATGCATTTTCACCTTTCAATAAAATTTTTTCTTTGTTTAACTAATAGATAAATAAAGTATGGCGCACCAATAAAACTAGTAATTATTCCTAACCTTATTTCACTAGGCACAAAAATTGTTCTTGCCAGAAGATCACCAGATAACAAAAAGACTGCCCCAATTAAAGCTGAGATTGGAATAACAAGTCTATTGTCCGGCCCTACTATTAATCTAGTTATGTGTGGAATCATAATTCCCACAAATGCTAAAATGCCACATACTGCAACTGAAACAGATGTCATTAATGTTGCTAAAACTAAAAATATAAATCTATTTAATTCAACATTTAGACCTAATGCTCTTGCAGAATCATCTGATAAAGACAATATATTTATCCTGTTAGAAAAAATAAAAAAAAGGGGAAGTAAAAGTAAAATTATTGGCGCAGCTATATATACATGTTCCCATCTTGTATCTTGGAAACCGCCAGCAAGCCAATTTAAAATAGCATTTAATTCACCAAATCTTTTCGAAGAAACCAAAACTAAAGATATTATCGAATTAAGAAATGCTGAAACTGCGAGACCCGAAAGTATGAAAGATGTGCCTGAAGAGTTTGTAGTTATCCTAGACAATAAAAAAACAGTTAATGCTGCAATTAATCCCCCAAAAAATGAAAAAACTGGTAGAACAAATAATGATGACCCAGAGATACCTAAAGATATTGTAATAACAGCACCTACAGCAGCACCTGATGAAACTCCTATAATTCCTGGATCTGCCATTGGATTTTTAAAAAGACCTTGAAGTGAAGCCCCAGATACAGCTAAAGCTGAACCAACAAGGAGTGATAATATAATTCTTGGCATCCTTATGTTTGAAATTACCATATCTTTTATAGGGTCTACAGTTGAAGAATCTATAAAATATGAAAATAAATATTTAAAAGAATCAGAAAAATTTGTTGATACAGCACCATTGGACAAAGAAATAATTGTTAAAATAAACCCTATGAAAAGTAAAATAGGTACAATAAATACAAACTTTTGATTAAAAGAAAAATGCCTTATAGATTTTAAGTTAGTGCTCAACATTTATAATAGAACACAATAAAATTCTGTATCCAGATTTTTATTGCGAAAACCTTTACTTTCACTTTAAGGAGGTCTCCTGACTTATGCGTTCATTTTTATATAGCCTTCCCAGATTATTCTAGTGACTAATAACTTACGCTTAACAGTGGCGCAAACCGTTCGGATTTAAACCGATTCCCTTATCCTTATAGATAATAAAATTAATAATATAAAAATTTAATATTATTCCTGATTTTAAGTCAAGAAGAAATTTTCTCTATAGCTAAATTAGCAATATATTTTCCGATAACTAGTGATGATGTAGCACCAGGAGAAGGTGCGTTAAGTACATGTATTGATTTATCAGTAAATTCAAAGGCAAAATCATCAATCATAGTGCCATCTATACCAATTGCTTGTGCTCTTACTCCTGAACCGCCAGACATCAAGTCTGAAGATTTAATCTCAGGGATCATCCTTTTTAGATCTCTAACAAAAACACCTTTTCTATATGAACGATTAATTTCCTTAAGGCCAGTCATCCAATTTTGAAGACCAAATTTTACAAAGCCAGGATATGTTAATGAAGATAGTAATTCTTTAGGATTTATATTGATTTTTTTATACCCTTCTCTAGCATATGCTAATACAGCATTAGGTCCGGCTTCAACCAAGCCATCATGAACCGTTTTTGTAAAATGAACACCTAAAAAGGGAAATTTAGGATCTGGCACTGGATAAATAAGCCCATTTACTAGATCTTTTTTCTCTGGTTTTAAATTATAGTACTCACCTCTGAAAGGTATAATTTGTAACTTTGGAGCAACTCCCATTTTTCTTGCTACTAGGTCTGATTGAAGGCCAGAACAATTAATTGTTAACTTTGTTTCTATGGTACCTTTTGATGTCTCTAAAACAAGATTTTGTCCAACTGTTTTGGGGTCCCAAAAATCTTCAAAACTAGTTCCAAGTCTTATATCAGCTCCATTCTCCATAGCAATCTGCGAATATTTTTCTGTAATTTCCCTATAATCGACAATGCCAGTATTTGGTGAGTATAACGCTTTGAGGCCTGCTGCATGAGGTTCAATTTCTTTTATTCTTTCAGGTCCAATTAATTCTAAATCTTTAACTTTATTAGCAATACCTCTTTCATATAAATTATCTAATCTTGGAAGTTCTTCTTCTTCATATGCGACGATTATTTTTCCACATTTATCATATTTAAGATTATTTTCAATGCAAAATTCTGCCATACTGGCCCTACCTTCAACACAAAAATTTGCCTTTAAAGATCCAGGTTTATAATAAATACCTGAATGAATAACTCCACTATTATGGCCAGTTTGATGATTGGAAACCACTTCATCCTTTTCTATTAAACATATTTTAAGATATGGATTTTGTCTTTGTAAGCCTAGAACAGTACCGAAGCCAATTGCTCCGCCACCAATAATTGTGACGTCATACAAAGTCATAAATTCATCCCAATTTTTACTGCTTTTAGTTGTTCTAATGAAGCAATTCTTAATAGGTTCTTTGCATTCATAATATTTGACTCCAAACTGGATATATTATTAATTAATGATACTTTAGAGAAGATACCAAAATCATCTAGTTTCTCAAAGCCTTCTCCAAAAGAACCAGAAATACCTATCGTTGGTATATCGTACTTCATTCCTAACTTTGCAATTGCTGACGGTGCCTTATTATATGTAGATGAAATATCAAATTGTCCTTCGCCAGTAATAATTAAATCAGCACCAATTATTTTTTTTTCTACATCGAGAGTATCGAAAACAATATCAACACCTGGCCTTAATGTAGCAGAGCAGAAGGCAACCATGCCTGCCCCCATTCCACCAGCAGCACCACCACCTTTTATTTTTATAACATCTTTACCAATATCATTTTTTATGATTTTAGAGACATGCAAAAGACTCTTGTCCAAAACTTCAATTTGCTCCTTACTAGCGCCTTTTTGAGGTCCATATATATAAGAAGCCCCCTCTTTTCCGCATAAAGTATTAGTAACATCGCAAGCTACCTCTACATCAACATCATTAATTTTTGAATTAATTGATTCCATATTTATATTTTTTATGTTTATAAAATCTTGAATACTATTACTAACTTCGGAACCGTCATACTTTAAAAATTTAATTCCTAATGCTTTAGCTGCACCAACACCACAATCATTTGTTGCGCTGCCTCCTATGCCTAATATAATTTTTTTTACACCACGATTAAGAGCTTCTAATATTAATTGTCCAGTTCCAAATGAAGATGAATTCATTGGGTCAAGATTTTCAGGGCTAATTAAAGCAAGACCGGAACTTCGAGCCATTTCAATAATGGCTATACCTTCAATTAAGCCCCATTCTGCGAAAACTAAATTTCCAAGTGGGTCTAAAACTTGAGAACGTACAATTTCTCCATTTGAGTTTTCAACTAAAGTTTCTAAAGTTCCATCACCTCCATCTGCAATAGGAAGTTTTACTATTTCAGAATCTGGAAAAACTTCTATGACGGCTTCTGAAATAGATTCAACTGCTTCATTGGCAGTCAAAGATCCCTTAAATGATTGCGGGGCAATAATAATTTTCATATCAATTCAATCCTATAATTTCAATTAACTCTGAAACTGCTTTATGAGTTTGGTTAGGATAGTTTACAACTATATAGTCAAACCAATCGGCTTCATTAATTTCTAATACAGCCTCATTTAATCTTTTTTTAATATCTTCTTGAGAGTCTTCATGTCTTAATTCTAACCTTTTCTCTAAATCTTTTTTTGATTCTGGACTTATAAAAATAAAAGTGGCAAATTCTATTAACTTTTTCAATCTTCTAGCTCCTTGCACATCAACCCTGATTAGAATTTTCATATTCTTTGATAGATTATTGACTACTTCTGTATAGGGAACTCCATAAAAGTTACCATATACATTAGCCCACTCAATTAATTCATTGTTTTCAATCATTTGATCAAATTTGTTGTTATCGACAAAATAATGATTTACTGCATTTTCTTCTTTAGATCTAGGTTTTCTTGTAGTTGCAGTTATCGCAATATGAACTCTTTCTGAAAAGTTATCACTTATTATCTCCATGAGGGTATCTTTTCCGACACCAGAAGGACCTGATATAACAATTATATTTTTTTGTTGATCTTTATCTATCAATTATCTAATTTTAATTTATCAAGGTCATTCCAAAACTGTTTATAAGAAACTGAAGCAACTTCATGGTTATTAATTATAGTTTCTTTGTCAGAAATTATAGAACTTATAGCTATAGCCATAGATATTCTATGATCATTAAATGATTCAAATGTTCCACCAATGAAATTAGAATTTCCATCAATTTCAATTCCGTCATCAAAAAGGTTATGCTTGATATCAGAAAGTTTCAAAAATTCAGACATTGCAAAAAGCCTATCAGTTTCTTTTACACGCAACTCAGATGCATCTTTAATAGTAGTTTTCCCTTTAGCAACTGTAGAAGCAACAATTAAAATTGGAATTTCATCAATTAGTTTAGGAATCATCTCACCTTTGATTTCGACACCATTTAAGTCAGAATGAGTAACTTTTAAGTCTGCCACAGGCTCATTAGCAATCTCTCTTTTATTAAATATTTCAATTTTCCCGCCCATCTTTATAAGCACTTCTAAAATACCTGTCCTAAGTGGATTTATGCCAACATTTCTTAAAATTACATTGCCTTTTGGGTGAATTAATGCTGCAACAATCCAAAATGATGCAGAACTAATATCTCCAGGCACCTCAATGTCTACAGAATCAATTTCACTTGGATGAATGGTTATTTCATTTTTATTAATAGAAATATCTGAGTTCATAGACATCAACATTCTCTCTGTATGATCTCTTGATAATGCAGGCTGAGTAATGACAGATTTTGATTTAGCGCCTAAGGTAGCAAGAATAATACAAGATTTAACTTGGGCACTTGCAACACTCATATCATAATTTATCCCATTCAATTGGGAGGGACCAAATTCAATAGGTGTACAATTATTATTACTTTTAATATTTGCGCCCATCATAATTAAAGGATCAATTATTCTTTTCATAGGTCTTGAATTTAATGAATCATCACCTAAAAGAATTGAATTAAAATTTGAAAATGACAAAATTCCTGACAGAAGCCTTGTTGTAGTACCACTATTTCCTGCAAATAATTTATTTTTGGGGCTAGACAGTGAATTCAGACCTTCAGATTCAATCTCCAGTTCGTAAGAATTAGATTTAGGAATTAGATTAATTTTAACACCTAGTTTTTTTAAAACTGATAAAGTACTTAAACAGTCCTCGCCATCACTATAATTCAAAATTTTAGATTTTCCTCTTGCAATTGAATTTAATAATGCTGCCCTATGAGAGATGCTTTTATCACTCGGAACTATTATTTCTCCACTCAATGATGATGATGACTTTAGTTTAATCATTTGATTTATCAATTTTAGACCAACCAGACAATAATTTTGTGAATCTTGCTCCAAAAAATAAACTCATTATTGTATCCCTAGATTTTGGAATAGATGAATCAGGATTCAGTATTTTTGCAGTTTGCTTAGAATTAATTAAATAAGAATTGTCCAATTTATTATGATCAGCAAATATTTCTTTCATTTCTTTATTAAATTCTTCTAATGATTGAGACAATGCAGAATCTGTATGATCATTAGTTAAATCATTATTAATACTAACATTTACCAAACTTCTGATATCTGAAATTAATTCTGAATTCAAATTATTAGAAATAATTTTAGATTTTTGTTGCATCATATTGGATAAAGAAAGTAATAATAAGTTTGGCAAGTAATAATTAGATCTAAGAACTTCATCATGCTCTATTTCATCCATAAATTTGAATGAAATTTTAAGTTTATTTTTAAAAGAATTAACTACGTTATCTAATTTAGAATTAATATTATTATTAAGAATAATAGGCAAATTAATTATTTCTTTCTTGAAATCAATATTAACCTTCCCAGGAGACATAGCATGAATAATATTATTTCGTGAAAGACTTGAACTATTAAATAAATTGATTGAATATTTTTTATTCGTTGAAAAATCAATAATTGGGCAATGAATTTTATTGTCCTCAAGAATCGATATAGTATTAGGCAAGTTCTTTAAACCAGAGCAATTCAATAGTAATTCGCACTTATCTAAAACGTCAGATAAATTCCATGGAGCTTTAAGGTTTGAGAATTTTTTCTTATGGTCATTTTGAATTTTTCTGTCATCAAAAGCATAAAAAGATAAGTCGCTATCTTTTTTTAGTAAAGAAGCCCTATTTAAGAAAAATATTGAATCTGAATTTAATCCTATTATAGAGATTTTCATTTTCTATTCCTCATCATCATATGAAATTGAATCCATATTGTTTCCAATGGCAGGATATGCAATCTGTCTCTTTTTCAAATCCCCTTTGAGGTTAATTAAATCTTCATTTAGTAGTTTTAATTTATCATCATTAAGTATTTCAGAGTCGATAATAATTCCTATTACTCCAAATTGGTTTAAGAGTTCTAAGGTTTTTTTACTAGGGATATAATTTAGTTTCAAAAGAATGTTGTTATCAATATTTGAAATTATTTTTGACAAATCAAATATGCCTGACAAAGTATCAAACCTTGGTTTTTTTATTAAATCAATCACTACAAAAGAAAAAGGAATATTATTAATGGCATCATATGTGGCGTCATCAAGATAATTATCTATAAAGAATCCTGCTGCAACACAATCTGATAGAAGATAATCAGAAGAGATATTTAAATCATGAAGTACTGCAAAATCAAAGTTATGGTTTTCTAACTTTCCCAAAGTTATCATTTTATCAGGAAAAAAAATTCCATTAAGCTTCGTTTTTTTTATAGGTTTTTTTAATTTATCAAACTCTACATCTTTATAAATCAGACCATCAATATATTTATCATAGATGTGCTCATTTTCATTTAAAAGTTGAAAAAGAAGGATCCTTCTAGTTTTTTTTGCTTTTGTATTATTTCCAAAACCTATCCCTTTTTCATTGTTATTAAAAAGGTTTGATATATTTTCTAAGAATCTATTCACTCGCCAGAACTACTATCATTACCTTTATTAGTTTCAAGAAATTTTTCTAAATCCTTAAGAAGCAGATCATCATCAACAGGAGGGAAGTCAACAACTGCCGAATCATATTTTGTTTCTAATTTTTCTATATATGATTTAAGTTCAGAATCTTGAGATATGGCACTATCAAGCGCACTAATATATTTTTCTGACTTTCTTTTAAGTTTTTTTGTATCAAAATTTAATGGTAACCATTTTGAAAGTTCTTCAAGAAGGGCCTGGGCAACTAAAGGGTTAGGGGAACTTTGAAGATAATGAGGAGCATGTGCCCATATACTCATCGAAGGTATATCTATTTTTTTTAAATCTTCAATAATAACTGAAGTTATGCCAGTAGGGCCCTCATATTTTGAAGGCTCTATTTTCTTTTTTTTAAATTCACTAGGCATATATAAATGTTGTCCTGTAACCTGAGTTTTTACACCTCTTGTATGAGGAATTGAATCTAATAAAGCACCTAAAGTTACAACAGCTTTTACGTTCATTGATAATAAAAGATTAATTAATTCAGAAGAAAAAGTTTTCCATTTAAAATGAGGTTCTGTTCCATTAAGTACAACTAATGATGTAGAATCATTTATCGCATTTTGTATATAAAAAAGGTCATTATTAGGCCAATGTATTTCTCTGCCTTCTTTAGAGTTTTTAATAATTGGCCTTTCTCTAGCAAAAGCAAATAATTCTTCTTCTTCAAATGAAGCAAATTTCTCAGCTTCATATTGAGTTATTAGTGTATCAATTGCATTAGTAGCCCCTTCTGCGGCATCAGACCACCCTTTAAAAGCAACAATAAATATTGAATTGTCACAAGATATTTTTTCTAAATTTTTAAACAAGCTTATTACCCATTAATAAATTAGTTATAATAATGATATATATAATAACATTTTTTTAATACAGTAGGCTTTTTTATGAATTTAATTGCTCACAGAGGTTTTTCTTCTAAATCTCCAGAAAATACATTCGCAAGTTTTGATATGGCAATAGAAAATGGCTTCAATATTATTGAACTAGATGTTCAACTTACTAAAGATAAAATACCTGTAATAATACATGATTACAAAGTTGACAGAACTACAGACGGGCAGGGGATGGTTAATGAAATCAAATATACAGATATTATCAAATTAGATGGCGGGAGTTGGTTTGATAAATCTTTTAATAAGGAAAGGATACCTACACTAGAAAAAGTATTAGATAAATATATAGAAAATGCGCACTTACAAATTGAACTAAAATCAGATGACTTAGATTTGACTGAAGTAGTAATTGATTTGATTAGGAGCAAGGGATGGATAAAAAATTTAAATGATAACCCTTATGCAGTCCCTGGATTTAGTATCACATCTTTCAACTTAAGACATGTCATAAATACAATTAGGTTAGTTCCAGATTTTAGAGTCGGTTGGCTTTTAAATAATATTAAAAAAAATGAAATATTTGAAAATTTATCAAAATATAAAATTGGAATGATAATACCTAATGTTCATGATGATTTATGGAATGATAAAGATTTTTTAAACACCTTATTAGATAAAAAAATTACAGTATGTGCATGGGGGACAAAGACAATAGAAGATGTAAAAAAAATGAAAAGTTTAGGAGTAAACGCAATTACAGTAGACTGGCCTGATGTAGCAAAAAGAATTATTTAATTTTATAAATTGATTTGTCATGTTCCAATGCCACTTTTCTACCTTCTTGAACATTAACAAATTTTAAAATAAATAATCCTAAGAATATTTGAAATCCTAAGAATAGTATGCCGATTCTAGGTGTTGTAAACCCGGCTAATAATGCATAACTTAGGGGACCAATAACAGAAACTGATCTCCATGAAAATGAGAAGAATCCAAAAAATTCGCCACTTCTTGACTTTGGTGACATATAAGCAAATAAACTTCTACCTAAAGCTTGAGCTCCACCCATCACCAAACCAACTAAAACCCCCATTAATAGAAATTGTGTATCTTGATTAATATTTAAAGGTGACCAAATAATATGACGCAAGAATCTTGGCCAGTAATCCACAATATTATCATTTAAATATGTGGGGTGTGAGTCACAAACATTATTTAACTTATCAAGAGGGCCGTCTTTAAAAGAAACGCTAAATTTACAATCTTTATAATTAAAATTATCAGCAAACTTTTGTCCATCAAGTTCTGAAATGGTTTCAGAATTTAAAAAATTAGCATTTAATTCATACCATTCTACTTCAACCTTATTTGTTTCAGATAAAGTTGGGTTAGTATCTAAAGTATAGATTTGTGAAGAATCAACATAACTCAATTGATAATCATAATCTTCATGTTTGTCTAAATTAAGAGGAGCAAAACCAACTGCTAGTATAGAAATTATTCCCCATCCAATTACCGCAATGCTTAAAGCTTTTAAGGTACCAAGTTTTTTTGCTAAATTACTAAAAATAATAGACCCGGGGAAAGCGACAAATTGAACAATTAAAATAGTAAGTATGCTAGTTTCAGGGGAAATTCTAAGTACATCAAGCCCAAATGCTCCAGCAATCCCTAAGCAAGTAGCAATTGCATCATTAAAAATTACAAAGGCAATAAGGAAAATTAACAAATGTTTGAAATTTCTAAATTCACGAGCAGTGGATTTTAATTGTTTGAAAGCTCTTATTATGGATTTTCTAGGTCCAATATTTTTAACTTTCTCTACCTTAGGCTCTGGAACAACAATTAGTGTCCACAAGGCCCACCCAAACCACCATACACCAACAGAAGCAAGACAGGATCTGATAGCTAAATCAGAATATTCAAAAAATATTAAGAAAGCTAAATGAAAGAAGAGTAGAATTCCACCACCTAGATAACCATAAGCATATCCTCTACTGCTAACATCATCTAAAAGATCTTCTGGTGCAATATGAGGTAAGAGTGAGTTATAAAATACGTTAGCACCAGCAGCACCAATAGCACCTAGAAAATAAAAGGCTAAACTAAATAGCCAAGGAGAAGAAGAGTATGCAGAGAAAAATAACATAATCGTGCTAATACTTCCTGAAATACAAAAAATGGTCATTAATTTCTTTTTTATACCTGATCTATCAGCAATTATTCCAAAAACAGGACTACTCAATGCAACAAGAAATGTTCCTAATGCTCCTGTTAATGCCCATACTACAGTTGCAGAGAACTGAAAATTAAAAATAACAACTCCAGAACCCAATTCATCTCTATAGAGCGCAACAAAGTATACTGGCATAATTGCAGAAACAATACTTGTAAAGAATGCAGAATTTGCCCAATCATACATACACCAAGCTCTTACAATTTTTCTTTCGACATCTGATAGAACGCTCAGTGATGACGGCTTTTTCTTCTTTAAAACTGATAACATAATTTATACACTACAACAGACTAACGGACCTGAGAAGTGTTTCTTGTACAAGAATTTCATGATCAAGCGTTCTATCAGGTTTTAATTTTCCACTAATAACATCTATGAATCTATCAAATCCTTCAATATATCTAGCTGTATCATTGATACCAAATGATGCAACGTAATCATTAATAGAAATATAAAATTCATTAGTTTTTTCATTAGGAATTATGGCTCTTATAGTTTGCGCAGGCTCAAATGGTTCCATTATCAAACTGCCGTTAGTTCCATATATTTCAAATCTTCTAGCCATTGGAGGAGATTCTGCAGAGGATATATCAATAGTAGCAATTGCATTTTTAAATTCATAAACACATACGCAATTGTCATAAAATTTTGGAGTTTTAGTAAAGTCTTTTCTTATAAAACTAGTAATTTTATTTGGCCTTCCCATTAAGTAAACAAGTTGATCTATAACATGCCCTGCTAAATCAAAAAATATTCCACCCTTGTGATCTGAAATTTGTTTTCTCATGGGTTCCAAGATAGAAGTGGACATATGTGCTCTTACAGAAAAAATATCCCCAATTCTTCCTGATTTAGCAATATCAATTAAAGTTTGAAATCCTCTATGATTCCTAAACATATAACCCATTTGGAGGTGAAGGTCGTTATCTTTTGCAATATTGATACATTCTAGAAATTTTTCATAATTATCACCAGCAGGTTTGTCGTAAAAAACATTTTTACCATTTTGTAGAATTTTCTTTGTATGATTTAAAGATTCAATATTTGATCCTTCTGAAGCGATCGCTTTAACCTCTGGAATATAAATTTCATCTTCATTCTCAATAAAATTAACCCTGTTCCAAGGAAATGATTTATTTTTCTTCAGTTCATTTCTTTTATCTATATCAGGCTCAAAAATACCATAAAAATCCACTTTAGGATTATTTAATATTGTAGATAAAACTGAAGTAGCGTGACCATGCTTAGATCCTATCTGTGCTACACCAATCTTAGGATTAAAAGATTGCAATTCCAAATACCCCCATTGAAACTAATATAGCAGAAATGATTTTTACGACAACTTCTCTTTTTGAAAAAGATTCTAAAATATTTACTCTTAAGAGACTTAAAATAGTATATATAAATACTATAAACACTGGCCTAGTACCAGAAATAGCAGCAACAAGAGAAACAGGTCCGTTAATAAGAGAATAAAGAATAGTTATATATGCAAAGGTTGCTAAAAATGTTTCTGCAGTAAATAAATATTTACTCTTCCTCCAATCCAAAACATATTTTGATAGAAACATGATATTTTCACGATTTGAAAATGGAAGTGCTAAAGTTATAAAAACTCCAATACCTCTGAATGCAAATGCCTCAATTACAGGTACATTCTGAACAACTTCTTTATTTATAATTTGGGAAAACGCGAATAAAAAAGTTCCAATTAATAAAATTGAAAATGACCGAAATGAAAACTTAATTGAGTTTTTTTTATCAAGTTTAATATTGGCTACTATACTTCCTAATATCAATAAAAAAATCGAAAATAAATAAACCATGTTAATTACTTCAGAAGTTAAAGTTATCGCAATTAAAAGAACCCATAAAGGGTACGCGCTCCAAATTGGCATAACTCTTGTAACATCATTATTTTTAAGAGACCAAAATAATATTATTAAACTCAGCCCTTGAATCAACCCAACAGACAAAGATAGGAAAGTATAATAAGAAAAAAAATCTGTTACCCCAAATGCTAATAAAAGGATAGTTCCAATTATTGCATTGCTATAGCCAACATACATATTTAAATACTTTGGAGATAAATTAGTAGAATCATAAACACCGTATTTATCAACAACACTAACAATAGCAAAAAGGAAAGAACTAGCAAGTGAAAGTAAAATCCAAAATTCCATCCGTTGATTTTATACTAATTTAATTTTAATATCCGTTTAGGTTTTACATTAAAGCATAAGGAGTATATCTATGAACTCAGTAAACAAGAACTCAAAGCCAAGTGATTTAAAAATTACTGATATGAGAATTGCAATTGTTGGTGAAGGAAACTGGAGATGGCCGATAATAAAATTATACACAAACCAAGATATTGTCGGATTAGGTGAAGTCAGAGATGGTGCCAGTGCAAGATATGCTTTAATGCTGAAAAGCAGATTATTAGGAGAAAATCCATGCAATGTAGAAAAGTTATTTAGAAAAATAAAACAATTTGGAGGCCACGGAAGATTAGGCGGAGGAGTTTGCGGTGTTGAAATGGCTTTAATGGATTTAGCAGGAAAAGCCTATGGAGTTCCTGCATATATGATAGCGGGTGGAAAATACAGAGACCAAATAAGAGTATATTCTGACACTCCATCAAAAAAGGATCCAACAGAAATGGGTAATGCATTAAAAGAGAGGATGGAAAGAGGTTTTACTTATCTTAAAATGGACATAGGAATTTGGATAGCAGAATCAGTTAAGGGTGGACTAATTTACCCAAATGACTATGATCAAGAAAGTATAAAAGAGGGTGAAACTGGGGGGTCATTAAAAAGCATGATGGTTGAGTCTCAAAACACAATGCATCCATTTACAGGAATACAAATAACAGACAAAGGTATTGATGCAATTTCAGAATATGTAAAAACAGTGCGAGATATTGTTGGGTATGAAACTCCAATTGCTACAGACCATTTTGGTCACATAGGCCTTGAAAGTTGCATTAGAATAGGCAGAGAGTTGGACCAGTACTCTTTGGCTTGGTATGAAGATATGATCCCATGGCAATACACAAAGCAATGGAATCAATTAAAGAACTCAGTTGAAACACCAGTTTGCACAGGTGAAGATATATATCTATTAGATGGATTTAAAGATCTTATAGATACTGAGTCTGTATCAATTATTCATCCTGACCTTGCGACTTCTGGAGGTATACTAGAGACAAAAAAGATTGGCGACTATGCTCAAGAAAAAGGTATACCAATGGCTCTACATCAAGCTGGATCACCAGTAGTTGCAATGGCTAATGTTCACTGTGGAGCAGCAACAGAAGGCTTTATAGCGTTAGAAATGCATTCAGTAGACAATCCATGGTGGGATGATCTTGTAAATGGAGAAACTGATAAAATTATAAATAATGGTTTTGTAAAAGTTCCAGAATCACCTGGGCTTGGAATAGAATTAAATGAGGATGCAGTTGAAAAGCATTTGAACACTAATGCAAGTGGTTTTGCAGGGAATGGGCCAAGCATGGACATTTACCCTAAAGGTGCTTTTGAGACTACTGAAGAATGGGATGGATTAGATGCTCATGATAGAACATGGAGTTAAAAAATTATAGATTTAAGCATAATTGAAATTACAAGTTTTATTGCACTTGGAATTCTAGCAACTTCATATGGAGTGCTAGTTGGTGCAGGCGGTGGATTCATTATAGGCCCATTACTAATTCTTGTTTTTGGCTGGGAAAATAAGATGGCTGTAGGTACAAGCTTAGTTTGTGTTTCTGTGGCATCAATATCAGGAACAATATCTTACTTAAAATTAAAAATAGTAGATATAAGAAGTGCTGTTTTATTTAGTTTAGCAGCGATGCCTGGGGCTATAATTGCAGTAATTGGACTAGAAAAAGTCGATAGTGCTATTTTCAATATATTATTTGCATTAATGTTAATAGCAACTGGAATTTATGTTTTTTGGAGCCCTTCAAGTTCAGAGAAAAAACCAGAAGAAGGGAATGAAAATATTAAAAATAATAGAGGGTGGTGGAGAGTTTATAGAAAAATTACCCCTACTACAGAGGCGTATTTTAAATACAATTTTATTGAACCAGTGGCTACAGGTATCAATACACTTTTTGGGTTTATTTCTAGTTTTTTTGGTATTGGAGGAGGGCCTCTAAGAACCCCGACTTTGGTATATTTTTTTAATTTTCCTGTAAAAGTTGCCACAGCAACATCTGTTGCAACTATGTCTCTATACACAATTTTTGGTTCCGCAGCTCACTTTATAAATGGTAATGTAGATGCCCAAGCAGTGTTACCATTAGGAATAGGTGCAATAATTGGATCTCAATTTGGAGTTATTATTTCCAAAAGATTAAAAGGCAGATTAATGATGAAGTTGCTTTCTTTTGCGATGATAGCCATAGCAATAAATATGGGAATAAAAGGAATTCAGGGATTATAAAAGGAGATAAATGGAGAATAAATACAGATTACCAAAAACAGTAATTCCAAATCATTACTCAATAACGATAAAACCTGACCTAGATAATGAAAAGTTTTCTGGGTCTGAAACAATTACATTAAAAGTAAAAGAAAAGGTAAATTCTATAAAATTAAATTCTATTGACCTTGTGATAGACAGAGCTGAGATAAAAGATATCAGTTTAAAATCAATAAATATCTCTGAAGATAAAGATCATGAAACAGTATCAGTTAATTTTGATGAATATTTAGATCCTGGTGAATATAAATTAGATTTAGATTTTCATGGAGATCTTGATAATTCTTTAAGAGGATTTTATCTATCTAGGTATAAAGATGACAATGGAGTAGACCATAAAATAGGTACTACGCAATTTGAAAGCACTGATGCTAGGCGTGCATTCCCTTGTTTTGATGAGCCTGAATTTAAATCAGTATTTTCAATTACATTAAAAGTTCCAAAAGATTTATTCACAGTTTCTAATACTGGAATCAAAAATATTCTTAATACAGATTCCCATGATATCTATGAATTTGAAGATTCAATTAAAATGTCTACATACTTGGTCGCATTTGTTATTGGTCCATTTGAAGCCACGAATGTAGTAGATGTTGATGGAGTCCCTCTTAGAATTGTTCACGCCATTGGTAAATCACATTTAACTGATTTTGCAATAGAAACAGGAAAATTTGCTCTTAAATATTTTTCTGATTATTTTGGAAGACCTTATCCAGGAGACAAACTAGACATGATAGCTATACCTGATTTTGCTTCTGGAGCAATGGAAAATTTAGGTTGTATTACCTACAGAGAAGCATTGCTACTAGTAAACAAAGAAGAGGCAACACAGGGCGAACTAACACGTATAGCAGATGTTGTGATGCATGAAATTGCTCATATGTGGTTTGGAGATTTAGTTACTATGAAATGGTGGAATGGAATATGGCTAAACGAAGCTTTTGCAACTTTTATGGCCACAAAGGCTGTAGACAAATTTAATCCTGAATGGGAGAGATGGGTAGAATTTGGAATTGAAAAATCAGCAGCATTTGATATAGATTCACTGAAGTCAACAAGGCCAATAGAATTTGACGTCATATCTCCTGATGATGCTACCGCAATGTTTGATCTATTAACTTATGAAAAGGGTGGGGCAGTATTAAGAATGTTAGAGCAATATGTAGGAGAAGGGCCATTTAGGGACGGTATTAGAAATTACCTTAATAAGCATGAATTTTCTAATACTGAAACTGAAGATTTATGGGATAGTATTGAAGAATTCTCGTCAATTCCAGTAAGAGAGACCATGAATTCCTGGATTCTACAACCAGGCTTTCCTAGAGTATCTATTGAAAGCGAAGGTAATTATATTAAGATTACTCAGTCAACATTTAGGTATGACAATTCTGATGATGAAACTCTTTGGAAAATTCCTATGGAAATAAAATATGAATCAGATTCACAGGTTAATTCAAAAAAATTTCTTTTAGAAGATAAAGTAGAAAAAATTAATTTTGATTCTAAAGTTAGTTTAGTTTCAGGAAATTCTAATTCTAATGGTTTTTATAGAAGTGAATATGAAGTGGCAAAAGATTTCTTAAATGCAATCAAACATTTAAATAAATCTGAAAAATTTTCTTTAATTGATGATCTTTGGGCAAGTGCTGTTTCCTGTATAACACCAATTGATAAATACTTAAATAATGCTCTTTATTTTAAGCAGGACATAGATCCTGAATTGCAATCTTTGATCCTGTCCACCTTATCATCCCTGAAAAGGTACACTAACGAAGATTTAAAAAGAAAATACATTTCTAGAATAGAAGATTATACTTTGACTCTTTTAAATAAAATTGGTTTAGAACCAAAAAACAAGGAGGGTTTAAAAACTAAAGAATTAAGGGCAATAATATTTAAAACACTCTCTATCGCGTGCGAAAACAATGAATACATAAATAAACTGAATGAAATTTATATCCAATATAATTCTGATAAACCCTCAATTGATCCAAATATAATTGCCTCTGCTATTGCCTCTGTGGCGCATTACGGCAACGAAAAAACTTATGAGGAGTATTTTTCAAAATACAAAGATGGCAAAACCCCTCAAGAAAAAATGAGATTTTTATACTCTTTGGCAGAATTTAGAGATCCAAAACTACTAGATAAAACTCTAAAAGCATCATTATCTAAAGAAATAAAAAATCAAGATGCGCCGTACTTAATAGCATATGCGCTAAGAAACTACAGACACTCACAAAAAACTTGGGATTTTATAGAAAACAATTGGTCAAAAATAATTGAAAAATTCCCTGATAATACAGTACCTAGGATGTTCGGCGGAATTAAGTTAATTTCAGATTATAAGCTTGCGAACAGGATTAATTTATTTTTTAAAAATAATCCTATACCTCAGGGGCAAAAAACAATTGATCAAAATTTAGAAAAGATGTATCAAAATATTAACTTTGTTGATTACCAAAAAGGAAAATTAAACGATTGGTTGAAATAAGGAGATAAAATAATGAACCCAAATTCAATTTATAACTTCTGGCTAAGTACAAAACCATTTAGATCTATATGGATATTGCCTCTAATAGCAACAGGATTTATTATTATTATTTTTATATATCTTGGTGACTCAAATAATATGAAATGTGATTGGGAATCTCGTGACAGATGGGAATGCTCAAACCCTATAGAAAATAATAAATAATATGAAACCTAAATATTGGGATAAAGCAACAAAAGAATTGTCTTTAAAAGACCCAATATTAAAAAAAATTATTAGTAGACATATAAACAAATACCTCGTCCCATCTAATGATCCATTTAATACTTTAGTTAATTCAATTATAGGTCAACAAATCTCAACACATGCAGCAAAAAGCATAAAAACGAAGCTCGAAAAGTTAACAAAAATTGACGCCAAAGGGATCCTTTCTAAAAAATCAGATGAACTAAGGAAATGCGGGTTATCAAACATGAAGGTTAATTATTTAGTTAATATTTCAGAGCGAGTTGAAAATAAAATGACTGATTTTAATCATATTTCAAACCTAGAGGATGAAGAAGCCAAAAACGAACTAATGAAGATAAAGGGGATTGGGCCATGGACTGCCGAAATGTTTCTAATATTTTATTTATCTAGGCCAAATATACTTCCCAAAGGAGATGTTGGAATAATTAATTCCCTAATTAATTTATATGGTGAAAAGAATAAAGATTCAATAAATTTTGAAAATTTTTTTATAAAATGGTCTCCATGGAATTCAGTAGCATCTTGGTTTCTTTGGAGAAATATAGACGACACTGATGTATCATATTAAAAATTAATACTTAAAGGGGCAGGCATGAATCTAAGTGAACTTTTTATGAAAATAGCTAAAGAAATGAAAAATGATCATTTTTTTGGAATCCCTGGAAGCGGAGTCCCTCTAGACTTAATGGATAGTGGCAAAAATATTGACCTTCACTTTGTTAATGTAGCCCACGAATCAACCGCTGCTATTGCCGCCGGTACTTATGGATTAATAAAAGATTCTGCAGGTTTATGCTTAGGTGTAAAGGGTGTAGGTGCGGCCAATCTTGCAGGTGGGGTTGCAAATGCATATTTTGAAAGAATGCCAGTTGTATGTGTATGCGAAACTACTCCTAATTATTCCTATGAAAATGAGATGGTACAACATGCTGATCACCAAGGTTTAATGAAATCGGTAACCAAATCTATGTTAACACTAACTAAAGATAATCCTGCCAATCTGATCAGAAATGCATTCTATGATTCTATAGAAGGGCTACCAGGGCCTGTTCTTATAGATTTTCCGTCTGATATGGGGCTTATTGAAGCTGAAGATACAAAATCTAATAAAGAAAATATAAACACTTCTAGCTCTATCAGTGAAATCAACGAAGTAATCGATTTAATAAATAATTCAAAAAAACCAATGATGTTAATTGGAGATGGGGTAAGAAAAGACAGTGCGATAGATGAGGTAGTTAAACTATCTGAAAAAATTGGAGCAGGGGTTTTATCTACAATGAAAGCAAGAGGTGTTTTTCCTGAAAGTCATAACAGATGGATGGGAGTTTCAACAGCGTTTGGTAAAGGTGAAAATAGCAGGCCTAATAAATTAACACTAGGTTCAGACCTAATAATCTTAATCGGAGTAGATCAAATGATGACTCATGCACCTTGGCCTAAAGGAGAAATAAATACAGTAGAAATAATATCGAATCAAGAGTTAAAAACTTTATCTAATGACCCCAAGGCAATTTGTGCGGGCAATATAAAAGAATCTGCTAAAATGCTGCTTAATTCCAACCAGAAAAATGGATGGGAAATAAGTGAATTATTAAAGATTTATAGTGATACAGATAAAAGATTTTCAAGACCAAATAATGCAATTTTTACTGCCCAAGATGTAATAGAAATATCAAAAGAAATACTACCTAAAGATGGTTTATTATTTACTGAGACTGGGGCTTTTATTGCGCTATTAGAGAACACATGGAAATTTGATGAGCCATTAAAATTTTTTGGAACCTCTGGAGGGAGAACTATGGGCCTAATGATACCTTCTTATATTGGAGGATCATTAGCCACAAATAACCAAGTACCTTTAATGGGCATAGGAGCAGATGGCAGCACTCTCATGAGACTTGGTGAATTTGAAACGATTAAAAGAACTAATCTGAGATGGCCTATAGTAATTATTAATGATGCTGCTTTAGGAACAATGAAGTACAGGCAAGGTTTTAGAGGTTATGAAGATTATGGATTAGACCTGAATATGGTTGATTTTGCTGGAGTTGCTAAATCATGCGGATTAAAAGGAGAAACAGTCACTGACCCAGAAAGTTACAGAAAAGTTTTAATTAGTGCCTTTGACAGTGATACCAGTACTATAATTGATGCAAGGATAGACCCTAAGATCTATCAGGATAATTTTGGAGGAACAATAGGGGACTAATGAGAGAAATAATCATAGATACCTTAGAAAATCTTAGAGAAATAAGTTCTATAGATACTGAAGATAAGGCAAAATTAGACCAAAGTATAAAAAATCTAGAATTTATATTGTCTGAATACAAAAGACTAATTGAAGAATTTATTGAAAAATCATCTAATTAAATATACGTGCAGGCTGAATAAATTGGGGCAGTAAACAATTTTTCAGGATTTAGATATTTTAATTTTACAGCAACTACTATTCCTAAAACAGAATTTCCGCACATCTCAAGCAAATCTAATGAGGCTCTAGCCGTTCCTCCTGATGCTATAAGATCATCTATAATTATAATTTTCTTATCACGCGGAACGGATAATTCTCCTACCTCTATAGTATCTTTACCATATTCAAGTTGATATTCTTTAGATATTACTGGCGGGGGTAATTTGCCTTTTTTTCTTAATAAAATATTAGGTTTTCCTAATCTATCAGATATGGCTGAACCAAATATAAAACCTCTTGAATCTATAGATGCAATATAATCAATATCGTTTGAAATAAATTCTGACATTATATCAAGTGTATATTTGAATGCGGCAACATTAGAAATTAAAGTAGTAATGTCTTTAAAAGAAACTCCCTTTTCTGGGTAATCATCAATTTCTCTAATAAAATTTCTAATATCCATTAAGTTAGATTTACATCTGGATGGTTGAGAACTTCAGGATTAATCAAGAATTTTGGTTTATTTCCATTTAAGACACCATATAACTGTTCACATGACCTTATTTGTAATTCTTCGCTAGATTCTTGAGAAAAAAATGCAGTATGTGGGGTAACAATAACGTTTTCATATTCAAATAAAGGGTTAGATGATGATGGGTTATGATCTTCCATAACATCCATTCCTACTCCTCTAACTTTTCCGCTTTTCAAATATTCTGATAGAGCTTTTTCATCTATCAATCCTCCCCTAGAAACATTAATTAATATCGTATTGTCTTTCATTTTTTCTAATTCTTTATAGCTGATCAAATGATTCGTCTCTTTGGTTAGCGGAACATGAAGTGACAATATATCACTGCTTGAGACAACATCATCAAAAGGCAATATATTTACGCCATCATATACTTGCTCATTAATGTAAGGGTCATAAGCTATAACTTTTAAACCTAGGGCTTTTGCTTTATTAGCAAGTCGCCTACCTATACGACCAAAACCTATTATGCCTAGTGTTGCATCTGTAAGTCTAAAGACTCTATTATTCTTTTTCACATCATTCCATTTCCCAAGTTTTACCATTTTACTATCAGGGACAATCATTCTATTGATAGCAAGAATCATAGAGAGTGCATGATCTGAAACTTCATCAATACAATAATCAGGAATATTTGAAACTACTATACCAAGTTCTGTTGCAACCTTAATGTTGATGTTATCTACACCTATGCCATACCTTTGTGCTGCTTTAAGATTTTTTGCGGATCTTAAAACATCTTCATTAATATCTTCAAAGCAAAAAAGTAAGCCATCAGCGTCTTTAATTTTGTCTATTAAATCCTCTTTACCTGAAGAAACATCTAGGTCAATTGATTTGTTTATAAAAAAATTTCTCTCAATGTCTATATTCGGCCAAGCATAATCTGAAATTACTATTTTCATTTGTTTCCTTGCATTATAGATAGTTCTTTAAATTGACACCCTTCGACAAAGTGTTCAAAAAAATTTTCATCAGTTTCTAATTCTATATGTTTTATAGACTTAACTAGATTATCAAACTTACTTCTTAAACTTACATCAAGCAATAACATAATTGCACCTTGAAGTGCAGAGTTACCTATTTTTACAATTTCTGTATTAGGAGTATCAATTATAAAGCCAATCTTAATCGCATTATCAACATTAATATAATTTGCAAATCCTCCGCTAAGGTAAAGTTTTTTGAAGTTATTTATATCGATAGATGAATTTTTTAAAGCTATTGATTGCCCACAATAATTTGCGGCTTTTGCTTGTGCTAGGGCACTCATATCTGCTCTTGATATTTTAATACCATTACTATTCTTTAATTCATAATAATCACTTCCATCAGATAACACTCCCAGTT
Source organism: Chloroflexota bacterium (assembly GCA_002721675.1). Lineage (GTDB taxonomy): Bacteria > Chloroflexota > Dehalococcoidia > Lucifugimonadales > Lucifugimonadaceae. The sequence goes on along the minus strand of PBLC01000003.1, from coordinate 79,669 downwards.
CATTAATTATCGAATTTGATTTAAGGGAAGCAAGTAAGTCTATTAATCCAGATCCACATATTCCTTGAGGAGGAGTACTATTAATGGTAGAAAAAGATTCATCTCCATTATTAATCTCAAATTTCTCAATTGCTCCGTCATAACCAGGCATTGCATACCTAACCTCTCCACCTTCAAATGCTGGGCCTGCTGGGCATGAAGCAGCAACAAGGTTTTCTTTATTTCCTATAACAATCTCCGTATTTGTACCAACATCTAACAAAATAAAATTTTCCTCATGAATATCTGCAGATATAGCAACAAGATCTGCTGTTATATCAGAACCTATATGGCACGAAATTAATGGAGGACTAACTATTAATCCGTTTTTATTAATCCTTAGCCCAAGTTCATGAGAATCGCATGAAAGAGAAGTTGTTTCTCGCTTGCCATCTTCAAGTTCTAATTGAGTTAATGATTTATAAGGCTTTTGACCTACTGAAGCTACATCTACTCCAAAAAATATATCTCTCATTGTAGTATTGCCAACTACTAACATTTCATAAATATGAGATCTTCTAATTTTATTTTTTTTACATAATTCACCAATCTCAAAGTTTAATCCAGAAATAATTACTGACTTTAACTCGCCAGGAAATTTTGTGGTTTCATATGAAATTCTATTCAAAGTATCACTTCCGCCAAATCTTTGAGGGTTTTCAAATGAAGATGTGCCTATTATCTTGCCATTTAATAAATCAATAAGGCTACAAACAACTGTGGTAGTCCCTAAATCAACAGCCATTCCATAAATTGGTGTAATTTTCTCACTTAATACCCGATTTGAATTTTTATCTATTATCTGGCTATCCTGAATGCAAATTGAAGGACTTAATTTAAAACTAGCCCCTTTTCCTGTTTCTAAAATCTTTGGTTGTCTTCTTAAAACATTAAAACTAACATCTTCTTTATCATTATTAATAAATGCTTGGCAGGCTAATCTAAACTCAGGACCTAAGAAACTTTCTAGATCCTTTTTTTCTGATAAATTTTCTATGCCTTCAGTAATTTGGATAATACACTCATGGCACTCACCAGTTCTTCCGCAACTAGTTGGGACCCTAATACTTAATGTATCTGCAAAATCAAAGAGTGTTTTACCCAAAGAAGAAGAAGTTCTGTTATTGTCAGATTTAATATAGCCCATAATAATTTATTCTATCAGGAGCTAATTTTTTTATCTGTTCTCCAAGCTGGCCTATAATCAAGCATGTCAGAACCTGTGCATACTGGAGATTCCCCAAACTTTTTTAAATAATGTTGATTTTTACATTCAAACTTAGCAGTGCACCTTGACCTAGCATTTTTATAAGGGCATCTTTTTGTGAACACTTCATCAGCATGATTTGAAATTTGTGAAAAGATATTAAACAAAGTTTGAAGGCTTTTTTCTGCCTGATTCTTGTCTATGGAACTTTTATCAGTTTTCATTATTTATTAGAGGTTGAAAGTTCTTTAGCTCTTTGTACGCAATCAACAGCATTTGCTCCATATGCATCTGCACCCATTTCATCAGCAAATTCTTGAGTTACCGGAGCACCTCCAACCATAATTTTTACTTCTTCCCGCATGCCAGCATCTTCAAAAGCCTCAATTGTTGTGCCCATATTTGGCATTGTTGTTGTCAATAAGGCTGACATTCCTACAATTGCTGCATCATGTTCCATGACTGCATCAATAAATTCATCAGGTTTAGTATCGACACCTAGATCATGAACTGAAAACCCACCACCTCTCAACATCATTATGCATAAGTTTTTACCTATATCATGAAGATCACCCTTAACGGTTCCCATTATTACAGTACCAATAGGTTCAACTCCGGATGCAGATAAAATGGGTTCAATATGTTCCATTCCAGCTTTCATTGCTCTTGCAGATATCAATACCTCAGGAACAAAAATTATATTGTCTCTAAACTTTACACCTACAATAGCCATGCCTGCTATAAGACCATCATCAAGAACTATATTCGCTGAGTAGTCTGAGTCTAATGCTTTTTTTACAAGAATTCCAACTTGATCATTTTGACCAGTTATAAGGTTATAAGCAATTTCTTGCATCAACATGTCGCCACTAGCAAATAGCCCGCCTATATGCTCTTGCTCATCAGGCTTAGTTACATATTTAAATTCTTCTTTTAATCCTTCGTGTTTTATCATGTCAGATATTATATTTCTTAGGCACAGTTTAATTAATTATCACATGTTTCTAAAGCGAATTTATATCATATATTGACTAAGATTGAAATTTATTAGAAACCCACTGATTTACTGCATCTGGAATAGCAAGTAAATTCTCAATCTTTGTTTTTAGTGGAATTGCACATTCAGGAGCAATAAGTTGAACACCCGAATCAAGTGCTCTATATACTTCCTGCTTAACATCTTCAGGGGCTTTTGAATAAAGAGTTTCTGGATTATTTATATTTCCTACGAGTCTTATTCCATTTCCTACAGCATCCATGGCTTCTTCAGGAAGGTTTTTAGAATCAAAATGAAATGCTGCCATTCCAGTTTTTGCTATAGATGGCATCCTGTCTACCGTTCTTCCACAAATATGAAGAATTAGGGGAACTTTTAAATCTTCAACCAATTCTTGATGAATTTCAAGTAGAAAGTCATCATAATATTTACCGCTTACAAGGTCTCCGGTTGCATGGTCAGGTACTACTAAAATATCGGCTCCTGAATCAATTTGGGCTTGACCAAATATCACAGTAATTTCTTTTAATTTCTTGAGAATTCTCATTGTTTCCTGCGGATCGTCAATTGATAATAAAAGAAAGGGCTCAACACCAAAAACGTGATAGGCCAAGGTCCAGGGTCCCATAGTTTTACCTAATATTGGAACTTCATCTTTTACTTCATCTTTTAAAATATTTATAGAGCGAGTAATAGCAACATTGTCTTTATGTTCAAGGAAACCAGATGGAATTTTAATATCTGATAAAGATTTCCATATCGGGTTTCCCATTCTAACAGTAGGCCAATTATCTTTTTGTTCCCACTGCATTTCGCAGCCTAGTGCAGAAGATTCCTGGATGATCGAAAAGTAAGGGGCAATTGAGTCGAAACCAAGTTCAGTGTGACCCGTTAAAGCTAACTTAGCATTAAGCTCAGGGTTTCTGCATGCATCAGGAAATGGGGCATCAACATAGTCCATCAACTCAACTGTTGCTACATTCGTAGGATTAGACACTGGAGGCCTGTCAACATCTTTACCTGCAAGTGCATTTAGGACTCTCTCTTTTTTTGTTAATTTTAAATTTATATCTATCATTTTAATTTGCTGAAAATCCTAATGATTGAGTAGTCATTTGCCCTGCAGCATCTTCCGCAGCTAAAGATTCTTCAGTAGCACTAATATTCCTTGCTAATGGAAGGAGCAGATTTACTATCTTATCATTTCTTTGATTGCAATTTAATTTAAAGGAGAAATTATCTACCCTTTCAAATGCGCCATATTTTATTAATCCATTCGCAATTGCTCTGTATCTGATAATTGGTTTTTCAGTATTATCATCACCTGAAACAGTATAGATTTTTCCATTTGAATTATCTTCATAATTAACTTTTATCATCATTTCTGATCTTAAATCTTTACATATAATACCTTTTGAAAGGTCAAGGTCCCTATCCTTAGTCACTGCCTCTTTCAAAACAAACCTAAGGGGGTCTGAACAGCAACCTTCTTTCATTCCGCATATAAATGTTGCTTGGTGAGGATTGTCTTTATGAGGCATAGCCCCAGATACATTAACTATTCTGTCTCTAATTTGCTTTAATCTATCCGAAACACCATCTAAATTACTATAAGAAAATACTGTGATGTTTGGCTCTTTAAAAAACAAACCTACAGTAATATCGTTAAAAAATGGGTCCATAGAAATTAGTTCGATACACCTTCCATATTTTTCTATAACTTCTATAGGTCTAATCTTCATGAATTAAATTATATAAAAATAATCAATCATTTTCATTTATTAGTTTCCTGAATCTTTTTATATGATCAAATGAGGTTCCACAACAACCGCCAATAATGCTAATTCCACAACTTAATATTTTTTTATAATTTTCGGCCATAAAGTCCGGCTTTTCATCATAAATTACTTTACCTTTAATTATTTTGGGAATTCCAGCATTTGACTGAACCATAACAGGTAATTTGCTATAACTAACTAGTTCTTTAGAAAGTTCGGCCATAATTTCTGAGCCATTGCCACAATTCGTAGCAAGAATGTCTGCACCAGCATCAAATATCTCACTAGATGCCTGTTTTGGGGATACACCCATCATTGTAAAAAACCCTCTCGGGCCCTTATCAAAAACCATACTGCCAATAACTGGCAAATTTGTTATTGATTTAGCAGTCCTTAATCCTAAAACTAATTCCTCTATTGCCATCTGGGTTTCAAAAATTAATCCATCAACACCACCATCTAGCAAACCATTAATTTGATTCTTGAAGCCGTCTGCCATCTCATTATCAGAGATATTTCCCAAAGGTTTTAAAAATTCACCTGTAGGGCCAATTGAACCAAACACAAATTTATCTTTAGGGCAAACTGATTTTGCTAATTTAGCGCCAGCTTTATTAAATTTATAAGTTTTTTCTTCATAGCCATATTTCTTTAACATAAATGGGCTTCCCCCAAATGTATTTGTTAATACAAAATCTGACCCAGAGTTAAAATAACCCTGAGCCATCTCAATAACAGCTTCTTCTTTTTCCACATTCATTAATTCAGGACACCCGCCTGGTTCAAGGCCTCTGGTTTGCAAAAAAGTCCCTGTTGCACCATCTGAAAGCAAAATATTAGAAGATTGTATTTTCTCTATAAAATTCAAACTATTTTCCTACTAACCAACTATCTATTGATCCAGGGGCCTCATCCCTTTTATTTAATTCTAATAACGAAGTAATTTTTTTAATTAAATCCTGAGGGTACTTATATTTATTTGTATATCCATCGATGAATTCTTCAGTGAGTTCTTCTTTTATATCTTCCTTATTTACCCATTTCCAGCCGTCTAAATAGTCATCAGACCCGTAACTACCATCTAGCATTGATATTGAATCAACTGCAAACTGAAAACGTTCGTCTAGTTTTATGGATTTCTTAGTAGATGGATCAGAAAATTCAATTTGTACAGGTATTTCTTTCCAGTACATTATCCTAATTTTTATCAATCTGACCTTCTCTGCAGTAGTTTATGTAGTTCATGCAAAAATCGTCTCTGCCCATTAGCATATTCTCTGCAATTTTAAAGTCATCTGAATTTTCATCAAGAGTTAAAATATCATTAATTTTTAGTTGCAAAGGATCTATTATTCCGCTATCCAATCCTCTCTGAAGGCAAATATATATAAAAACATCATTCACTAACTTTCTTCTGGGAAGACCGAATGAAACGTTACTAAGGCCTCCACTTATATTTATTTCATCACCAAATAATTGTCTGATTTTTTCCACAGCATCAAAAAAATGAGCACCATATTCTGGTGCGACAGAAATAGGAAAGACTAGTGGGTCTAAATGTATATCTGCAAAATCTATATTATATTTTTTAGATATATCAACAATCTTGTTTATGTTAGAGACTCTTTCTTCAGAGTTGCTTGGCATCCCATCTTCACTGGCACCTGTAACAATAACATTAGCATTAAATTCCTTGACTAAATCAAATGTTTCTACTCTTTCCAAAGCAACAGAATTAATCATAGGCCTGCCTTGGCTTCCTGTATATTGATCTAGCCCTGCCTTTATTATTTCTGAATTAGAAGAATCGATACTTGGGGGAACTGAAGAAAACTCCTCTACAGTTGAAACTAACCACTTCATAGAATTAATTTGTATATCAAGTTTATGAGACATTTCATCAACATTTAAATCTAAAAAATTGGCACCAGCATCTTCTTGACGTTTTATTTCATTTTTAATGTAATCAACAGATTCTTCTTGATCCTGAGAGTCGCCAAACAAACCTTTCCATACTGCGATCATAAAATGTTTGGCTTGACCTTGCTGATACGGCTGAGTTTTCTTCATTTCATCAGGAATTGTCATAAATTTTGTATTTCCTGCTGAAGAATATTTAACCGATTGCACACCTTCTTCGTTTTCGCCAACCCTTTTTCCGTTAAGCCTCAGCACTCTAGTTGTATGAATATTTTCACCTATTACTGTAAATCTTTTCATTTTATTCTTTAATTATATTTGGATATCCAATCGTCCAATTCTTTTATTCCACCAAAAGGAAAGAAATGAAGGCCATCATAACCATTTATCTTTTCTATCAATGAGCTTGGAGAATGTTTTATCAATTTAGTAACATCCAATCCCTGCTTCATTAAAAAATTAGCAGAAGAACTTACTCCACAAACTTTAGCATATTTAATAAGTGTGGTAATTTTTGATGGACCAGCCACCCCTATAATAATTTTAGTATCCTCTCTACCAAATTCTTTAATAATATTTTTTGTTTCTTTAATCCAAATGTTTGTCAACTCAGGTGAAAGGCAAAACTGTGTAACTATTGATGCCGTATAATCGTTCTCTTTTAGCCATATCAGTTTATCTCTAAGAGATTCTTTTGAATTCTTGTCATCGGGATTACCTTCTGGGTGGCCAGCAATTCTAATATTTCTAAAATCAATATTGTTTAAAATTCCTGTTTTAAACATATCTAGAGTTGAATCAAATATGCCTATTTTATTTTTCACACTTCCACCAATTGCCAGTAAATCTTTTACACCTATGTTCATTAAATTTAATAGGGTTTTATTTAGAGAAGATTCGTCAGAAATTGACCTTGCAGGGATATGAGGAACAGGATTAAACCCATTATTAATTACTTCTGAAGAAGTGTCTATTAAATCTTCAAGAGATGAACCTGGAATATGTGTAATATAAACATCTTCAAAAAATTCAGGATTTAGTTCTGCAATTTTTGATTTTTGCTTAGGTAATATTTCTATAGAAAACTTTTTCATAACAAATTTGTTTTAGAGACAATATTTAAAATATCATAATTTTCAATAAAAAAAATTTGTTTGGAGGCTTTATGAGTAAAACTGGTTTTATAGGTCTTGGGAACATGGGTAGTGGAATGGCCCATAATCTCGTAGATAAAGGGGTTAAGTTAAATATATTTACAAGATCAAGATCAAAAATGGATCCATTTATTGAAAAGGGCGCATACGGTCATGAAAATGTTAAGTCTTTGGTTGAAGATTCAGGGATTATTCTTGCATGTCTCCCTGATATTAAAACTTCAGTAGAAGTTTTTTTAGGTAAAAATGGAATTTTAAGTGCAGCAAAGCCTGGGACAATAATTGTTGATCACAGCACGGTAGACGTAGAAACTTCTAAATTAATTTGGGAAAAATCTTTAGATAAAAATGTATATTTTATCGATGCGCCAATTAGTGGAGGACCAATTGGTGCCAAGGAAGGTACTCTCACTATTATGTGTGGAGGAGATAGTATAGCCTTTGAAAAAGCAAAGGTTATATTTGATAAAATGGGCACTAATGTTGTTCATATGGGAGGGCCAGGAACTGGCACATCAATGAAAATAGTTAACCAACTTTTAACTTCTGTTAACACTGTTGCTGCAATGGAAGCTGCGATTCTTGCAGAAAAAAGTGGAATAGACTTAAATTCAGCAGCAGAAATACTATCTAAAAGTTTTGGAAGTAGTCGGATGGTAGAAAGAAACATGCCTATATATATGAAAAAAAAATTTGAAAATTCTTCAGCTCCAGTAAGAAACATAATAAAAGACTTAAAAATTATTTCTGATATGAGTGATCAACTACATTTAGAACTTCCATTAACTAACTTGTCGTTAGAACTATTTGAGGAAACAAATAAATTGGAGATTAACGAGCCTGATATAGCTAGTGTCGCTTTGCATATAAATAAAATATCTAAAAAACAAAGAGGTTTAAATGAGTGAATATAAAATAGCCGTAATACCAGGTGATGGAATAGGAAAAGAAGTAGTTAGAGAGGCCTGCAAGGTACTAGATAGTTCTGCAAGAAAAAATAACTTTAAATTGAATTATGAATCTTTTAATTGGGGTTCAGATTTCTATTTTAAAAACAATAAAATGATGCCTGAAAATGGACTTCAAATTTTAAGTGATTTTGATGCAATTTTTCTAGGTGCAGTAGGTCATCCAAAAATTCAAGATCATATTACATTAAACGGCCTTCTCTTGCCTATTAGAAGAAAATTTGACCAATTTGTTTGTTTGCGCCCATCGGTTTTATTTGAAGGTGTAGAATCTCCATTAACGGGCATGAATCCAGGGGAAATAGATCTTGTTGTTGTTAGAGAAAATACAGAAGGAGAATATGCTAATGTCGGGGGATTTCAGTATGAGAATTTTGATGATGAAATAGCGATTCAATCTTCTGTGTTCACTAGAAAAGGGACAGAAAGAGTTATAAGATACTCCTTTGATTTGGCAATGGATAGAAGTAAAAAATTAACCTCAATAACCAAATCTAATGCTCAAGGATATTCGATGGTATTGTGGGACAAAGTATTTAGTGAGGTCTCTAAGGACTACCCTGAGGTTTCCACTAATTCATTATTAATAGATGCTGCTTGTATGGATTTTATAAGAAAACCTTCAGATTTCGATGTAGTTGTTGCTAGCAATTTATTCGGTGACATACTTACAGATATAGCAGCAATGATAACTGGCGGTCTAGGTCTAGCGTCAAGCGGGAACATATCAGAAGATAGAAGCAATCCTTCTATGTTTGAGCCTACTCATGGAAGCGCTCCTGACATCGAGGGGAAAAATATTGCAAATCCTCTAGCACAAATCCTAACAGCGGCGATGATGCTATCTCATTTAGGAGAAAATATTGCTGCAGATTCAATTAGAGAAGCAGTAAAAATTGTTTTAAAAACTAGAAATAAACTTACTACTGATCTTGGTGGAAATGCCAGCACTACTGAATGTGCTGAAGAAGTAATATCAAACTTGCAATGAATAGCAATTTAAGTAAATTAGGTCTTGGTGGCGCAACATTTGGAAATGTGTTGGCTGATGGTATTTTTGGTGGTGTAAATCAAGAAATGGCAATAGAAATAATTAACTTTGCATATGAGTCTGGCATTAAAATATTTGACACTGCTCCATTGTATGGATTTGGTAGAAGCGAATTATGGTACGGGAGGGCTTTGTCGGGGGTTGAAAGAGGGGATATAAATTTGACTTCAAAATGCGGGAGATTAATACGAAATTTAAGAAATAAAAATTATTCAGCAATTAGCGATTTAGATATAGATAATGGCTATGGAGAGCCCGTTTTTGATTACTCAAAAGATGGAATAAGAAGATCAGTGGAAGAGTCCTTGAGAAGATTAAAGACAGATTATCTAGATACCCTTTTGCTACATGACCCTGATCAGGGAGGACTTGAAAATGAGGCATATGAAAGCGCATTTCCAGAAATGGCAAAGATGAAAGAGGAGGGGATAGTTAAGAATATTGGCTGCGGGATGAATGAATGTGAAATGCCTATTCGTTTTATGAAAAAAATAGATTTAGACAAAATTCTTTTGGCTGGAAGATACACACTTTTAGAAAATACCAAATCAAGAAAATTTATGAAAATATGTGCCGAAAAAAATGTCAAAGTGATTATAGGAGGGCCCTATAATAGTGGAATACTAGCAAGAGATCTTAACTCACCTGTTACATATGACTATGAAGTAGCGCCTCTAAAATTAATTAACAGAGCAAAAGATATTGAAAAAATTGCTAACAATTACAATGTCTCTTTAAAATCTGCATCTCTAAATTTTGTTTTAAATAATTCGCAAGTATTCTCTGTAGTTCCAGGGATGAGTTCTATAAATGAAGTGAAGGAGAATATTGATATTGCTAATCAAATCATAGAGCCAGATTTATGGTCAAATCTATTAGAAAATGGATTTATATAAATATTGGCAATATTAAAGAAAGCACTACAAGAAATATAAAAACTAATACAATTAAATTTTTAAGGGAAAACTGTGAACTTTTTTTTGCCTTTTTATTTTTTTTATTTAGGCATTCTACACAAGTACAATAGGGCGGATGTCCTTCTCTATATGACCTTTCATCCATTTGTTTTATTTTTCCTATAGCTAGTTTATACTCGATATTCGTAGTAATTAATTATAAATTTATCAACTTTAGAATGTCCTTTGAGTCAGAAAATTCAATGCCTAGCATAATTTTATGTGTTTTTCCCAATTTGGAAAAAATATTGTTACTAAATTCTATTAATGACACGAAAAACATAATTACTCTAAATTCTGAAATTATGTTTAACGAAGATTTTTATGATTCTATAGAGTCAAAATTTAGCAAAGAGATAAGATCAGGAAATTTTTCTATACTAAGCCCAGCCGGGGTTCCAGAAAAAGTTGAAAACATACTAAGAGATGAAACCATATCAAGAATAATGAATTCAGTTAGAGATGAGTTGGGATATTTTAAAGAAATTTCTCATGAATTGATTTCAATTTTCTTTTTTTCTGGGCAAGTACTGAACTTCAATAAGAAAGAATTAATGTCTGCATTATTGGCAATATATAAAGAGCGGTTTAGTAAAGAATTATTAGAAGAAATGGTTGATGCATTGTTCCATCTATCACTAGAGGAAAAAAGTATTATTAATAAGGTAAAAAATAATGATCTTTATGACTTAATTACAGGCCAACAGGGCGAATTTGCTACAATTTGGGACAAAGACAGTATTACTTAAAAATTAACATGAGACCAAAAAGTTCTAATGAAATAAGAAAAATATTTTTAGATTTTTTTAATTCAAAAAATCATCTTATTCATCCACCTTCATCATTAATTCCTTCTAATGATCCTACATTATTACTAACAAATTCAGGTATGGCGCAATTTAAATCATATTTTTCTGGAGAATCAGAGCCACCAAACGAAAGAATAGCGACAGCTCAAAAATCTTTTAGAACAACAGATATAGATGAAGTGGGTGACACAACTCATTTAACTTTATTTGAGATGTTGGGAAATTTTTCATTTGGAAATTATTTTAAAAAAGATGCATGTAAGTGGGCACTCGAACTAATGACAGACCATTTAGGTTTTGAGTATGAAAAAATCTTTATCACTGTACATAATGATGACAAAGAGTGCGCAAAAATATGGGAAAATATAGGAATCCCCAGAGAAAAGATCTACTTCTTCGACGATAAAGATAATTGGTGGGGCCCAGCAGGTGACGAGGGGCCATGTGGACCTTGCAGTGAACTTCACTATTATATTGGGGATGAAAAAGAAAAAAATTTTAAAGAACTCTCTAAATTAAAATCATGGGGGCCTAATATTCATGAAGACTTTGTAGAACTTTATAACTTAGTATTTACACAGTTTTACCACCATTTGGATGGCACCAGAAAAGAATTACCTAAAAAAAATATAGACACCGGAATGGGACTGGAAAGAGTAGCAACTATTTTACAAGGGAAAAAATCTGTTTATGAAACTGACCTTTTTCAAGATGTAATAAAAGAAATAGAAAATGCATCTGGATATAAATGGCAACAAAATAAAAAAATTGGATCTACGAATTCTGACAAAGCTATAGCTGTATTAGCAGAACATTCAAGATCAGCAACTTTTTTAATAGCAGATGGAGTAATACCTGAAAATATTGGAAGAGGTTATATTTTAAGAAGATTAATTAGGAAGGCTATGAGGTACGGCTTGGAGTTAAATCTTAGAGAAGATTTTTTAATTACCTTATCCGAGATAATATCTGAAACTATGTCTAATTTTTATCCGGAATTAAAAGATAATCTTAGTTTTGTAAAAAAGGTATTAGAAAATGAATGCGCTAGTTTTTCCAAAACATTAAAAACAGGATCTAAAATTTTAGACGATTTTTCATCAAATAGAGCAGATTTAAAAAAACAAATATCCAAAATTAATTCTGCGAACAAAGATGATAAAGATTTTTTGCAAGAATTTATTGATACAGAAATAGGGCAGCAAGGTATCATTAGCGACTTACTGCAAAAAGAGTTGAAATTAGGAGAGGCATTAAAAATAACTGATAAAACTTTTTTCTCTTCCGTGAGAAAAAATATAGTAACGACTTCATGGGATAAGGAAATTTCCTACTTGGAGGCTTGTTATTTATATGACACGCTTGGCTTTCCTTATGAAGTTACGCATGAATACTGTTCTCAGCAAAACCTAAAACTTGATAGAGGGAAGTTTGATAACTTAATGTCTAATCTTCAAAAACTATCAAAGACTGCTAGTGATTTTGGGGGAGATAAGAGTTTAGTTAATTTAATTTCGGATATGAAAATTAAAAAGACTGATTTTAATGGCTATTCAAAAACTAGTTCAGCAACTAAAGTATCTGCCTTAATTGACAGCAATCTTGCGTCAAGAATGGATAAGGCTGAAAAAGATGAAGAAGTTTACCTATTGTTAAATCAAACGCCATTTTATCCTGAAGGAGGAGGTCAAGTTGGGGATAAAGGCCTTTTAATAAATAAAAAAATAAAACTTGCAGTTCTAGATACCACATCAGAAGTTGACGGCTACATATTTCATAAGTGCAAAGTTATTTCAGGCAGTGTGTCTACAGGAGACTCTCTTAATGCAGAAGTTGATATAGATTTAAGAAATGGATCAAAGAGAAATCATACAGGCACACATTTATTACATGCAGCCTTGAGAGAAGTGCTTGGAAAACATGTTCATCAGCAAGGATCTCTTGTATCTCCTGAAAGACTAAGATTTGATTTTACCCATCTAAATAAAATGACTAAAGAAGAAATTTATGAAGTTGAAAAATTAATGAATTCAAAAATTCGAGCTAATTTGCCGGTCCATAAACACGAGACTTCTTATTCAGAAGCTATAAATAATGGTGCGATTGCATTTTTTGGAGATAAATATGGCAAAGATGTAAGAACTGTTGAAATATCAAATGGATCTAAATTTAGCTATGAACTATGCGGGGGAACTCATTGCGAAAATACTGGCGAGATTGGATCTTTTTATATTATATCTGAATCTAGCATTGCTTCAGGGGTGAGAAGAATAGAAGCAGTCACTGGGATAAATGCGGAAAATTATGCCAATAAACAATTTGACCTAATAAAAATTATTTCTAATGATCTAAATGTAGTGGCTGATGAAATTCCCTCTAAAATTTCTCAGTTAACTCAACAGATAAAAGATTTAAAAAAGGAAATAAATTCTAGTGATAATAATGAAACTAGTAAGTTAATTGACGAGTTGGCTGAAAAAAAAGAAAAAATTAACGATGTAACTTGCATAATTCAAGAGACCAATAATATAGATGTAAAAGAAATTAGAAGCATTGCTGAACAATTAAAGAATAAGATTAAAGGTATTGTTGCATTATCTTCTACTTCAGAAAACAAGGTAACTATAGTTGTGTCTATAGATAAAAATCTAACAAATAAACTTAGTTCTCAAAAAATAATAAATGATTTGGGGCCTATTATAGGAGGTGGAGGCGGCGGAAAGCCAGACATGGCTCAGGCAGGCGGCTCAAACCTAAAGGGAGTTAATGAAGCCATGAAATTGGTCCGATCACTAATTAAAGATGAGCTCAAATAATATAAAAAATATTTTGGGTCTTGATTATGGGGAAAGAAGGATAGGTGTATCTATATCTGTTATGGACGGAAAGATTGCTGTTCCCCATTCAATTATTTCTTATAAAAAAACAGAAGATGCTCTAAGCCAAATAAAAAAAATTATCCTAGAATACAAAACTAAAATAATTGTATTAGGGTTGCCTATCACTATGAAAAATAAAACAGGATTCAAAGCAGAAGAAGTGCTTAAATTTAAAGAGGTTTTAGAGGAAAGCACCAATTTAGAAGTTATTTTAGAAGATGAAAGACTTTCGACTTTACAAGCAAAAAAATCTATAGATCCAAACTCAAAGAATAAACGAGTTGACGATTCTTCTGCGACAATAATTTTAAACAGTTTCCTTGAAAAGAGGTCAAAACGATCATGAAAAAGTTTGGAATACTCGGAAATCCATTGTCTCACTCCTTGTCTCCTGCCATGCATAGTGCAGCCATTAAACATCTAAATTTAAATTTAGAGTTTGAAAAATGGGAGATACCAATAGAATTATTAGAAGATTTTTTCCTAAACTTGGAAGAAAATGAAATTATAGGGGGGTGTGTAACTATTCCCTTTAAAGAAAAATTGTTTAATTATTGTTCGGATTTAGATGACAGCGTAAAAAGAATTGGAGCAATTAATTGGTTTAGAAAGGAAAAGCAGGGTGTTAAAGGGTTCAATACAGACTATATTGGGTTTTACAATTCCCTTCCAGAGCAAATAAAAGGTTCAATAAGTGATATCAATATTGTAGTAATAGGTGCTGGAGGGTCATCAAAAGCTGTGGTTGAATCTCTTTTATTAGAGGGATCAGAAAAATTATCAATAATAAACCGAACGTTAGAAAATGCTAATAATATTTCATCAAAATATCCCGACTCAAACATCATTGCTTCTAAATTAGGTGATAGTAATTCAGAAAAATTAATAAGTGATGCTAATTTGATAATTAACACTACATCATTAGGTATGATTAGCGGGCCCAATCCAAATAGTTCAATCATTGATGATATGAAACTAAATAAAGATGTTGTTGGGTTTGATTTAGTTTATTCTCCATTAAAAACTCCCTTTTTAATTAAAATAGAAAATTCTGGTGGAAAGGCAATAACAGGGATATCTATGCTAATACATCAGGCCATAGAAGGATTAAAACTCATTGCTGGGGAAAATTGCCCTTACGAAATAATGGAAAAATCGATCATCAGCGAATTGTAATATCTACAGTTAAAGCTATAAAATCTTTGAAGGAGTAAGAAATGTTTAGATTTTTAACAGCTGGAGAATCACACGGCCCTGGATTATCTGTTCTAATAGACGGACTGCCAGCAGGGCTAGATATATCAGAAGATGATATAAAAGTTGATCTTGAGAGAAGGCAAAAAGGATTTGGAAGAGGCGGTAGAATGAAAATAGAGAAAGATCATGCTGTTATTAAATCAGGTATTAGACATGGAGTCTCATTAGGTTCACCAATATCATTATGGATCGAAAATCTTGATCATGAAAATTGGAAAGAAGCAATGTCACCTTATCCTGTAAATAATTCAGTAGACAAAAAAGAATTTACTAAAACTGTTCCTGGTCATGCTGATTTTGCAGGAGCATTAAAATATAAACAGCACGATCTAAGAAATGTACTTGAACGAGCAAGTGCAAGGGAAACAACTGCTAGAGTTGCAGCTGGAGCAATATGCAAAATATTTTTATTAAAGTTTGGAATTGATATAAAAAGTAGGGTGATATCAATAGGAAAAATAGAGTCAAACGATGAAAATATTGACAATGTAGATTGGACCCTCACTGAAACTTCGGAAGTGAGGACTACTTCACCCGATTTAGAAAAAAAATTCATTGATGCAATTTTAAAATCTAAAAAAGAAAGAACGACAATAGGAGGAACATTTCAAGTAATAGCTTTTAATCTGCCTGTTGGGTTAGGAAGCTTTTCCCAATGGGATAGAAAATTAGATGGGAAAATTGCTCAAGCCATGATGAGCATTAATGCAGTCAAAGGGGTAGAAATAGGAAATGGATTTAAAAATACTAAAAAGGCGGGCAGGGATGTCCATGATGTAATTGTTCCTGATAAAAAGGATAAAAGAAACTTCAAGCACCTGACAAATCACGCAGGAGGCCTCGAGGGCGGAGTTACAAATGGAGAGCCCATAATAGTGAATGTCGCTATTAAGCCCATTGCAACGATGACGAACCCTCTTCCTTCAGTTGACATAAATACAGGAGAAATAGTTGAAGCTCAGTACAACAGAAGTGATATATGCCAAGTGCCACCAGCATGTGTGATAGGCGAAGCTATGCTTGCAATAATACTCACTGACGTAATATTAGAAAAATTTGGAGGGGACCATATTGATGAAATAATTTCTAATGTCTCTAATTATACCAATACACATAATGAGTTTGGTGGAAAATAATATCGAAAATAATCGTGTTTTCTTAGTCGGACAATCGGGTTCAGGTAAAACTTCTTGTGGAAACATACTATCAAGTTTAATCAATTGGGAGTTTATTGATACAGATGAAAAATTAATATTAAAACATAATAAATCTATTGATGATATTTTCAGAGAGAATGGTGAAGAGTTTTTTAGATCCGAAGAATTAATTCTTATCAAAGAATTGATTGAAAAAGATAAAATCGTTATCTCAACTGGAGGTGGGACGCCTGAAGTACCAAATATAATGAACCTCATGAATTATTACGGGTCTACATTTTGGTTAAAAGCAAGTCCCTCAGAAATAGAAAACAGGCTTACAAAATCAAACAAAAATCACCGACCTCTTTTATTCAACAATAATTTAAGTTTAATCAAAAACTTAGAACAACAAGCAAAAAAAAGATATTCTTTATATTCATTGGCATCATTTCACATAGATACAGATAATAAGGGTATGGAAGGAATTGCTTTGGAAATTAAAAATAATATTTATAGAAATCATGAGTAAATCTATGCTTGCAGGCCAGATTAAATCTCAACAGGGAGATTATAATATTTACGCAGGCGAAGGTATTTTAGACAAAATTTTCAGCCTATCAGAAAATGAAATAACTAATTCAAGAATATTTCTTATATCCGACTTAAAAGTATTCTCAAATATTGGTACTAATATAATTAAAACTTTTGAGTCTAATTCAATAAAAGTCGAATCACTTTCTATTGAGTTAGATGAAAGTAAAAAAGACTTATCTACTGTAACCAAGATTTATGAATGGCTTCATGAAAAAGGAGCCGAAAGATCTGACATTATTTTTTCTCTTGGTGGAGGCGTAGCAACAGATCTTGTGGGATATGTTGCTGCTACTTGGTTGAGGGGGATTAAATTAATCCATATTCCGACTACTCTAGCCTCAATGGTTGATGCATCAATAGGAGGCAAAACAGCAGTAAACCTAAAGCAAGGTAAAAATCTTGTTGGAGCATTTTATCAACCAAAATTAATAATTATGGATACTGAAAGTCTTGTCACATTGCCTCAAAGAGAAATGAATTCTGGATGGGCAGAAGCACTAAAACATTCTTTGCTGTTTGATAAAGATCTGTTTGATAAATTTAATAATAACTCTGCTAAATTATTGAAAAAAGAAGATCCTATTTTCTCTGAAATAATAAGAAGAAGTGTTGAAATTAAAGCCAATATTGTCTCTAAAGATGAATATGAAACTGGAGAGGATAGAATTAGATTAAATTTTGGTCACACTATTGGGCATGCACTTGAAACATACACCTCATACACAGATTTGCTTCACGGTGAAGCTGTTAGTATCGGTATGGTGGTGGCAACCAAAATATCTTCATCGTTATCTTATTGCGGAGAAAACTTAGTAAATAAAATAGAAAAGTTACTAAATATATATAACTTACCTACAAGAATTCCAGAAGGTATAGATCTAAATAATCTCTACAATATTGCTAAATCAGATAAGAAAGTAAAATCCGGTAAAATTAATTGGATACTTTTAGAAGAAGTAGGCAAATCAAAGATTATTAATGATGTGCCGGATCAAGTTGTTATTGATTCTCTAACAAATAGTCAGTAAAGCCCTCCCGCTACAGCAGGAACAATACTTAATTCACCTTCGTCACTTACATTAGTATTAACACCATCAAGATATCTTATATCTTCTCCATCAAGAAAAATGTTTACATATTTATGCAATTGGTTATCTTCATCTAAAACTTTGGTTAAAATGCCAGGGTATAATTTATCCAAAATTACAATTATCTTCTCTACAGAAGAAGTCGTTTCTTCAATCTTTATATTAACTTTTCTTTCCCCATTTGTAAGATTTCTTAAAGGGGAGGGAATAATAACTACTGCATTCATTTTTATATATTATTAATCAAACAAGGTTATTATACACAAGATGAGCATTATAGAAAGACTGACAACTAGGCCATTAATTTTAACTGATTTAGACGGAACCATTCTTCACGATGGATCAGTATTAGAAGAGTTAGAAAACTTAACTTCAAAACTAAATAATTTTGGAATTCATTTCACATTTGCTACAGGAAGAAGTAAAATTCCTGCACTAAAATATGCTAAACGTTTAAACATTAATATCCCAATTATTTGTTATGGAGGGGCAGTTATGACCGATGTTGAGACTGGGGATGATATATATAGGCACTCAATAAGTAAAAGTTTTGCAATTCAAATTATAGAAAATTTAGATCCAAGCATAAATATTGCCCTTTATAGCAATGATCAAATATATGTAACAAAAAAATTCCAATGGATTGAAGATTATTGCGAAAGACAAGAAATAAAACTCGATCAAGTGAATGATTTAGTGCAAATACCAGATAAAATCGTCATTCTTTTAGTGGGAAGTGAAAAAAATATTGATGATGTCCATAAAAATTTAAAAGATAATTATATAAATCTAGAAATAAATAAAACTTTTAATAATATGTGCGAAATCTCATCTGCAAGAGGAAGTAAAATAAAAGCTACTAAAGATTTAATTAAATTATTAAACTTATCAAAAGATGATTTATTCTATTTTGGGGATGGGCCCGCAGATTTAGATCTTATTAAATTCGCTAAATATGGATTTACAGTAAAAGGAAGCCTAGCTTCACAGATGATGCCATGCAATAATTCAATTGAAACTCCAGATAAATTAGGATTTATTAACTACATTAATTCAATAATTTAGAATTTTTCAGTTCAGTATTTATTTTTCTGGCTATACCAGGGCCTTCATAAATTAGGCCTGTATAAATCTGTATAGCATCTGCACCAGATTCTAATAATTTCTTAACCTCATCAAAGTTAGATACCCCTCCAGAACAAATAATTGGTATATGAAATTTTGGCCTTAAATGATTCAATAAAAACAATGTTGTGTCAAAAAGTGGCTTCCCACTTTTGCCACCACTCCCAACCTTTAATCTGTTGTCATTAACTGGCCTTGTATTGGCAATAACAACACCTGTTTTTTTGTACATTGAAACTACCCTTAGTATGTCTTCATAAACAACTAAATCATCTAATCGAACAGGTAAATCAAAAATTCTCGGTAATTTAATTAGAACTGGGACATCTGTTAAATTACGAGTTTTAGAAATAATAGAGTTAATAGATTGAGGATTAATAAATTTCTTTAAATCTTTGGTATTAGGACTTGAAATATTTATTTCAAAACCAAAGCAATAACCATTAAAATAAGTTATATTTTCCATAATTTCATCTTCATTAGATCCAGATACAGATACAAATATTCGATCTTTAACATTTTTTAGTTTTTTTAATCTTTTAAGAATAATTTCAGAACCATCACTAGGAAAAGAAAGAGAATTAATAAGTGATTTCTCATTAACTAGTCTTATTAATCTGGGTTTTGGATTGCCTTCTCTTGGTTTCTTCATAACTGTCCCTATAACTGAAAACCCAAACCCCATGTTTAAATATTTATCACTAGATTTACAATTTTTATCTAAACCAGCAGCTATGCCTATTGGGCTCGGTAATGTTTCCCCAAATAATGTAGTTTTTGTTGATTCATGAAACTTATTCCTAAATAAAAATTTCGGAGCAAACAAAAGAAAATTTTCTACCAATACATGTGCTACTTCAGGAGGAAATAAGAATAATATCTTCCTTATTAAATATTTATAAACTAGATCTAAAAACATACTTAATTGCAATTTTATAATAAAAACATTAAATTCATTTTGTTACATGAAATCTTTCTTAGCGTCATTTCAATATTCTGGTTATAGAATTCTATGGGTAACAAGTGTTTCGCTTATTTTGGCTATTCAGATGGCTATGCCTTCAAGAGCACTTCTTACCGATGATTTAACTAATAGCGCCTTTATCTCTGGAATTGTGAGCATGGGGTTTGCTCCAGCACTACTTATGTTTTCTATATTGGGAGGAGTAATAGGGGACAAATTTGAGAACAGGCGTATCATGCAAATTGTTCAAATTGGTTTTTTTGCATCCTCGTTCTCTACGTGGATATTAATTGAACTAGGAATTATAAATTGGTATTTCTTATTTATTGTTTCTTTAATTCAAGGGGCACTATTTTCGTTTCAACTTCCAGCTAGATATTCTTTTATTCCAAAAATTGTACCTGAAGAAAGCGTAAGCAATGGAATTGCTTTATTATCATCAGGGATGGCTTTAGTTACAGTATTCTCTGGGTCTGCCGTGGGTTATTTATATGGAAAATATGGACCTGATAACGTATTTTTGATTATTTCTATTATTCAAATTGTCACTTTTGTACTAGCTCTATTTCTTCCAAAAACAGAAAAAAATGACTCAGTTTCAGGCAGTTATTTTGCGGAAATGAAAAAATCTTTCCATTATTTAATGGGAAATAAGATAGTTTTAGCTATTTTAATCTCTTCGCTTGTTGTAAGTATGATAGCCATGCCTGTAAGACTGCAGTTACCTATTATTGCAAGAAGGTTATACATGATATCACCTCAGGAAATAGGTATTTTACTAACGATGGCTGGCGTTGGAGCAGTAATAGGCACTATATTGATATCGACTCTTAAAAAGGGTACATTGCGATTCAGTATTTTTATTATTTCAGCATTTGGACTGGGCTTATGTACATTAATATTTGGACTAGCTCCTCAGTATACGATAGGCCTAGTTGTTGTCATCTTTTTTGGCGCATTTGAACAGATAAGAATGGCTTTAAGCAATGTGCTTACTATGGAATATACAGATAGTAAATATAGAGCTAGAATGATGGGATTTTTTATGTTAAATTTTGCATCTATTCCGTTGGGAGCATTACCTATTGGCTACGGTATTGATAAAATTGGTGCTGTGAATACATTAATATTTGACGGCATAGCCTTGATTGTCATCCTATCAATTTTGTTGCTTATATCTAATTCTTTCAGAAAAATAAAATAATGGTTATAGAAAAAATAAAAAATTATTCTAATTTTATTAAGTTTGAGCATTCACTATTTGCTTTACCGTTTGCACTCAGCGCCTACTTTTTAGTAATTAAACAAACCCAATTCAACTTATTGAAACTTTTATTAATTATAATCGCATTAATATCTGCTAGAACATTCGGTATGGCGGCAAATAGAATTATAGATAAGAATATTGATGCTTTAAACCCTAGAACTACTTCCAGAGAACTTATAACTAATAAGATAAGTACTAAAAGCGCGTATATTATTTTATTTGTTGCCTTAATCATTTTTTACATTACCTTGTTAGGTTTTAATCAAATTGCCTTTTTATTGTCTCCAATAGTTTTTGTGATTTTTACTATTTATCCCTTTACCAAAAGGTTTACCCATATGTGCCACTATTTTCTTGGCTTGGTATACTTCATTGCCCCTCCAGCAGTAGAAATAGCATTGACTGGAAGTTTTTCTTTATCAACATTGCTTCTAGGTTTATCTGGTTTTTTTTGGGTTTCGGGGTTTGATATAATTTATTCAATATTAGATATAGAATTTGACAGAAAGAATAATATTTTTTCAATCCCCTCAAAATTAGGCATAAAAAAATCAAAAATTATTTCATGGGGTTCTCATTTATTAACAATAGTACTTGTGTGCTTAATAGGGTTTATTGAAAATTTAGGACTAATTTATTGGATTGGTTGTACAATATTGTTTGGATTATTTATTAAGGAGCATTTTTTGATTCTAAAAATAAGTAAAAATAACATAAATAAAGCTTTTTTTAATATGAATGCGCAAATATCTATTGTGCTACTTTTAATGTTTGCTTTTAGTATATTAATAAATGGATAAGTATATTTTAGGTATTTCAGGTGGCAGCGGAGGCCTTTACAGCCTTGCTGTTTTAAAAGGTATTTGTGGATCAGGCAACACATGCTATCTAGTAACATCTAAGCCCGGCAGAAGAATATTATCTCTTGAGGCAGGGTTAAATCTTACTGGAAAGGCTTCTTCTGATAAAAAAATTATCGAAAGCGAATTAGGTGTTGATGGGAAGAAATTGGAGGTTGTTGACGAAAATGATGTTGGGGCTAATATTGCAAGCGGTTCTTTNCGTACAAAAGGTATGGCAATCGTTCCTTGCTCAACAGGAACACTTGGTAGTATAGCTAACGGAATATCTAGAGGCCTAATAGAAAGGGCAGCTGATGTATGCCTAAAAGAAAGAAGAACCCTAATAGTAGTCCCAAGGGAAACTCCTTACAGCCTAATCCATCTTGAAAATATGACTAAATTAACTATGGCAGGTGCTATAGTCCTGCCTGCTTCCCCTGGTTTTTATAATCTTCCAAAAAACATTGATGATTTAGTAAATATGATTTCTTCAAGAGTATTAGAAAAATTAGGAATAATTTCCTCCACTCTAAAAGAATGGAAAGGGACTTAATTGGTTTCAGATTTCAGAGCTTTTATTAAAAAGCTTGAAGAAGAAGGTGAACTNCACAGGGTTTCTGAAGAGGTCGATCCAAATTTAGAAATCACTGAAATTGCAATTAGGGCACAAAAAGAAAATAAACCAGCAATTTTGTTTGAAAATGTAAAAGATTCTATGTTCCCTTTGGCAATAAATACTTTTGCTAGCGAAAAAAGAATTAATATCGCTTTAGGGCAGGATCCTGAAGAGATTGGATTAGAACTACTTCATTTCGTTGAAGCAATGAGGCCGCCAAATTTAAAAAAAATTTTTGAGCAAAGAAAAACGATAAAAAGATTACTAGCATTTCCTCCAAAAAAAAATAGCAAGAGGATTCATAATTTGATCCTAGAAAACGGACTTAAAGACTTACCTATATTGAAGTGCTGGCCTGAAGATGGAGGAAACTTTATCACGCTCCCATTAGTTCAAACTGAAGACCCTGTTAATAGCATTCCAAATTTGGGAATGTACAGAATGCATGTCTATGATAATTTTTCCACTGGCATGCATATGCAAATTGGTAAAGGCGGAGGCTACCACTATAAAGAAGCTGAAAGGCTGAGAAAAGAACTTCCCGTAGCTGTAACGCTTGGAGGAGATCCTGTTCTTACAATAGCATCAATAATGGCTCTTCCAGAAGGAATTGGAGAGTTAGAATTTGCAGGCTTAGTAAGAGGGAAAAGAACTAAACTTTCAAAATGCAAAACAATCGACATGAAAGCACCATCATCTGGAGAATTTCTAATAGAAGGGCATTTAAGGCCAGAGGAAAGGAAACTTGAAGGTCCTTTCGGAGACCATTTTGGCCATTATTCTGAGGCAGGTAATTACCCTGTATTTCATATAAATAATGTCTACTACAGAGAAAATGCAATATATCCNGCTACAGTTGTTGGAAAGCCACCTCAAGAGGACAAATACTTAGGTGACTGCACTCAAAACATATTGAAGCCACTTATTAAGATCATACATCCAGAGATTCATGACCTTTGGGCTTATTTTGAAGCTGGATTTCATAGTTTTTTAGTTGTTTCTACTGAAAATAGATATGCACGAGAGGCCTATAAAACTGGCTTATCTGTGCTTGGTCTAGGCCAACTTTCACTAACTAAAGTTATGGTATTNGTTGATAAAAATGTGGATGTCAAAAATAAAGGCCAAGTGCTTGAAGAAATTAGGAATAATTTTGACCCCATTGATTCAATTATGATTATTTCTCAAGCTCCTTCAGATACGCTAGATTTTACATCTAAGAAGACCCATTATGGAAACAAACTTATAATTAATGCGACATCAAAGAATAAAAAAATACAAAATTTGGCACCTGTTCTACCAAAAGATCTTAAAGTTATAGACTCAAGAATTGAAGATTCCAGATTAATAAAAAATACCCTTCTAGTAATTAAAGTAAATAATGGTGGGGCAGAAGTAGTAAAGAAAGTATTAAACAGTCCTCTAATTTCTAACATAAAAATTGTTGCTGCAGTTTCCATGGATATAAACTTAAATAATGATGTAGAAATAATGTGGGGAATTTTCACCAGATTTGACCCAGGAGATGATACATATTTTAGTAATCAAGAATTTGTTGGAGTAGTNCCAAAATATGAAGGGGTTTTAGGAATAGANTCGACTTGGAAAGGCGGATACCAAAAAACTTTAGAAATGGATGATAAAATAATAAATAAGGTTAATGAAAAATGGGAAACTTACTGGAAATAGAGAATATTATTTCGACTGATAAAAAGCTAAACAAAATAGCTGAAAAAATTATCAATAACGAAAGGTTAAGTTTTGAAGATGGTGTTGATCTTTTTGAAAGCGATGATATTCACACTCTTGGAAAACTTGCAAATATAAAAAAGATGGAGATTTCAGGAGACAAAGTTTTCTTTGTTTTGAATAGGCATGTAAATCCTACCAATATATGCGTACTTAGNTGTAGTTTCTGTGATTTTGCTAAAAAGAAAGGTGATGATGATGCTTACGAGATGTCAATAGAAGATATTCTTAAAAGCATAGACAACGAAATGCATGAAGTGCATATGGTAGGAGGTCATCATCCAACTTGGAAATTTGAATACTATGAAGAAATTGTTAAATCTATTAGAGAGAAACACCCTGATTTGCATATAAAAGGTTTTACTGCGGCTGAGATAGATTATTTTCATAGGAGATGGAAGATTGATCCTGAAGAATCGCTTGCAAGATTAAAAGAAGCGGGTTTAACTTCCATGCCTGGAGGCGGTGCAGAAGTTTTTTCTCCAAGAGTTCATAAAATGCTTTTACCAGGTAAATCCAAAGCTTCTAGGTGGCAAGAAATTCATAAGATAGCTCATAAACAAGGAATTAAATCAAACTGCACTATGCTATATGGCCATATAGAAACGATTGAAGAAAGAGTTGATCATTTTATCCAACTTAGGGATCTTCAAGATGAGACAAATGGTTTTTTAGCATTTATACCTCTTCAATATCAGACAGGCACAACCCAACTTACAGATAGTCCAGCAACGCCGTTAGATGACTTAAAAATGATATCTTTGGCAAGATTAATGCTTGATAATATAAGCCACATTAAGTCTTATTGGGTCACTATTGGGGAAGAGACAGCATCAATTGGACTTAATTTTGGTGCAGACGATTTAGATGGAACAATAGTAAAAGAAAATATAATGCATGCTGCAAAAGCAAATTCTCCTGGGGGTTTAGCTAGAGAAAAGATGATTTATTTAATTAAAGAGGCTAAAAAGATCCCTGTTGAAAGAGATGCCTTATATAATGAAATAAAAGTTTACGATGACTAAAATTGGCAAAATGCCATATTTAAATTCCGAAATCTTTTATCTTAAAAATAAGGAAAATTTTGATTATGTAACTTTATCCCCTAAAGAAATGGGTCGTTCAATGAAAATAGGACAGATAGATGCTGGGCCAGTTTCTCTTGTTGATTTTATTAATTCAAAATCATTAAAACCATTGATGAATTATTGTGTTTCAACAAAAAAATATGCGAACAGTGTTTTTATCTTTTCAAGAAAAAAACTAGGGAAAATAAAAAGCGTACACATAACAGATGAAACATCAACATCAGTAATATTGATGAAAGTCCTGAACCAGTTTTATTGGAAAAATGATCTTTTAACAATTTCAAAAGAAATAAATAATTCTGATTCTCAATTATTAATTGGAGATAAAGCACTAAAGATGAAATTATCCAATAATGATGAATATGAGCAAGTTATTGACTTAGGCTTCGAATGGTACAAATTTACCTCTTTACCATTTGTATTTGCGTTATGGGCACATAATAATTTAAATAAAATTCAAACTGAAGATATTGAAGATTCCATTAATTTTGGTATTAGAAATTATGAAAATTCGATTAGAATGATTATTGAGAATAGAAAAGATAATTTATTTTCTCCTGAGTTTATTAGGGACTACATTAAGGGTTTTAATTACGAATTAACAAATCTAGAAAATAATGCGATAACAACCTTTAAAGAGATGTATAATAAGTTAGACATCAATTCTTAAATATTTTTATTATGCTGAATCAAATAAAAACAAAAGTTGCAAACAATAAAAGAATTAGCGATGAAGAAGCTCTTTATTTATATAGAGATGCAGATTTGTTAAGCCTTGGCAAGCTTGCCCAAGAAAGAAGATATAAACTCGTTCCAAATAAGGCAGTCTCTTTTGTTATAGACACAAACCTTAACTATACAAATATCTGTGATGCTTATTGTAGTTTTTGTGCATTTTATAGAACTGACCCTGAAGACCCATCATCATATACTTATACAGTTGATGAAATGATAAAAAAAATAAAGAAAGCTCGTGACAAAGGTTGCACTACCATTCTTATGCAGGGTGGATTAAACAGCAATATACCTTTTGATTTTTATACTGAAATAGTTGCTAGGACAGTAAAAGAGTTCCCTGATATAACTCCTCATTTTTTTTCTGCTCCAGAAATTATGAAAATGACTGAAGTTTCAGGTCTTACAATAAAAGAAGTTTTTCAAGAACTAAAAAAGGCAGGACAAAGAACAATGCCTGGCGGAGGTTCTGAAATATTATCAAATGAAATTAAATCAAAAATTAGTAGGTTTAAGCCTAAAAATACTGTTGATCAATGGACAGAAGTTCATAAAAATGCTCATGATGTTGGCATTCATACTACTGCAACTATGATGTACGGACACCTAGAAAATGATGAAGATATTATCGAAACTTTAAGGCATATTAGATCTGTCCAAGACGAAGCTGTTGGTTCTAAGCCAGCAAAATTTACTGCTTTCATACCATGGTCATTTAAGAGAGATAACACTGCATTAGGAAAGAAAATAAAAAAAGAAGCTGGCCCAAATCAATACCTAAGGATAATAGCTCTTTCTAGGCTTTATTTAGACAATATAAATCATATTCAGGCGTCATGGTTTTCTGAAGGATATAAAACTGGACAAATAGCCCTTTCTTTTGGGGCTGATGATTTTGGAGGAACATTATTTGATGAAAATGTTATGTTGTCTGCAGGTTTTTATAATAGGACATCTGTTGAAGGAATTAAAAAACTAATCAACGAAGCTGGTTTTGAAGCAACTCAAAGAACTACAGAATATGATCTTTTAGAAGAAATGAGCAGAATTATATAATGNAAAAAGAAGTAATTTTTGGCCATAGTCCAGATTCTGATGATGCTTTCATGTATTATGGCATTGCAAGCAATAATGTAAGGCTTGAAGGCTATAAAATATCTCATTTAATGGAAGACATTGAGTCACTTAATTTAAGATCTGAAAGAGGTGAACTTGATGTTACGGCTATATCAGTAGCTCATTACCCAAATGTTAGTAATTATTACCAAATAATGAATTGTGGTTCTTCTGTAGGCAGAAATTACGGGCCAGTTCTAGTATCAAAAAATTATAAATCCTTAAATGAATTAAAAGGGAAAAAAATAGCAATACCTGGAAGATTCACAACATCTTATATGTTATTCCAAATATTTGTAGGCCAAGGCCTAAATGTTGAATTCATGCATTTTGAAAAAATAATGGGATCTATTGAAAGGGGAGAAGTTGATGCTGGTGTACTATTGCATGAAGGTCAAATATTATTTGAAAAGGACGGTTTTATAAAAATTTTGGATCTGGGTGAGGAGTGGTACAAAGAAACAAATTTACCTATTCCTCTTGGGATCGATTTGGTTAACAGAAAATTTGACTNCAAAATAAGAGAGAATTTAACCACAGTTTTCTATGAAAGTGTTAAGTATGGAATTGAAAACGAAGATGCTGCATTAAAATATGCTATGCAATATGGAAGAGATCTTTCTTTAGATGAAGCAAGAAAATTTGTGCGAATGTATGTAAACAAAGACACATTAGATATGGGGGAAGAGGGCCTTAATGCGATTAATAAACTATTCGAGCTTGCCGTACAGAGTGAAATAATAACATTGAAACCAGAAATTGATCTTATATATCCAAAAAAATAAATGTTTCTAGGGTATAAGTTAAAAGAAAATCCAGCAGTAGGAATAATTCTGATTATCAACTTAATCTACTTTCTTTTACTAGAACTAGATGGAGGTTCTGACAATTGGTTAACTTTAGTTGCATGGGGCGCAAAAGAAGGTACTTTAATTTCTAGGGGTGAATATTGGCGTTTATTTTCNCCAATATTCATGCATATAGGTTTTTTTCATCTAATATCAAATACCATTGGTATCATTATTTTTGGTCCTATTATGGAGAAAATTTTTGGCTCAAATAGGTTTTTATTAATTTATTTAATTTCTGGCATATGGGGAAATCTGTTTAGTTTTTTTTCTAGTTACGCGGTAGGAGCCGGTGCGAGTGGAGCGCTATTTGGATTAGCAGGGGCATATGCAGCTTATCTGTATGTTAATAGAGGAAATTTAGGTAACTCAGGAAGAGAATCGTTAATTGGGCTTTCTTGGATAATAGGAATAAATCTTATTTTTGGCTTCACTATGAGTGGAATAGACAACTCTGCTCATTTGGGAGGATTAGTATCTGGATGGATAGCAGGATTGATATTGGTGCCAAAAATTATTACAGTTCTTGCTTTAGAGGAAGGACCTATGCCTGTTCATATTGAAAGAAGAATATTAAGTCAAAAAAAAATAATCATCTGGCTATTTTATATCTTCGCTAATATAAGTATTGTATATATTGCTACAAGGATGATTTCTTCTGCTTTTTACTAATTTGGTGGAGACGGGGGAGAGTCGAACTCCCCGTCCAAATAAATACCAGATTAATTCTCTACGAAAATAGTCACTTTATTAAATACTTAGCCGATAAAGCGACAAATCTAAACTAAGCACTCTGCTGAAAAGTCTTATCTGTTAAGCTCAGCAACTCAACATAGCATCTCGGAAATTTGTCATCTATGTAAGCCTTCCGAGAAAAGACTTATTAAGATGTAGCAAGCTAGATTAAACTGCTGCTAAAGCGTATTCTTTTTCGCCGTTTATTTTTTTCCAAAGTTTAACGAGAATATGGAATCTCGATTCGCAAACTATTCTTTTATTTACCTGTCAAAGCCACGCGTCCCCAAATTAATAGTAAAAAGTATTATATTCGTCATTTATTAGCTTTTCTAGTTCTATCAATATCTCTTTGAGCTTCTCTGTTCCTAATTTCAACTCTTTTATCATATTTTCTCTTACTTTTTCCTAATCCTATTTTTAATTTGGCTTTGCCTCTAGTGATTACAAGATTTAGCGGAACAATAATAAAGTTTTTTCTCTTTACTTCTAGATCCCATTTCTTAATTTCCTTTTTCTTAAGAAGTAGTTTTTTTGATCTAAGGGGGTCATGATCTGACTGAATACTTGCATTCTCATATGGTGCTATATGTGCATTATGGAGCCATATCTCTTGATTCTGTATTCTGCAAAATGCTTGAGATATATCTATTTTTCCATCCCTAATTGATTTAATTTCAGAACCTTTCAATACCATTCCAGCACTTAGACTTTCTTCGATATGATAATTAAAATAAGCTTTTCTATTAGTGGTCATGATAAAACTATTTACTTAATTGAAAATCAAGTTGAGTGATAGCAGCAATCATTTGAAGGTCGTCAGTTTCATTAGCTTTGTTCTTAACTGTTACATCTGGCTCTAAACCATTTCCCTCTATGACTCTACCTTTCGGCGTATACCATCTTGCAACTGTGTAATATATGCCGCCGTCATTGCTAAGCGGCCTTTGGATGCCCACACTGCCTTTACCAAATGTGGTTTCTCCTATTACAANAGNTCGGTCCAAATCTTGAAGGNCTCCAGCAAGAACTTCGCTTCCGCTAGCNCTGAACTCGTTTACTAGAATCACCATCGGCACATCTTTATGATTACCTAAATCTTTAGAAANCNAGTTTTNCCTNAGNCCANTNCCGTCTACTTNATACAAAATNANNTCNTNCTTAGGTATAAANTCNCTGNNAATATCAACAACAGAACTAAGGAGCCCTCCAGGGTTTTGCCTTAAATCTAATACAATTCCCTTAGCTTTTTGTGCTTTCATTTCCTGCAAAGCAACCAAAAGTTCTGAATGCGTTTCNTTTGTAAAAGAAGTTAACTTTATATGGCCATATTCCTCGTCAGTTATTATTTTAGAAGACACACTAGGNAACTTTATTTCACCTCTTATTATTTTAACTTCAATTAATTCGCTTTCTCCAATTCTTTGAACTTTTAANTTGACAGGTGTNCCTAATTTTCCTCTAATTCGATTTACAGCATCCAAAACAGTCCAACCCTCTGTATCATCTCCATCAACCTCATAAATTATGTCTCCAGCTTTAATACCCGCAGATTCTGCAGGAGATCCTGCAATAGGGGCAACTATTAATACCCTTANNCCGTCTTTAGTCTGTCCTACAGTAGCACCAATACCATAAAATTTACCTTGAAANGCNNNTTGATCNATTTGGAATCTCTCAGGAGGGATATAACCAGAGTGAACATCATCNAGTGCATCAAACATTCCTTTTACAGCACCTTCAGCTAATTTTNCACCATCCATCTCATTTCGGCCAACAAATTCNCTAGCAAGATATNNATAAGTCTCCCATATAATTNGNAGATCTTNGTCNATTTCACNAGGTGAGGGTNGCGGCTGGACATTAGTATCATCAATTAAGGGAAACTTAATTTCATTGTCAACTGAATTTGAACAGGAAAATAAAATAATACTTAGAAAAATTGATACAACAATTATTAAAATTCTTGAATTAAATTTAATTACTTTTNCCATTTTTTATATATATTACTTTACATAACTTATATAGTGCGACGTTATATATATTAATATAATACTTTTGCACTATTTATATTGTAGCCTGATTTTGTATGATTTTGGATTTTNTCTATTAATANATNGATATTCANATTTNNAATTGCAGAAATATTTACAATTGCTTCTTCNTCAACTGATACTAAATATTCAATTCTTCTATTAAATTCNTCNAATTCTTNTTTAGTAAATTTATCTATCTTATTGAACACATAAATCATATTATTTTTCTCTAAATTCAAGTCTTCTAATAGATTATCAACAANTTCAATTTGTTTTTCGAAATTTTTATTAGATGAATCTATTACATGCANCAACAAATCNGANTCATTGAGTTCTTCTAATGTAGCTTTAAATGNGTCAACTAATACGGTNGGNAATTTATTTANAAATCCNACNGTATCACTNATTGTGCANCNTATCCCATTATCTAGATAAANTNTACTCGTCTTAGTATCCAGNGTAGAAAACAGTTTTCCTGAAGAAATNGAATTTTTTTTNGAAAGAGAATTAAANAATGTNCTNTTTCCAGCATTGGTATAACCNACCAAAGAAACATTAAANGCNCTTTTTAATCTNCTAGANCNTTGNGCATTTCTAGAAATTTTTATTTTNTTTAAATCTTTTTTTATNTTCTTAATATTAGTCCTAACTAANCTTCTGTCTGTTTCTATNTGAGTTTCTCCTGGGCCNCTNGTTCCTATTCCTCCCCCTAGCCTNTCTAAGTGAGACCACTGACCTGCTAGNCTAGGCAATAAGTATTCTNATTGCGCCAAACTTACTTGAAGTCTGCCTTCNCTAGACTTAGCCCTNTTGGCAAAAATATCAAGAATTANTGCAGTCCTATCAACAACTTTAATTTTAAATAAGTCTTCTAANTATCTTTGCTGATTNGGNGANAATTCATCATCAACAATAATAAGGTCTNCTTTNTCTTTNATTATCTGCTTTTTAGTTTCTNATANTTTTCCTGANCCTAAATAAGTCCTNACTGGCTTCTTTAATTTTTGNAAGGTTATTCCTGAAACTTCTGAATTAGCGCTTTCAGCAAGATTNANAATCTCCTCTACCCTGTCATCCATATCCCAATTTTCAACATTAAAATTATCNGCAATTAATATATGTGATCTTTCAATTTCAATCATATAAATTATTAATAGNCTANCCTTTCCATTTNGATATTCTTTTTACACCTTCATCAACTAACTCGTCAGGTGTAGTTAAAGAAAGNCGAACANAACCCTCTCCATATTCTCCATATCCTGTGCCTGGAGTTACAACAACATTGCATTGCTCTAAAAGCAACTCAGTGAAAGATGCAGAATTATAGCCTTCTGGCACTCTGCACCATAAATATAAAGCAGCCTTAGGGTACTCAACGGTTAATCCAATTTCTTCAAGAGCTGAAGATAATTTATCTCTTCTTNCTTGGTAAATAGCATTGTTTTCTTTAGTAAAGTTTTCTATGCTTTTTAAAGCATCAATCCCCATCATTTGTATTGCTTGAGGAACNCCNGAGTCTAAATTNGATTTTACTGTTAAAAGGCTCTGCACTAACTCTTCATTTCCTACAGCAAAACCTAATCTCCAACCNGTCATATTGAATATTTTNGAAAAAGAATGAAACTCTATGGCTATTTTCATAGAATTATTTGCTTGNAAGATTGATGGTGCTTTATATCCATCAAAAGTTACATCTGAATAACAAGCATCNTGCATAATGGCTATATCATTTTCTATGCCAAAATTAACTGCTTCTTGAAAAAAATCTAAATCTGCNACCCCNCCTGTCGGATTGTTGGGGTAATTTAACCAAAGTATTTTTGCTTTTTTTCTGATGTCTTTAGGTATCTTTTCTAAGTCAGGTTTCCATCCTTTAGATTGCAGAAGTGGCATTTTATATATTTCTCCACCTGCAAAATTACATCCNGCAGAATAAACNGGATAACCTGGGTCAGGAACGATTGATACATCGCCCTCATCAATTAAGCATAATGACGCATGTCCTATACCTTCTTTAGCGCCAATAAGGCTTATAGCCTCTTTTTCAGGGTCTAGATCTACCCCAAACCTTCTTTTCATATACTTGGAGACTTCATCTCTATACTCAGGCAATCCTTCAGATTCAGGGTATCTATGATTATCAGNATTATCAGAATGTTTTTTCATAGAATCCAAAACAAATTTTGGGGTAGGTATATCAGGATCTCCAATTCCAAATGAAATTACATCTATCCCTTTTTCTTTTTTCTCAGCTATGGTTCTTGATATCCCAACAAATAAGTATGGCTCAATAGTGTCAAATCTTTTAGAAAATTTCATTTTAACTCCTTAATTCCCATGTGCCTGAAAAAACTTTCTCTGTCGGCCCCTCTAAATATACGTCTTGACCAATAGACCAACTTATATTTAGAAATCCGCCTGGCACATTTACTTTTACATTTTCATTAACCAAACCCTTTTTTATGCAAATAATTCCACATGCAGAGGTTCCAGTTCCAGAAGATAGAGTCTCCCCTGCCCCTCTTTCAAAGATTCTAGCTCTTATTTCATCCTTTGAAATAATATTTACGACCTCAAAGTTTATTCTGTTTGGAAAAAGAATATTGTTTTCCACTAAAGGCCCTATTCTTTCTAAATCAATTTCATCAATATCTACATCGGTAATCATTACCGCATGAGGATTACCTATATTTACACAATTTACAAATAATTCTTGGTCACCTAAATCCAATCTAAAATCTTGAATTTCTATGTTCTCGGATATCAACTGATTGTTTAAAGGTATTTCATCTCTTAAAAAGCCAGGTTGACCCATAGCAACTTTAGCTGAAATCATAAGATTATCATTGAATTGAGGGTACACTTCTCTTACTCCTCCACCTGTTTGGACTTTAAGAGTATTTGAACTTGGTTCAATTATTTTATTATCAAGTACAAATTTAGAAAATAGACGCACCCCATTTCCGCTCATTTCAGCCTCTGAGCCGTCCGGATTAAATATTCTCATCTTTATATCTGCAACATCAGACTCTTTTACAACTACTATACCGTCACTATAAACACCAAAATGAGGTTTACTCATTTCCTTAGATAGAAGACCCCAATCTAAATCTAGTCCTCTGCCATCTACGGCTATATAGTCATTACCTGCGCCATGATATTTAGTAAATTCAATTTTCATTAAAATCCTTAACTATTTTATTAATTATCTCATCTTGAGAATAACTACCCATATCAAACCATTTTATCTCTGGATCACTTAGTTTAAACCAATTATATTGATGCCTAACTAAATTTCTAGTCTTTTTTTTAATAACAGATATCGACTCTTCCAAATCAGTGTCACCCATTATATACGAATAAATTTCCTTATATCCTATACTTGAAAAGGAGTTAGAATCAGAATTGCACCCTTGGTCAATTAATTTTTTTACCTCTTCTACCCATCCGCTATCAACCATCTTATTGATTCTTTCATCAATTCTAGAATATAAAACTTTTCTATCCAAAGTTAACCCATATAATTTATATGAATCAGGTTCCCTTTTACTTTTTGGCATCCTTACAATATTATTTTTTCCCAATTCATAGGCTCTTATCAATCTTCTAGGGTTCTTTTTATCAATATTTAAAGCATTTTCAGGAAAATCTTTTTTTAATTTTTCATAAAAAAAATCCACACCTTTGTCATCAATAATTTCCTGAAGAGATTTTCTTAGTTCGCTATTTGGAGGAATCTCTGGAATATCCCACCCTTCGACTAGCGCTTTAGTATACTGCCCGCTGCCTCCTACAAGGATTGGGATTCTTTTTTTTGTATGAATTTGCGATATAACTTGACTGGCTTTTTTAACAAATTCTGAGATAGAAAAGTTATCTCTAGGGTTTATTATATCTACTAAGTAATGTTTTACGTCCAATCTCTGGGCTTTCGAAGGCTTTCCAGTCCCAATATCTAAGTTTTTGTAAAAAAGCCTAGAGTCAGTATTAATGACGGGCGAATCAATTCTTTTTGCTAGTTTTATTGAAAGGTCAGTTTTTCCTGAAGCAGTTGGGCCAACTATTACAATAGATTTATTAATCACTATCAATCAAGTTTATCATTTTACTAAAACTATCAAGACTCAATGAGGCTGAACCAACAAGCACCCCATCAATT
This sequence comes from Chloroflexota bacterium, assembly GCA_002721675.1. GTDB lineage: Bacteria > Chloroflexota > Dehalococcoidia > Lucifugimonadales > Lucifugimonadaceae. The sequence continues at coordinate 44,553 of PBLC01000003.1, read as the reverse complement.
TCCTTTTGATCTAATATTTCTTTGCAATTATCTTCGTTTACGCTCCCACCATAAATAAATGGAGTTTCATCTCCATATGATGACTTAACCTGCTTTGATATTTCAATTATTTGTGCCGTCTCACAAGAATTTCCAGAACCAATTGCCCAAATAGGTTCATATGCTACTATCATATTTTTTTCAAACCCTACAGAACTCTCGCCTAATTGATTGAGTAATATAGATAAATATTCTCCTGAATCTCTTTGTTCTTCTGTCTCTCCAATACATAATATTGGAGTTATATTGTTCTTTGAGGCATTAATGCCTTTTAAAGAAACATCGTGATTTGTCTCATTTAAATTAATCCTTCTTTCAGAGTGACCTATAATCACATAATCAGCATAATCTGAAATCATATTTGCTGATATTTCACCTGTATAGGCACCTTTTGCGTCATGCATACCTGATACATCTTGAGCCCCAATTTTTGCTACAGACTTAAGAACTTGAAAACAGTTAGGAATAGAAATAAAAGGAGGGCATATAATTATCTCAATATTATCGTTGATAATACTTTTATTTATGATTCTAGAAATTTCATCGGAAAATTCAATTCCTTCAGGCACAGTGAGATTCATTTTCCAATTTGATATAAAAAGTTTATTCATTTTTAATTAAGTTATCTATTCCAACAAGACTACCACTTTCAAGCAATTCAAGAAAAGCTCCTCCCCCACTTGAAATATGATCAAAAGAGTCTTTATCCCCAAAAGAATTAATTGATTCAATAGTTGAGCCACCGCCTGCATATGTCATGCATTTACTATCCATTATAGATTTGATTAATTCTTTTGTACCTAAACATCCAGACTCCCACTCAAAAATACCCATGCTTCCATTCCAAATTACTGTTTCAGACTTATTGATTATTTTTGAATACTTTTTTATAGTTTTTGACCCAATATCTATAATAAATGTGTCCTTGTTAAATAATTCTGAATCAATTTTCTCTGTTTTGCTTTCAGGAGATAAATCTTTAACAGTAACTAAATCAATAGGTATGAAAAATTTATCTCTATTATCTTCGTAAACCTTTTTATTAAATGTTTCAGGAAAATCTTCAGTTAAAAAACTTGAAACCATCCCTCCCCCAATTAGTATGCTCTGAACCTTATCAGCTAAACTCATTAGTATTCCTACTTTGTCTTTAATTTTAGCCCCTCCAAGTATTAAGGTAGTGTTAGATTTTGAGGTACCCAATGAGTCAATTACTTCTGTCTCTTTCTCTAATAACCTCCCTGCATAAGATTTAATTTTGTTAGATATCCCGTAAACACTTGCGTGCATCCTGTGCGAGGCTCCAAAAGCATCATTTACATATACATCAGAAATAGATTTAATTTTGTTAATTAACTCAATACCGTTACTTGTTTCTCCGTCATAAAAACGTATATTTTCAGTTAAGTAAATCGATTTACCTGATTTTTTCATTAATTTATCAATATCATCATCATCATTTAAGTTTAAGTGAATGATTGCCTTTCTTAGTTTTTCTTCTAAATATGGTTTTATTTTATTTTTAGTACTTAATTCAGGATCAAAACTTCTCTCGGGTCTCCCTAGATGAGTACATATAATTAATTTCTTAACAGAATCCAATTCCAGCAGTTCATTTATTGTAGGAACTGAAAGATCAATTCTTGTATAGTCATTCTCAGTTATATTTAGATCACACCTTAAAAAAACATTTATATCGGAATTCTTAAAGTCATTTTTTAAATCATCTAAGTTAAAAAGTTTCATATGGCAATACTGTGGTCAATATTTTTTTATTTTGGTTATCACTTAACTCTAGGTCATTAACGATTTCCAAAGACCTTGATTTATAATCACTAATTAAATTTGAAACATAATCCTTATAATTGCTTGCCAATGCTTCTTTCTTTAATGCTTCTAGGTCTTCTACTTCTAGCACTCTCTTTAGATACATTTCACCTATTTTTCTTTTAGTTGAAATATCAGAATTATTTAATAAATAGGTGGTAATAATATTCTTTTTCTTAGAAGAAAATTTATGGAATATTTCTGTGGGAAGATTTCTTGAATCAATAATCAAATTTTGTGAATTTAACTCTCTTACAACTCCACTTATTTCTCCCAACTCTTTAATAATTCCTAATTTTTTTTCATTAATATTACTAATGCTTGGATCTGATGCGATATATCCAAACTGAAAAGCGCAACTAGATAGAGAGCCCGATCTTTTTTTTAACATATTCATAAATTTTTCTTCACTAACCAAAGGGGCTTCTTGGTAATCTATATCTAGGTTTTCTCCTTCACATAAGGTTAAATAAGATGAATCAAATATAGATAGTGCTTTTAAAAGAAGTGTTTCATTAAATTTTGAATTGTTCTCTAATAAAGAAAGTCTCGCTAATGCGTGAAGACCGTCTCCTGTATTAATTCCTTGCGCAGGTCCCCAAGCCCACCAAACTGATGATCTTCCATTTCTTTCCGTAATTCCAGTTTGAACATCTTCATGCACATACCAAGAATTAGCTAATATTTCTATAGAAGTTGCAAACTGATAACTAGGCTTAATGTCGTCAGAAAATACTGAGCAGATTTCTAATACTATGGAAGAATAAATCCTGTTTATATCTTTGCTGTAACTAGAATCGTTTCCAAATTCATCCCCCCATCCAAGTTGATATTTTATAATCCTATACAAATCAACTTCATTAACGTTCACAAATTCAGACATATATTTTTCAAATTCATTATTCATAAATAAAACTCTTTCCTAATTCAGATTCTAGCAAGGATTTAGAAATTGAGCCTTCCCTAATTATTATTATTTTCTTTTTTTCTATCTTTATAACTGTAGATGGAAGGTCTTCTTCTCCGCATTTAATATCAACAAATTTTCCTATGCTCTTCCCTTTAAGGTTGTCTTTCAAAATATCTAAATTTTTTGTTTCTGGGAAGTTAGAGATATTTGCACTTGTACCAGTTAATGGTTTACCAAAAACTCTAATAAGATCCCTTGTAAATTTAAGGTCCGGAACCCTAAAAGCCACAGATCCATCATTTTTAACCGTACCTAAAGGAAAGTTATAGTCTGTTTCTAAAATTAAAGTTAACGGACCTGGCCAAAATTTGCTAATTAATTTATCTATTCCGGTTACATTAGCATTGAATTTATTCAAATCCTCTAGGTCCGCTATCAATAATGGGACTGGCTTATCCACTCCTCTTTCCTTTAATTCAAATAAGTTATTAACAACAACTTTATTTGTTGCATCACAAGCTAGGCCATAAAAAGTATCAGTCGGAATAGTAATAATTTTTCCCGATTCTAATTCAGATACGGCTTCTTCAAGTTCTATTTTATATTTAATATCCATAGTTTAAATTAAGATTTTTAAAATTATACATACATTAAATACTTATTATGATAAACATTATATTTGATGGAGGTAAATTAAATGAATGTTCTTTTAATAGGAGGGGGAGGAAGAGAGTCTGCTATAGCTTGGAAAATATCTCAAAGTAAGCTTTTACGCACTCTTTATGTTTCGCCTGGGAATGGAGGAACTTCAGATTTTGGAATAAATGTTCCTAGCTTATCTATAATTGAAGCGATCGATTTTGTTAAAAAGAACAAGGTAGATCTTACTATTGTTGGCCCTGAGGCACCTCTAACTGAAGGAATTGTGGATGAATTTAGAATTAGAAATTTAACCATATTTGGTCCTACCAAATCTGCCTCAAAGATTGAAGGGTCTAAGATTTGGGCAAAAGATTTATTTAAAAAATATTCTATTCCTTGCGCAAAAAGTGATCAATTCTCTGATTTGAAGTCTAGTTTAGAATTTTTTATAAATAATGATCCTTCTGAATGGGTAATAAAAGTAAATGGAATCGCTTCGGGGAAAGGTGTGTTCATGCCTGAGAATTTAGAAGAGGCAAGAGAAGCACTTACAGAAATATTTGTAGAAAATAGATTTGGCAAATCTGGAGAAAAAATTTTAATTGAAGAACGTCTTCATGGAGTTGAGGTTAGTGTATTCACATTAGTAAACAATAATAAAGTGTCCAATTGTATAGCTGCATGCGATTACAAGAGAATAAAGGATGGAGATCGTGGGCCAAATACTGGTGGAATGGGCGCTATAAGCCCCCCTTCATTCTGGAACTCAGATATGGAAAGTAAAATTAAGAGCAACATCATTATGCCAACAGTTGATGCTATGATTAATGAAGGGTGTCCATTTACAGGTGTTTTGTTTGCCGGACTTATTATTACAAAAAAAGGAATAAAGGTGCTTGAATTCAATTGCAGATTTGGAGATCCAGAAACTCAAGTTTTTATACCCAGGATAAAGTCTGATTTACTAGAAATTTTATTAAAATATTCTACATCAACTTTAGAAGAAAATACTCATATTGAATTAGAAACTATTCATTCAACAGGAGTTGTTTTAGCCTCAAAAGGTTACCCAGAAAAATTTGCTTTAAATAAGGAAATAGACGGATTATCTGAATCAAATCAAGAATTTGGGTCAATAGTTTTTCAGGCGGGGACAAAATCAAGTAATCTGAGTAAAATCTATACTGATGGGGGGAGAGTTTTAATTTGTGTTGGATTAGGTAAAAGTTACGAAGAATCTAGAGAGTTGGCTTATAAAAAAGTAGAATCTATAAAATTTGATGGAATGTACTATAGAAAAGATATAGGAGAAAATAGAGATATATGATTTCAAGATATACAACAAAAAAAATGAGAGAGATATGGGACGAAGAGAATGGATTTAATCTTTGGCTTAAGATTGAAATTGCAGCATGTGTAGCTTGGAATAAACTTGGGGTAATTCCTGACTCAGATCTTAAAAATATCAAGAAAGCAACTTTTGATATCTCAAAATATAATAAATGGTTTGAAGAAACTAAGCATGATCTAATTTCATTCACTAGGGCAATTAGTGAAAATCTTGGAGAGGAAAGCAGGTGGATTCACCATGGGCTAACTTCAAATGATGTAAAAGATACTTCGCTAAGCCTACAGATAATTCAAAGCCTTGATTTAATATCTATTTCATTAGATGAACTTAAAAATGCTCTAAAAAAGAGAGCGATTGAATTCAAGCACACTCCATGCGTAGGAAGGTCTCATGGGATACATGCTGAGCCTATGAGTTTTGGATTAAAGTTAGCTTTATGGTGGGATGAAATAGATAGGCACCTAAAAAGAATTAATGAGGTTAAAAAATTCGCTTCAGTAGGTATGATATCTGGCCCGGTTGGCACTCACGCTAGTGTTCCACCTAAAATTGAAGAAATAGTATGTAAAGAACTAGGCCTTAAACCTGCTCCAGTCACTAATCAAGTAATTCAGAGGGATAGACACGCAGATGTAATGCAAAGACTAGCACTTATTGCCTCAAGTCTTGATAAGTTTGCTACTGAAATAAGGTCACTCCAAAGAACAGAGATTGGAGAAATCCAAGAACCTTTTGGGAAGCCAGGATTTGTATCTACAGGCTCTTCTTCTATGCCACACAAAAGAAACCCAGAGTTATCCGAAAGAATAAGTGGTTTAGCAAGAGTTATTAGGTCAAATTCAATTGTTGCCTTAGAAAATGTCCCATTATGGAATGAAAGGGACATCTCTCATTCTTCTGCTGAAAGAATCACTATCCCGGACTCTTTTCTAGCAACAGATTATATATTGAAAACTTTTAGGAACATAATTAATGAAATGTCTGTGTTTCCAGAAAAAATGCAAGAAAATTTAAATAAAGGCGGAGGTATTGTTTTTTCTGAAAAAGTTATGCTTTCGCTTGTTGAAAAAGGTGTACCTAGAAAAGATGCTTACGAGATGGTTCAGGCTGCAGCAATGAACTCGATTGATAAGGGGGAAAATTTTAAAGTTCTTATTCAAAATAACAATTTAGTTAAAGATAAACTTTCAAAAAATGAAATAGACACATTATTTGACCATAGCTATTATTTAAAATTTATTGATGATATATATGGCAGGCTAGGATTCTGAATGAGCCAAAGAGGCATTTATAACTCAAATTTGCCCAACATTTCTCATAAGGGCAAAGTAAGAGATACATATCAGTTAAACGACAAACTTTTGTTAATGGTTATTACGGATAGAATTTCTGCTTTTGATGTCGTTATGAATAAGGCTGTGCCAAAAAAAGGAGAAATACTAGCCAAAATGTCAGAATTCTGGTTTAAAAAAACAAATCATATAATACCTAATCATTTTATTGGGCTTGCTTCTGATCCCAAAATTTTTGAAATGATATCTGATTTTCCAATTGCCAAAGACTTGGATGAAGATTTAAAAAAACGATCTATGGTTGTAAAAAAAGCAAAAAGAATTGATGTTGAATGTATAGTAAGAGGTTATATAACTGGTTCTGCATGGTCAGAATACCAAAAAACTAAAACAGTTAATAAAATGCCAATCTCGGAAAATTTAATTGAAGCGGAAGAGTTTCCAGAATTTATATTTACCCCAAGCACTAAAGCAGAGGTAGGTCATGATGAGCCTTTATCTCCAAACGAAACTAAAGAATTGATCGGAGAAGATCTTTATAATCAGGTTAAACTAAAAAGTATTGAACTCTACACTTATGCTCATGAATACTCAAAATCTAAGGGAATGATTCTTGCTGATACAAAATTTGAATTTGGGTTTATAGATCAAAAATTATCTCTTATTGACGAAGCGCTCACTCCTGATTCAAGTAGATTTTGGAGCATTAATGATTATAAGCCAGGAAAGTCTCCTCTTCCATACGATAAGCAATATTTAAGAAATTGGCTTTTAATCCAAGACTGGAATAAACAGCCTCCTGCGCCAGAAATGCCAGAAGATGTTTTAGAAAAAACAATAGAGAAGTATATCGATTGTTTGGAAACAGTTACTGGTATAAAGTTATAAAGCCATGAATGATAATGAAAAAAAACGAGTTGCTTCAAGTAGGCCTCCTGATAGAAGAGGAGTGCCAAAATCTCAAATTAGGGCTGATAGAAGGAAAAGGGCTGAAAAAAGGAAAAAGGTGCGGGACACTATAGTAGTTTCATCTATCTCAATTTTTGCAATTTTAGTTATAGCAAGTTTAGTTTTACCAGGCCTCTTGGGTACCAGAACAAGCGCAAAAACAAGAGAACCCCTCCCTTTTAATGCAGGAGGGCCAACAAGGGCCATGGAAGATTTAGGAAACCAAAAAATATTAGTAGGTTCCGCCCATATTCCATACCAAACCAAACCAGCTACATCTGGACCTCATTGGGCAGTTAGACCTGATGTTGAAGATTTGGCCCCTTTTGGAGCTCCAGTAAAATGGGGAAAATACGATAAGGAAATCCCAGATGAGGCGCTTTTACATAATCTCGAACATGGCGGAATTGGATTTCATTATGATTGCGAATCATCTTGTGAAGAATTGATTGAGAAATTAGATAACCTCAGAAAGAAAGATGATACTCAAATTGTCCTATCTCCTTATTCTGGATTAGATTCAAAAATTGCAATAACTTCTTGGAGGCATGTTTTATATCTTGATGAATTCAATGAAGAAAGCATAAACGAATTTATACAAGCTTATAGAGATCGTGCACCACAAAGTTGGATAGGTAATTATTGGGGAGATGCCATCCAGCAATGATTTTCAATGCTAATGTTAAAGTAAATTTCAAACCTGGAATTAACGACCCTCAAGCAATATCAATTTTTGACGCTATTCACAATTTGGGATTTGATAAAGTATATAATTTTTCAACTGGGAAATTATTCTCTTTTGATATTGATTCTGACTCAAAAGAAAAAGCTAGAGACTTGTGCATTGAGTTATGTGAAAAACTTCTATCAAACCCTGTAATAGAAAATTACGAAATTGAAATAAATTAAGATAATTTTCCTTTAGTGCTAGGGATAGAACCCTTTAAATTTTCATCAATTTTTATTGCTTTTTTTAATGTTTTAGCAAAAGCCTTAAAAACAGACTCAATTACATGATGTTCATTTTTTCCAGATACCGTTTTTATGTGAAGAGCCATCTTTGACTCAACAGCCAAAGTCTCAAAGAAATGTCTTGCCATGTCAGTAGGAAATTCTCCTATTTGATTTGAAGGCTGTATATCTATTGAATGATAACCTCTCCCGCCTAAGTCTAAAGCAACCATAGATAAAGATTCATCAAGCGGAACAGTAGAATCGGCCATTCTTTCAACGCCTGCCCTATCCCCTAGCGCCATGTCTATACACTGTCCTAAAACTATGGCGGTATCTTCGACCACGTGATGTGAGCCGGTTTCAACATCACCGTCAACATTTACATCAATATCTACGTTGGCATGCTTAGAAATTTGTTCCAGCATATGAGTTAGCATCCCAAAAGGAGTGCTAACTTTGCTCAATCCAGAGCCATCCAAATTAATAGCAACCTCAACATTAGTCTCTTTTGTGTTTCTTTTTAATTCGGCTTTTCTCATATCAATTTGTCGACTTATTTATAATTTTAATAAAACTTTTTTTACTTTTTTCATTTGATCGATAGTTCCAATAGTAAACCTTAAGCAGTCTTTAAGGTTTTCATTAGAAAAACTTCTTACAAAGATACCTTCTCTTGCGAGTTTATTAAATATAAATTCACCTCTATTTTTTGCAAATTTACACAAAATAAAGTTTGCATCTGATGGAAATGGCATACTCCACTCTGCAAGCTCATTTATAAAATTTCTGAATTTCTCTTTTTCTGCAAGTATCTTTTCTATATTTGGTTGTAAATCTAATCTATTTTCAAGAGTCACAATTGCTGCTTTTTCAGCAACAACATTAATATTGTAGGGTTGCTTTACCTTAAATACATTATCTACTACCTCACTATTCGCTAACATATATCCAATTCTTAGGCCCGCAATACCTGCCCATTTACTAAAAGATCTTAAAACTATTAGGTTTTTATAATCTTTTATCATTCCTGCTGAAGTTTCCCCGCAAAATTCAAAATATGTTTCATCTACGACAACTAAAATATCCATCTGCAAAATTTCTTTTAAATCTTTATTGGAAAGCAAATTGCCAGTTGGGTTATTTGGAGACGCAAGAAAAATTACTTTAGCAGAATTAATACTAATTTCGCTTTTCAATTTACCAATATCTATTTCCCAATTTTTCGAATTTCTATCAAAAGGTATTACCTTCATTCCTATAGAATCAGCTAAGAAAGAATACATACCGAATGTAGGCTGAACGTCAACTAGAACATCATTCTTTTTGCAAAAAATTTTAAAAATACATTCAATTAATTCGTCTGCCCCTGAGCCAGCAACTATTTGATTCTTATCTAAGCCTGTATATTCAGATAAACTATCTCTTAATAAATCCTGATTGGAATCTGGATATACATTAAATTTTATTTCACTGAATGAATTTTTTATCCCTGCCCAAGGCCCATAAGGGTTTTCGTTTGCATTAAGCCTAATTATATCCTTTTCGTCTAACCGGAACTGTTCCGCCAATTTTTTATCAGAATCGACAGGATCATATTTCTTAAGATCTAATATATGCTGATTAATGAATTTATTTATCATTCACCTATTGCTTTCTTTTTTCTATTTTTTGCTGATTCTGCATGACCCTGAAGCCTTTCTGTCTCTGCTAACTTAACTACATCATCTACAAGTTCAACAACCTCTTTGCTACTCAAATTAATTAAGGGTTGATATTTTATAAATTGCCTAACATTAAGTGCAGATCCAAATCTTGCAGAGCCTCCTGTTGGCATCACATGGCTTGGGCCAGCAATATAATCACCAAAAACTTCAGCAGATTCGTCTCCTAAAAATAATCCCCCCGCATTCCTAATCTCACGATACCTGTCCTTAATCTCTTTTGAAATTACACTAACATGCTCAGCAGCAATAAGATTGCACAACTCTAATGTTTCGTCAATATCTTCAATTATGAAAGCAACCCCTTTTCTTGAAAAACTTTCTTTTATTATTTTGCTTCTATCTAGGCCTTTTGTTTGTTTTACAATTTCTTTTCTAACTAGATCTGCAAAACTTTCTTTGTCTGTAATAAGAATTGGAGTAGCTTCTATGTCGTGCTCTGCTTGGGCTATTAGATCAGATGCAACTAAATCAGGATCTGATTTGCTGTCAGCAATTATAAGAGTCTCTGTCGGGCCATAAAGCCCGTCAATTCCTACATTTCCGAATAATATTTTCTTTGCCTGAGTTACATATTTATTTCCAGGGCCACAAATAAAATCTACTTTTGGGATCTTGTTAGTACCAAATGAAAATGCTGCTAATGCATGAACTCCTCCTAAACAAAATATTCTGTTTGCGCCAGCCATTTTTGCAGCAACAATCAATTCAGGGCTAACCTCATCATTTGGAGTTGGGCTTGTAACACAAATTTCTTTAACTCCAGCAATTCTAGCAGGAACAACAGTCATTATTGCAGTAGAAACCAAAGGAGCAGTTCCCCCAGGGACGTAACACAAAACTCTATCTAGAGGTATTATATTTTCACCCAAAGATCCAGAATCGTTAATCCATGACTGAGGCTTAGAGTTTATATGAAAATCTTCTGACCGAGATATACTTTTTTCAACCGACTTTAAAAAATCTTTATCTACTTTGCTGAACATACTTTCAATTTCAACTTCAGTAAGTTCAAATTCTCTTTTCGAATTATCAAATTCTTGGTTAAAAAAAATTAAAGCCTTATCTTTGTTTTTTCTAACTTCATCGATTATCTCATTGCATCTAAATTCTAAATCTGTAGATTTACTAGAAGATCTTAAATCGTTTTCAACATATTTTTTTGATTCAATTTTACCAATTATCTTTTTCAAAAATACCTCATAAATTAATTTTATCTATTATCGCATTAGATGATTTTTTTAATTTGTTAGGAATGAGATTGGATGAAATAAATGCCGCTTGAGACTTAAATAAAACTCCATCTAGTAGCGGCCTTAGATTGTTTTCTTTCATGGTATTCCCGGTAACAGTAATGTCAGCAATTATGTCAGCATAGCCAATCATAGGCGCTGCTTCTAATCCGCCAGAAGCTGTAACTAGCACAACATTGGTTATTCCAAATTCATCTAACTTTCTTCTCACAAGATTCGGGTATTTAGTAGCTAATCTAAGGTTGTTATTATTTTGCTTAAACTCATAGCATACTTCTACTAAATCGGAAATTGACGTTACATCTATCCAACCATCCGGCACTGCAACAACAAGTTTTGAATCTCCAAATTTTAAATTATCTTTAATTACGCATGAATTTTTAGAACCTTCGCAATGCTCAAGATATCTATCTAATCCTGTTATTCCAAAATGCCCCATACCTCTGTCTATACTTAAAGGTATGTCACCAGATCTTTGAAAAAAAATTTCTACTTCTGGAAAGCCCTTTATTTTTCCAAATAATTTCCTATCACTCTCTTTTTCAATGTTTATTCCTTTTTGCGCCATAAAACTAATAGATCCTTCCGCTAAAGATCCAGACGAAGGCAAAAGAATTCTTAATTTTTCACTTAATTTACTATTCATTAGTACCCAATAACCTCAGTAGTTTTTGTAAGATTTATTGCAAATCCAAGGCAACCTTGGTCAAAATCATAACCTAACCTTGAAGGCAGATCATCATATCTTCCTCCTCCACCTAAAATAATATCTTTGTCTGATTTAATATCAAAAACGATACCATTATAATAAGCAAGATTTCTGGTTAGAGTTAAGTTCAGTGTTAACGCTCTTTCTTCACCTAAAATATTCTGCAAATTCCCTAGCAAATTTCTGAAATCTCTGCAGTTATCGCTATCAAAATTAACTTCATTATCATTATTTAAAAATTCTTTAATGGACATATTCATAATTTTTTTAACTAAATTAATGCATTCTTTAATTTCTTCAATTGTTACCTGACTGGCAACCTTGCTAACAAAACGATTAATAATGTCTTCTTGGGCTCTCATACCTAAATCTGAACTTAATTTATCTTTATATTTACTTAGTATATCTTCAGGTATTAAAGAATCTTTTTCTTTGTTATTCAGGTTAATTAAGTTTAATTGCTTAGCCTTGAAAATTAAATTTTCTTCCCAATCCTTTTCATAAAAATTTTGCAAGTTATTTAAAACTAACTCTGCAATGGAATTTCCAAAGCCTTTTTGTAGAATTAATTCTCTTACTATTCCAACATGACCCAAATCAATCTTATAATTTTTTATACCAACCAGATCTAAGCATTTTATCGAATTAGATAACAATTCTAAGTCAGATTTATTTCCTTTTTGACCAAGAAATTCAGCACCCACTTGATATAACTGAACTGAATCAGAGGTTGCAGGTTCATATCTAAAAACTGGGCCTGAGTAGCATGCTTTACTTATAAAACTCTCTTCTTTGTAATTATCAAAAATTAATCTTATAACTGAAGCTGTAAAATCTGGCCTCATACTAACTAACCGATTTTCCAAATCCATAAAAGTATATGTAGATGATGAAGTGCTCCCCAACGATTTCTTTAAAAACAAATCGGCCGACTCTAGGATAGGAGGGTCAACGTAAGAGTAGCCTACACTTACTAAATATTCTAAGCAATCGTTCTCAATATGCTTTAGCAATTTTAATCTCGAGGGGCCAAAATCCTCAAAATTATTAAGTCTTAAAACTTTGTTATCTGAATTATCCACATGTATATATTAAGGCTTTACCAAAATTCTAAATATTCCTTTAGAATTGCTAGCCATTTTTTGGTAGCCCTCCTCAACTACATTATCTAGGGAAATTATATTAGATATCAATGGAGCAGGGTCAATTTTTCCTTGATTTAGTAATCGAACGCCTGCCTCCATATCTCCAGGCGCAGAACCAACCGAACCTATAACTTCTCTTTCAAAAAACACAATCTGATTAAAGTCCATTTTAGGTTGTGCAGAATAAATTCCTACCAATATAGTTTTTCCTCCTCTTCTAGTGTAATCAATGGAAATTTTGGGAGCTTCAGCAGATCCTGCTGTCTCAAAAACAATATCGTGGCCTATACCATCTGAAACTTCAATCATTTTTTCTATAATTTCTTTATCTCTTGAATCAAATGTATAATCTGCTCCAAAATCTTTTGCGAGCTTCAAACTTTCTGGTCTTATATCTACTGCTGCAACGTTAGCACCTGAAGCTTTTAAAACTTGAATAGTAAGCAATCCTACAGTTCCACACCCGACTACTGCCACATTATCTCCAGGCCTAACCCCTGACTTTCTTACAGCGTGACATGCTACTGATGTAGGTTCAATTAAAGCCCCGTGCTCATCAGGTGTAGAGTCAGAAACTTTAATTAAGTGATCTGAAGGCCATCTCATGTACTCAGCCAAACCTCCATCGTAATGAAAGCCGGCTACCTTCATGGATACGCAGGCTCCTCCCTGCCCTTTTAAGCACCAAAAACAACTATTACAGTGAATTACATTATTTACTGCCACCTTATCCCCTATTTTCAAGGCAGTTGGATTCTTCCCAATTTCAATTACTTCCCCTGTAATCTCATGGCCATGAACAACTGGGGTATCTTCGGGTTGAATATAATTTGGGCCAAATTGCCACTCTTCAATATCTGTTGCACAAATACTTGTATAACTGACCTTTATTATTGCATCATTATCATTTAATATTTTAGGGTCTTCCCAATTACTTTCGAGTCTTACATCTTTGTTTCCGTAATAAACAAGAGCTCTCATTTCTCTTCCTTTCTAATTTCAATAACACTTCCATCTGAATTAATTTTCGCCACCCCTTTATCGCTATGATACGTAATTGCTTTAATATTTGCCTTAATTGAATCCCCACTTTTTATTTTAATAGACGTTTTTTTGTCAGTTGAGTTAGGGAATCCAGAACCATCTGGCAAACTAGTGCATAATTCTAAACCCAAATTATAGTGCCTTCCATACCACGGATAGCCTGACCCACCACCAAAAACTTGCCAGTTCCATACATAATTAAAAATGTCCTTATCAAAAAGCATTCCTATCCCTACCCCTTTTGAAGTGTTTGTGACCGCATACCAACCTTCTTGAAAATCATGAAACATTGCTAGGTCTTCAAGTTTTGAATCCTTGGGAGGCACTACTCTCATATCTTCTTTTTTTCCATTTTTTGAAACAGTATAAGGCCATTCTCCCTTTTCATATTTTTTTAATCTTGCTCCTTTAGTATCTTCAGACCAATTAAAAATTTTCGGATTGGGCATATCAATTCTGCAACTTTGGTCCAAAAAAGGGTCTCCAAAAACTATATGCTCTAACCATACACACTCTTCTGTTTCAGAAGATTCATTAGTGAGTTTGTAGTCAATATCAAGATAAGGGCTATTAGATCTAACGCTAAAGGTTTTTTCCATAAAAAATGGAGTCCTGTATGTTCTTACCCAAAACTTAATTGAACATTTTTCAGGTGAATCTTCAATAATTTGGCAATCCCAAGGCATAGTGCTCATTTCTGAATGCTGCCCTATAGGGGCCCCTCGGTACTCTTCAGTATGATTTCCTGCGGTCGGCGCACAAGTTTGCCAGCCTCCTTCATATGTATCTGCCCAAGAGGATTCGCCTGTAGTTGCTAAAAATTTCCTTGTATCCCTTACCCCCCAAACACTTCTCCACATATAATCTATATCGGAAGGTTTATGTACAAATGAATAGACATCAGCACCTTTATCTACCAAAATTATTACTCTAATTTTTTCATTTTCTATAATTGCAACCTTGTTGCCTCTATATTCCCAATCATCAGAAACCCTGCATCCGAAATTTCTTTCGTTTTGATAATGCATTCATACTCCTTGCCTAGTGGTTAAATTCAATTGATAGCTCTCTACAAATATCCCTAAACCAATCTATAACTTCAGGGTGATAAGGAATTCCTTTTTCTCTGCGATGAATTTCTTCCTCGTGTTCTGGGAGTCCTGCGTAAACAACTCTGTCATGCCCAGGGGCAGGCTTACTTTCTTTAAGTTTTGTCAAATAGTCATCTAGGTCTTTTGTAAACTCTTGAAGATCTCCAAAAGCTTCAATATTGTAAGCCGTAAAATGGTGAGCTGTCATGTCTCTTCTTAGTGGACCAAGCCCATTATTTCCAAGGCCTCCACATAATATTTCTGCTATCACGGAAAAACTATATCCTTTATGAGAGCCTATTTCTCTGGTGCCTCCAAATGGCAGTATCATTGGTTTATCTTGCGGATTGTCATATTCAGGAATATTAACTTCCTCCATAATAGGCGACCCATCTTTATCTGAGATCCACCCTGGAAGCACTTTAACTCCAAGTCTTTTTGCTAATTCAATTTTATTACCCGCAACAGAACTTGTTGAAGCATCAAATATAAAAGGAGGATTAACCTTTGTAGGAGCACCGACTGATATTGGATTTAATCCTAGTAATTTTTCTCTACCGAAAGTTGGCACCATACCCACACCACCACCTGTTGTAGCTAATCCAATCATATTAGATTTTACAGCCTGATCTGCATAGTATGCAGCTGCTCCAAAATGACCACTATTCATAACCGTAACAGACCCAATTCCGAATTCTTTAGCTCTGCTTATAGCCTCCCTCATTCCATGTGGTCCAACTACAGAACCAAGCCCCCCATCTCCATCTATAGTGCAAACTGCACCGAATTCTTTTTTTATTCTCCACTTAGGATTATTGTTCAAATGCCCTTGATTAAAACTATCAACGTAACTTCGCAACATATTACTAACTCCATGGCTATCTATCCCCCTAGAATCTGCATACACTAGTACTTCTGCGGCCTGCAAGGCGTCCTGATCTGGCAACCCCACTTTTTCAAAAATACTAGCAACAGTCTTTAAAATGTCCTTAGGTTTGATGAATATTGCTTGATCATTAGGTACGTGAAATCTTTCTAGCATCTAAACTCCTTATCTTTTAATTCAAATTAATAATGCGACTTTATAAAAGTTTTTATATCATTAGCATCTATAGAATTTTTAAATCCTGCAACTATATTATCTAATGAATAAAATTTTCCCTTAAAATTTGTGAAATCTAAACGGGAAAGGCAATTTACAGCTTCTAAAAAATAATTACCTGAACAAAGTACTTTAACAAGAACTTGTTCGCGTTTAAGTTTAGGAATATCTTCCTCAACTATGAAAAAACTAAAATCTCCATTCCAAACTGCTCTTCTAGTAGCGCTTACCAAATTTCATTCCAACTTAGGGTTAATTTTTATGCGATAATAATATTAATTTAATTAGATTATGGATAAAGATCAAAAAAAGTTTAAGTTTATGGGCGAATGGACTCCAAGCGAATGGAGATCTTTTGAACTCAAATATATAGAAGAAATTTCTAAATTAAATAGTATGGATAATGGCTTAGAAATAGCGGTAAATTATTCCAGAAAAGTTTTAAAATCTCATAGCACAAGTTTTTTTATAGTTACAAGATTTTTACCAAAATCTATGAGAGATGAGGTCGAACTTGTTTATGGCTCGGTCAGGTTCCCAGATGAAATTGTAGACTCTTTTGATATAGAAAATAATGAAAAGAAACGCTTATTAGGCCAATGGAGAAAGCATTATCATATTGCAGTTCAAACCAAATCCTTTGAAGAATCATTAGGCGCAGGTGTCCCTGTTCTGCTTGCCGGGTTTGCAGAAGTTGTTAAAAAATATTCAATACCAATTGAATATTACAATTCTTTTTTAGACGCTATGGAGCTTGATGTTAATCCCAAAGAATTTGAAGATATCGACGATCTAATAAATAACTATGTTTTTGGAAGCGCAATTGTCGTGGGCTATTTCCTTGCTTACGTTTACGGAAGTAGCGAAGAAACCAATTTTAATGAAACTTTGCAATCCTCTAAAGAATTGGGAATAGCTCTCCAAATAACCAACTTTATTAGAGACATCAATGAAGACTTAACAAGAGGAAGGGTCTATATTCCAAAAACAATTCTAAGAAATAATGAAATTTCTATTAAAGATTACCATCAAAATGTTAGCCAAAATACAATTAAAATTAACTCTGCTAGAAAAGAAATGGCTTCTATAGCAAATCAGTATTACCAAGAATCCAAAAAGGGTGTCGATAGTTTTTCAAAAGAAAGCAGGATAGCAATAAAAGCTTGTATCGAATTATATGGAAAATTAAATGAAAGAATAATTACTAGAGGAACCAATATTAAAAACAGAGAAAGTTTATCTTGGTCTGAGAAATTAGGCGCCCTTCCAGCAAGTAAATACTGGAAACTCCCCATTGCTTATATAAAATCATGATAGAAAATAATGTTTCTAAAAGTATAGGAATAATTGGTGGGGGTATGGGCTCAATTTCTGCAGCTATCTATCTCATAAAAAATGGATTTGAAGTAACTATTTATGAAAAAAATAAAACACTTGGAGGCAGAGCAAACATTATTGAAAATGATGGATTCAGGTTTGATATGGGGCCTTCCTTACTTAATTATCCATGGGTTTTCGAAGAATTATTTAAAACTTTAGGCGAGAACTTAAATGCTCATCTAGATCTTATTAAAATTGAAACTGGTGTTAAATTTTTATGGGATGACAAAGAAACTTTTTCTGTAACTTCTGATTACCCTAATTTATCAAAAGAAGTATCCAGACTTGAAAATTCAAACATAAATGGCCTGCAATCTTTCTTAAAAATAAATTCTATAAGATATAAAACAGCATTTGAGAAATTATTAAATACTAATCTTGATAATCCTTTAACATGGGGATCAAGATTGGGGCTTAAAGAACTAATCTCTGGCAGCATGTTTAAGTCTATGTATTCTGACCTAAATAAACACTTTAAAAGTAAATATATTAAAGAAGCTTTTGGGTCTTATGCAATGTACTTAGGGGGCTCTCCTTTTAAAATACCTGGCTTTTTTTCTATTTTGCCATACGGAGAAATTGCTTATGGATTATGGATGCCTAAAGGCGGAATATACTCACTGATTGAAAAACTAGAAGAATTGCTCATAAAAAATAATGTCACTATAAAAAAAAGTAATGAAATATCAGAAATTGTTATTAATGAGAAAAGAGAGGTGAAAGGATTAATAAATACAAATGGAGATTTTTATGATCACAAATTTGTTATTTCAAACGCAGATTTAGCAACTACTCACGAAAAGTTAATTAATAGTGCCTATTCACAAAATTTTGAAGGCACTCAAATGACCCCTTCAGTTATGACTTTTTACTGGGGAATAAAAAAGGAAACAAAATTTCCTCATCATATGATTTTTCTACCAAAAAATTATAAATCTTCTTTTGAAGATCTTTTTTATAATAAAAAATTTCCAAAAGGTATGCCTTTCTATACTAGCTCACCATCAACATCAGATAATTCATTATCCCCGAAAGGAAAAAGTACTATGTTTGTTCTTGTTCCTTTGCCAGTCACAGAAAAAAGTGACCAAAAAAATATTTACAGTAATGATATAAAAAAGATAAAAGATAAAGTTTTTGAAAAATTTAATCACCATAATATAGATCTTAATGAAAAAGATATTGAATTTGAGAAAGTATTAACGCCAGATGAGTGGAAAACTAAATTTGCATTGTATAAAACCTCCGCATTTGGATCATCACACAACCTATTTAACATTGGTCCATTTCGAGACGCGAATAAATCAAAAAATATAAGGGGGCTATACTTTGTTGGGGCAAGCACTAACCCTGGCACAGGACTCCCTATGGTTACATTAGGTGGTAAATTAGTTTCTGAAAGGATAATGCATGATATTTCATAAGAAATTTGGTCCTGAAAATAAAAAAATAGTTATTGGAATTCACGGCTGGGGAGGGACTCATAATACATTTTTGCCAATTGAAAAGAATCTAAATGGGGAATTTATGATGATTAATTTTGATTTGCCTGGATATGGCCAATCTTCAAAGCCTTCAAATTGGGAAATTAGCGAGATTATTGACTCATTAGCCGATGAAATTACAAGATTGACTAACAAAAAAGTTGATATTATTGGGAATTGTAGTGGAGCGTTAATATCAATATTATTGTCTAAATCGAAGAAGATAAATGTAGAAAATTTATTGTTGATTGATCCTTTCTCTAAAGCTCCTTGGTATTTTAAAATTTTTACTAATAAATTTATTGGTGATTATGCTTACTCAACCACATTTCAAAATCCACTGGGAAGAGTTTTTACAAATTTTTCTTTAAAAGGGAAAAGGAAAGAGGAGACAGACATGACATCTTCATTCAAAAACATAGATAAGGAAACTTCCCTGAGTTACTTAAGGATGCTTGTAGAACTTGAGGGCACTAATGTAATGGAAGACATCAAATGTGCTCCAATAATTATAAACGGCGAAAATACATTTAAGGCAGCCTTAAGAAGTTTGGATTACTACTCTTCAATATGGAAAAATCTAAAATCAGTAATTATTCCTGACACTGGCCACTTACCAATAGAAGAATCCCCAGAAAAAATAATTAAATTAATTGAAAAAGCATGATTTATATTTTATCTGTAATCATTCTTTCATTTTTGATAATTATTCTAATTAATTCTGTTATTAATTTTACTTATTGGAAAAATAATAAAGATAATAGAGAAATAAAAGAAAGTTTATCAATTCTTATCCCTGCTAGAAACGAAGAAGATAATATCAAAAAATGTATAAATTCAATTGATTTCGATAAAAATTTTATAAATGAAGTTTTAGTATTAGATGACTCTTCTACTGATTCAACAAAAAAAATATTAGAAGAATTATCCAAAAAAATTAAAAAACTAAAAATTATAAATGGAACTGAAAGGCCAAAAGGTTGGTCTGGAAAATCTTTTGCGTGTTTTCAATTATCAAAATATGCCAAATCAAACTTAATATTATTCATTGATGCAGATACAGAATTAGAGAGAAATGGTATAGATAGCCTAGTTAATTTTATAGTTGAGAATAAATATTCTATGGTATCTGCTTGGCCAAAAATTGAAACAAAAACAATAATTGAAAAAATTTTAATGCCCTTATTGAATTTTATTGTATTTACTTCATTTCCTGCCATGCTTTCTAAAAATTCTAATAGGCGCTCGCTTGGTATTGCTCATGGAGCGTGCATAATTTTTTATAAAAAAATTTACGATAAACTAACAGGTCACAATTTAGTAAAAGACTCTCTTTTTGAAGACACTGACTTAGCCAAAAAATGGAGAGATAATGGCGAATTATCTTACTGTATAAATGGGATGAATATTATAAAAGTAAGAATGTATGATAATTTCTCAAAAATCTGGTCAGGGTTTGAAAAAAATGCATACCCCGCATTTAAAAATAATTTATATTTTTTTGGTTTTCATATATTTAATTTTATTATTTTTAATTTACCAGTCATTGCAGTCCCGCTATATTTATTAGGAGTAACTAATAACTTTGTAATATTTATATGCGGTGTAATTATTATGTTTATCAGGATTATTTTTTCATTTAAATTCAAACACCCTTGGTGGTCATTTTTATTTCATTCATTTGCAGAAACAATATTTCTTTTTATTAGTATCTCTTCTTTTATAAAGTATAATTTCATGGGCGGAATTGAATGGAAAGACAGAAAGTATGGTAAACAAATCAAATAACAAAAACAAAGTAATAATAATAGGGGCTGGATTAGGCGGAATATGTACAGCTTTAAGGTTATCTAAAATTGGATACAAGGTATCTATAATAGAAAAAAATGAATCTTTAGGGGGGAAAATAACCTCATTCAGCAGCAAAGGTTACAAATTTGACCAAGGCCCTTCTCTAATCACTCTTCCTGATTATTTTGATGAATTTTTTAAAGATATTGGTGAAAATATCAATGAGCATATTGAACTTATCAAACTTAACCCAATGTGTAGATATTTTTTTGATGACGGAAATAAAGTTGATTATTTTTCTTCTCTTGATTTGATGAAAAAAGAGTTAGACAAAGTGGGTGAGGACTTTCAAAACTTTTATAATTTCTTGTCTATAGGGGCAAAAATTTATGAATTATCAGACAAGACTTTTCTTAATTTTCCCATGGGCAGAGTTCCTAAAAATATAAAAATAGGAGATCTTATTAAATTTCCTTATTTACGCACACTTATGAGTTATAAATCTTTGGTAAATAAAACTTTCTCTAGCCCAAAAATTAAACAGATTTTTGAGCGCTATCCAACTTATGTTGGCTCTTCTCCAGAAAACACTCCAGGCATGTTATTTGTTATCCCTTATATAGAGTACGCTTTTGGGAGTTGGTACATAAAAGGAGGAATTTATAAATTAATAGAATCCTTAGAAAAACTCTTAGTTGAAAATGAGGTAGAAATTATAAAAAATTGTGTTGTTAAAAATATTCAAATTTCTAATAATAAAATTACTGGAGTTGAAACTTCCAAAGGCCAAATTTCTACAAAAATAGTTATAAATAATACAGACATATCAAATCTAAATAAATACAAAAATCAAAAATTGAATGAAAATATAGACGATTATTCATTATCTGGATTTGTGCTGATGTTAGGATTAAAAAAGAAGATAGATTTAAAGCACCACAATATTATTTTTTCTAAAGATTATAAAAAAGAATTTGATGATTTATTTAAAAGAAAAAAATTTCCTGAAGACCCAACAATATATGTTTGCAATCCTACAGCAACAGACGAAAGTGTTGCGCCACAAAATTGTTCAAATTTATTTATAATGGCTAACTCGCCAGCTACAAGCAATATTTGGACCGATGCAGAGATTGAATTAGCCAGAAACAAGGTCTTAAATAAATTAAAAAAAATAAATATTCATTTGGAAAAATCTATAATCGATGTCGAAAAAATTCAAACACCTAATTATTTTATGAATCAACATAATTCATACGGAGGTTCTCTATATGGGAAAAATTCTCATGGAATCAAAAATTCTTTTTTTAGGCATCCTAATAAGGAAAAAACTAAAGGTCTTTATAATGTTGGAGGGACTACCCATCCAGGTGGAGGGACCCCAACTGTGATTAAATCATCCAAAATAACCACTGACTTAATAAAAAATGATTATTAAAAAAATATTAAGTTTGTCAATTCTAGCATTTTTTTTGGTGCTCTTTGCTGGGGGAATATTAATTCAATTCTTAAGCCCAGAGATGTTTAAAAATACTGAATGGACGCCTCCAGTTTTTATACTTGTTGCATCCCTTCTTTGCCTAGTTAATCAAAAAAAGAGGACTATATATTTACTTCTTTTGGCTGGAATAATAGGTTTCTTTTCTGAAATTATAGGAATAATAACTGGTTTTCCTTATGGAGAATATAACTATACTTCAAAGTTAGGCATACAGGTTATGGGAGTACCAGTAGTCCTTATATGTGCTTGGATAATTGTTACAAATTTAGCCTTAGATTTAACTTCATTTTTAAGAATCAGGAAGATATTTTTTCCTTTCGTATTTTCGTCTATTACTACTTCTTACGATTTACTAATTGACCCTTTAATGTCGGGCCCACTAAATTATTGGATATGGGCAGACAGTACAGGTGGATTTTATGGGGTACCTATTGAGAATTTTTTTGGTTGGTTTTTGGTTAGTTTATTTATTAGTATCCTGCCCTGGAAAACATGGAATAACTCACTTTTTCCAATATCAGTAAATCTTTTGCTCCCAATCTTCTTTATAACAACCTCTCTAACTAATAAACTTTATTTGCCAGGAATAATTGGAATTTTGATGATTTCGTTTTACATTATAGTTATTCTTAGAAGCAACTCATTTAAACCTGATAACCTCTCCTAAAGTCAGCTTCAGTTGGAACAACATCTCCAAAGTTTTGATCATTTGATTTTAATTCATCTTCAATCATTGAAATAACATCCCATTTGGGACTATACCCATAATCGTTAATTGAAGAAGTTAAATCAAATTCATAAAAAGTTGGCGTGATGGGTAACTCTACTTTGCAATAACCAAGATCTAAATATTCTGACAACTTAGGTACAACATCCTCCCATTTAAAACTATTGGGACCTGCAATTTGATAAGTTGACCCAAAAGTATTTTTGTTGCAAATCATTAAATCATAAGCATGCACAATATCCCTTATGTCAATCACATGTTTTTTCCAAGAGTCCCCTCCAGATGTAGGGATTATAAGTTGTTTTCCTTGGGAAATATGATCCTCTAACTCGGAGATTAGTTCTTTTTTATTTGAATACTTAGAATCCCTTAAGGTTTCAAGGTAATGTCCGGTGTAAAATTGATTCCACCTACATACTTCAAAACGCCCAAAAACATTTGAAAATCTAAGAATTGTAACTGGTAAATTTTCTGAAATGTAGTATCTACGTGATAAATTTTCTGCAAGAATTTTAGAATATCCATACCATTCAGTAGTATCTTGAGGTAGATCAAATTCAGAAATAGGCTTTGTTAATTTTTTTTCAGGATATTTAGAAATCGTTGAGTCTGTGCTAGTAACAATAAGGTGTTTTAAGTTCCTGCTCTTCAAGCATGCCTCAAGTATATTAAATGTGCCTTTAGTATTAATATCGAAATATTGATTAGGAGAAAACGGACCTCCTGATTGAAATGCTGCGCCCATATGAAGAACTACCTCATTATCTGCTACTGCCCTACTCACATCATCATAATTTTCTAAGTCTCCCACCACAATCTCACAGCCAAGTTTTTCCATTTTTTTAATTTTTTGATCTTTACTCCAAGAAAACCCAGTTACACTATGGCCAGATTTTATTAAGAAGTTTGCAACATTAGTCCCAATTCTTCCTGTTATCCCTGTGATTAATATATTCATAAATTACCTCTTTTCAAAATGATATAAAAATCTATACTAGATATTAATATTATTGTTTGGGAGTGATTTTTGAAAATAAATAAAATAATGACAAAAAAAGTCGGTACGATTTCTCCTACCTCAACTGTAACGGCCTGCTCGGCTACAATGAAAGAGTTAAACATAGGATCTCTAGTTGCTATGCAAAATGGCAGTGTTGAAGGAATAGTTACGACATGGGATATTACCTCAAAATGTATAGGATCTGGGAAAGACCCGAAAGATTGCACGGTTTTTGAGGTTATGACTTCTCCAGTATATACGGCTGATTTTGAAACCGATGTTATGGAAGCAGCAAGAGTAATGGCTGATCAGAAGATTAGCAGGCTCCCTGTAATGCAATTAGGGAGTTTGGTTGGGATTGTGACTTTTGCTGATATATCTCAGGCAGTAGATCAATTTAATAATGATGTTTTAGGAAGCTGGAAAACATGAACGAACCAAAAAAAGATCAACCGAACATAATTATTATTCTTGCTGATGATCTTGGATATTCGGATCTTGGATGCTATGGGTCAGAGATTAAGACTCCTAATATTGATAGTTTAGGAAATAATGGAATTAAATTTTCTCAATTCTATAATCAGGCTAGGTGCAGCCCTTCCAGGGCATCATTAATGACCGGATTGACTGGTCACCAAGCAGGTGTTGGCCAATTATCTGGAGATTTAGGTGCACCAGGCTACAGAGGCTTTATAAATAATGAATGTGTCACAGTTGCAGAAGTTTTAAAACAAGAAAATTATGATACATATTTGTCAGGAAAGTGGCATTTAGGTGGAAGCTGGGATCCAAGAGAAAAAGAAAAGTGGCAAGCTGGAACAGACAACCACCCATTACCAACTCAAAGAGGTTTTGATAATTTTTATGGAATAATGGATGCAGCTTCCAGTTTTTTTAGGCCTGAAAGCCTTATGGATGGAGATAAATTTATTGATGTTGATGATCCAGATTATTATTTTACTGATGCGATGTCTGACAGAGCCTGTGAAATGATAAATGGCTCTATGAAAAACAATAATCCTTTCTTTCTTTATTTATCATATACTGCCCCTCATTGGCCCCTTCATGCCAAACCAGAAGATATAGCAAAATATGAAGGTAAATATCTAAAAGGTTGGGACTATTTTAGAACTGCTAGGCATGAAGAGATGAAAGGATTAGGAATAATAGATTCTAAATGGGCTATTTCTCCAAGAGATTCAGATGTGGGAGACTGGGAAGATTCTAAATACCCTGACTGGGAAGATTCTAAAATGGCAGCATACTCAGCAATGATTGATAGTATGGACCAAGGAATCGGAAGAGTGATTGAAACATTAAACAATAATAACCAATTAGAAAATACTTTAATATTTTTCATGTCTGATAATGGAGGCTGCGCAGAGCTGATGAGAGAAGATGGAGATTGGAGTAACACTTCACAATGGGAAACTAACACAATAAATGGAGAGAAGGTTAGAGTTGGGAACATACCTAATTTAAGACCTGGCCCAGGAACAACTTTCCAAAGTTATGAAACCCCTTGGACAAACGTTAGTAACAGTCCTTTTCGTCTATTTAAAAGATGGATACACGAGGGAGGGATAAGTGCCCCATTAATTGTTCATTGGCCTGCAGCAATTAAAGAGTCAAGGATAGAATCTGAATATATTCATATTATGGATATACCTGCAACTTCAATTGAGGCTGCAGGAGGTAAATATCCTACTGAATATAACGGCAATAAAATTAAACCTATAGAAGGAGAAAGTTTCTTATCATTGTTAACTAACAAGTGGTCACGTCAAAAACCTATGTATTGGGAGCACGAAGGTAATCAGGGAATTAGAAAAGGAGAATGGAAACTTGTAAGAGAATTTGGAAAAGAATGGGAACTTTTCAATATGAACGAAGATAGGACAGAATTAAATGACCTATCTACTAATGAGAAACAGAAAGTAAAAGAAATGAGTATAGAATGGGAAGAATGGGCGAAAGTTAGTAATGTGCTTCCTTGGCCAGTAGACCCAAACGTTATGGCGAAAAGGCTGGAGGGAGATCATTCTCATATACACCAGCATAGAGGCCCTACGGCTGGCCAGATTGCTGAAGGGAAAGGTAAGTTTCTTTAATATGCCTTATATAGAAGTTTTATGGTTTCCTGGTAGAGATGAAACCCAAAAAAAACAATTAGTAGAAGAGATAACAGATTCATTCGTAAAAATTACTGGATGCAAACCGAGCGCAGTGGAAATAATATTTAAAGAAATATTAAAAGAAAATAGTGCAAGTTCAGGAAAATTAATAAATGGTCATTAATTTATTAATATTACATAATAATTCATGTCCATCATTGGAACCTACGGTTCAAAGAATAAATGAAATAATAGAAGAAAATAATTTAAAGGCTAATCTATCAACTAAATTATTAAAAAATGACCAAGAGGCTAAGAATTGGGAGTTCTCTGGCTCACCTACTATTTATATAAATAATATACAATTTGAACCTATAGATTCAAATTTATACAGATTAGAAAACTGCAGAACATTCATTAATGATGAAGGAGGGATTTCGCCGGTCCCGTCAAAAAATAAACTAGAAAAAGTCTTAATAAAGGCTTAGTAAAAGGAAAAAATGCCAAATATAAAAATAAATGATCCTTATATAAACTTTCTGCTTTCAGCAACTGATGGGCAAAAATATAGTTTAGACTTACCCTCTTTAGGAAAAATAAAAGTCTTAATTTTTAGTTGCAATCACTGTCCTTATGCCCAAGCTTGGGAGAACAGAATAATCAATATACAAGAAAAATATTCTAAGGATGGGGTTAGCATTATCATGATTAGTTCCAATGATTCTGATGCATACCCTGAAGATAGTTTTGAAAAAATGAAGGAAAGGCACGATGAAAAAAAATTTAACTTTCCGTACCTATACGACGAAACTCAAGAAATAGCCAAAATGTACGGCGCTGAACGCACTCCAGAAGTTTTTGTTTTTGATAACTTAGGCTTGCTAAGATATACAGGCGCAATTGATGATAATTACGAAGATGAATCTGCTGTAAATTCTTCATATTTAATGGATGCTCTTGATAATATTGTTAAGGGAAATAAAGCAAGTGTAGAAATTACTGATGCTGTAGGTTGCACAATAAAGTGGAAATAAATTAATAGTTATTATTAAAAATGTCCCTTAAAGAAAACATAGTATTTCTATTATATTTAATTGCTAATGGGTTTGGATTTTCTGTTTTTGTTGCTCGAGGAACAATAGTAAGTTGGTATATTTTAGATCAGACAAATTCAACTCTACTCGTTGGGTTAATTACATCCATACCCACAATGACCTTACCGCTGCTTAGCCCTTTGGGAGGTAAATTGGCAGATTCTGTTTCCAGGAAGTCAGTGTTTTTTATTGCAAGAATTGCAATTTTTGTAATTATGGTGCTAATGGCTCTTTCCGTAAATCTAAATTTCTTATCAATTACATTTTTAATAATCACTTCAATAATGTTTGGATTCACAGCTAGTTTGGAAAGTGCATCTACTCAAAATTTACTAATTGATATTTTAGGAATTGAAAATATATCTAAAGGTAATGGGTACAAAGAATTATTTAATAGCGGATTAAATGCATTACTTCCTATAACTATAGGACTATTACTTACAATACTTTCCTCATCTATAATTTTTTGGACTCTTCCAGTAATAGCATTAATTGGTTTAGTTTTTGGGTATTTTCTTTTTATTAATTTTAAGCCTAAAGATAAAGAAATAAATATAGATAAAAAATTTTCAGAGGTCACTATAAAAGACGCTATTTTTTATATAAAAGATACTGAAAACATCTTGATATTGCTCATGATTGGTTTTGGCATGATGCTTTTCTGGTCTTTCCCTCAACCTCTTCTACCCTTGCACTCAAGAGAGGTTCTAAATATTGGAGGAAGTGGGTATGCAATCCTTTCGGGTCTATATTTTGCTGGGTCAGCAATTGGATCATTGCTAATTACATTTTCAATAATAAAAATTAGGGGTTCAAAAATTCTTATTATTAGTGCCTTGCTTTTCGCTATATTTGCTATTTTTATTTATAATTCAACATCCCCAATTATTTGCAGTATTTTAATATTAGCTTCGGGAATTTCTCATTCAATATGGTGGATCTCTATGCTTGTTTTCCTGCAAACTATAACTAAAGATCCCTATAAAGGCAGGATTGTAGGGTTTTATTTCTCACTTATGGTGTCAATTGCATTGGGGTCTATTTTAGGGGGCTTAATTGCAGAGCATATAGGTATAAAATTAACTATTTATATAGCAATGGCATCTCTAATAATAATTCATCTATTAGCGCTTTTTTCTAATAAATTCAGAAAATTAGATTTAGCTAATCAAGATTCATATTAGTATTGCCATTATATTATTTTTTATGCTATATATCGTGATATGAATCCACTATTAAGTAAAAATTTTTTTTTATTAATCACTGCCAACTGTCTTGCATTCTGCGGGTGGGTTTTTAGAAATTACCTAATTAACTGGTATATTTTAGAGAAGACTAATTCTACTTTCATGGTAGGATTAATTGCTGCAATTCCAACTTTTTTCGTAATATTTATATCTCCATTAGGTGGTCAATTAGCCGATAAGTTTTCTAGAAAAAAACTGTTTTTAATTGCTAGGATAATTAGTTTTATTTTTTTCTTATTTGCTGCAATTTTTATTCATGCAAATTTTTATCCTATTTTTTTTATTATATTGTGCTTTAGCGGGATAGGTGTAACTGCAGGCTTAGAAGTAACCGCATCTAGAAATTTAATTTTAGATGTTGTTGGCTTTAAATATTTAACTTGGGGAAATTCCATTACCGAATTTATAAATGCCTTTCTTAGTACTACGGGTCCTTTAGTAATTGCTATATTTTTTACTTCAATTTCAAATACAATAATATTCTTTTCAATGCCTGCTGTGCATCTAATAAGTGTGGCAGCAGCATTTATGTTGTTTATTTACCTAAAAGAAACCAAAAATGATTCTGACAAAGGTTTAGAAAAAGGAGTTGATAAATCTATTAAAGAGGGTATTGTTTATTCATACAAATCTGTAAATATTAGAATTCTGCTAATTCTAGCTTTTACCATATTATTTTGGGGAGCAACTCAACCTTTAATACCTAAAATCGCAAGAGATACTCTAGGTTCAGGTGCTTCTGGTTATGCAACCCTGCTTTCTAGTGAAGCATTTGGTGCAATGATTGGCTCAATAGCGCTTCCACTTTTTGCAAAAATTTTTAGAAACTCTAAATCAATAGTTGCTTGCATAATAATTTACTCTATTGTCTTATTCTTTTTCTCCTTATCTACGTCTATATATCTTTCAATACTTTTGCTTATAATTGGAGGATTTTTTCACATTATATGGTTTACTGTAGTATTAATTCTTCTTCAAACCATCCCTGATGATGATCATAAAGGGAGAGTGGTCGGTTTATTTTTTACGGTAATCCAGGCTTATGGGCTAGGATTTATATTAGGGGGGTTACTTGGTGAATCAATAGGAATTGTGGCTACTATAACTATTGCCGCAATAATACCAGTTATAGTTCATTTGGTTTGCTATGGCGCCTCAAAAGACTTCAGGACGCTTAAATCTTAAGTGTAATCTTTGCTGATCCAGTTTGCATATCTCGATTTATCTTTTACCGAAAAGAACTTTTGTATTTGAGCCTCATCTTTCCTAACCTCCTCGCAAACTTTTATTATATCTCCAAGTATTTCTTCTGGAACTCTAGTTATTCCATCAGCATCTGCAACAAGCACGTCACCCTCACTAACATTCAGTCCAGAAACTTCAACTTTCTCCCCTAAAGATATCACGTTAAATGGTCCATGCCCTGGAACCCGTCCTTCGGCCCATACGCTAAGCCCAGACCTTTGGATTCCTGGAACGTCTCTAATTGCACCGCATGCTACT
Organism: Chloroflexota bacterium; assembly: GCA_002721675.1. Taxonomy (GTDB): domain Bacteria; phylum Chloroflexota; class Dehalococcoidia; order Lucifugimonadales; family Lucifugimonadaceae. The sequence goes on along the minus strand of PBLC01000003.1, from coordinate 14,684 downwards.
AACCCAACTGCCCCCAAACATGAATGCATGAATGCCATATTATCTCCAAACAAAGCTCCTCTGTTCCTAGGGGTATCATTATCCTCAATTATAGAGATAAATGGATAATCAAAAGCAGAAATTTTTTCATAATAATCTTTCCATGGGACAGGGTCTGAACTTGGCTCATTTAATGCTTTTGCTTTGATAGTAGTTGCAATTCCTACTATTGTTGCAACATCTCCTGTATATCTTTTTATGCTAGTGCCAGAATAATCTTGATCTTCGGGCACATACCCTCTTATCCTTATTGCCGCATTTTGCACAGTCGCAGAATCAAAAGCAGTTAAATCATTCAGAACTGAAATATCTATTTTTCCCATTTTTTCCCTTTCTTGTAGTTTATAAATTATTTAGAGATAAAATTATCGTATAATAAATAATTCTTAAAGAACATAAAATATTTTAAATGATAACAATAGGAATAATAAGCATTTCAGATAGAGCTTCAAAAAAAGTTTATGAAGACAAGGGGATATCTTCTGTAACAAGTTTCATAGATGATCATCCCTCATCAAGTCTAGGGAAGATATCAATTGAAAAATCAATTTTAATTCCGGATGACTTGGAATTAATAAAGGAGAAAATTATTGAGTATGTTGATAAGTATAAATTAGATGTAATTATTACCACTGGTGGAACGGGCCCCTCGAAAAGAGATTTAACGCCTAATGCAACTAGAGAAGCTATAGAAGAAGAGTTGCCAGGGTTTGGAGAATATATGAGAAATGAATCTTTAAAATATTCAAAAAACGCAATTTTAAGCAGGCAGTTGGCGGGCATAAGGAAAGATTCTATAATATTGAACTTGCCAGGAAATCCGAAGAGCATTGGAGAAATTTTGCCCAGCATAATCGAACAGATCATACACTTTGTTGAAGAAAGAAATAAAGATTAATAGAATTCTTCTTCTCTTTCCCAGACCTCATTTGAATCAGAGTCCTGCCTTTCATAGCCCTGCTCTATATCTTCAAAATTACCGAATTCATCTTCTTCGCCTGAATCAACAATTCTAGCCCAAGTTTTTACAATAAATATGCCATCTCTAGTAAAACTCACGTAAGCTATTGCGCCTCTTTGTCCATTTCTTTTTCTTACTAGATAACCTCTATCTTCTAATGCTTTAAGAGACTTGGAATATCTATCCTTATCCTTTTTAAGTTCTAAATTAAAACTTTCATTTGGTGTCCAGGGAATTAGAAATTCCGTATCCTCCAAAAATCTTTCATTCCCGGAAGATGTAAGTTTTTCTTTTGAGATAAGCATCAAGTTAGCCCACATCCACATCAGAATGTCTCTCTGAGTTGAACTAATTTTACCTCTGAATTTTTTCAATTTGCCAATATTTATAGAAGATATTTAGGATTTACAGTGTAATCTAAAAGAGATAAATTTTTAATATCATCAAAATAATTGTAGGAGAAAAAATGGATTTTTCAGGAAAAGTAACTGTTGTCACTGGTGGAGCGCTTGGAATAGGAGGAGGTATAGCTAGGAAATTTGCAGAAAAAGGTTCAAAAATTGTTATTGCAGATATTGATATGGTTCACGCAAATAAAAATTCCGAAACAATAATCAATATGGGTGGAGAGTGCGAAACTATATTAACAGATATTTCCAAATCAGAAGACATAAAAAGAATGGTTGAATTTTCGCTTGAAAAATATGGAAGAATAGACAACTTAATTCAAAATGCATTTTCAACAGGGAATTCTACAGAATTCTCTGGATCTGCCATGGAAGTATCTGAAGAGGGGTGGGACAAAGGAATTTCAATGTTACAAAAAGCCTTATTTTTAGGTGCAAAATTTGCCGGAAAAGAACTTATAAAGAATAAAGGAAACATAATTAATATCTCTTCTGTTCATGGGTTATTAATGTCAAAAGGTGCAATTGTTTATGAAGCGGGTAAATCGGCTGTAATTGGAATGACTAAGCAAATGGCTTGTGATTTTGGCCCCTTGGGCGTGAGAGTAAATGCTATATGCCCAGGACATATAGTTACAGAAAAAATGAAAATCAGGTGGGAAGAAATGCCAAAGGGCTTAAAGTTTTTTGAGGAGCAATATCCTGTAAGAAGAACAGGTGTGCCTGAAGATATAGCAAATGGAGTAGCTTTTCTGTGCTCTGACGAAGCGTCATTCATAACAGGTCATTCTCTAGTAATTGATGGAGGGTTAAGCATACAATTACAAGAAGATTTTGGAGTTGATCAAGCCAAATATGCCAAAAGCAATGATATAGAATTCCCTTATTAACTTACGCTAAAAATATTATTCCTGTGCCAGCCAATAACCCTGAAATAATCTTAATAAGAAGATTTTGAAAATCTATTTTTTCAGTAACTTCTTTTTTAATCATTGCTGCTAAAAAAGCACTAAGGATTACAGCAAATATTGGTCTAGCCCCATTGAATGCATTTACTATTGAAACATCTAACTTAGTTAAAGCTATAACAATCATATACATACTAAATAAAGGGCTTAATGTCTCAGCAATAAATAAAGTTAGCCCTCTAGTTCTATGTTTAAAAAATCTATTAAGATCTGAAACATTTTTAAAGCTAAACATAGGGATTCCAGCAGAAATGAATAAACCTAAAGCTCTTATGCTAAGAACTTGTGTAGTTGAGAAGTTGCTACCATCTACAGATTGTTTTAAAAGAACACTTGCAATTGCAAAAAGAACACCCCCTAATAAAAGACTAATGATTGCAGTTTTATTTATTGAAGAAAATTTTCCTTCCCATCTTAATGATGCAAATATAGATGAAATAAATATTAAAAATATACCCAAATATTTTGAATAACCTAAAGATTCATTCAATATGAACAATCCTGCCACTGGAACAATTATTGTATGGATTAAATAAATAGGTTCAACTCTTGATATTTCCTCTAGATCCATAGCTTTGACAAGGAAAATTAAACTCAAACCAAAAAACATTCCAGATAAAATTAGATATAAAAAACTTGAGTTAAATGTTTCTGAATTAAAACCAAATGGATCTAATAAAAACATCGAAATGCAAATTACTAATTGCATTCCTCCGCTATAAAGGCAAAATGACCTGAAGTTTAAGTTGTCTTCACCTTCTAGTACAAAAAATTTATCAACTACATTTACTGCAGCCATTATCAGAGCGGAAAAAAACGGCAATAAAATCCACAATTCCATATATATCTCGATTCTTGTCTTATAAGTTAATTAAAATCCCAATTTGAAAAATTAAAGTTATCCTTATTATCGCCTCTCATCCTTTCTTTTTCTTCTCTTATTTTAAGTTCGGGTTCTAATTCTTCTGCAACACCCTTTTTTCCCAACGCCAACACAAAAACTACATGATTTTTTTCAGGAATTCCTATAGCTTTCTTAACTAGATCTTCACTCCAGCCGCCCATAGGGTGGGTTGCTATACCTAAATATTCAGCTTGAAGCATCATATTTTGACCACAAAATCCTATATCTAAAAATTTTTTATTAATATTCTTATCGTCAAATATTGCAAATATTGCAAATATTTCTGCATTTTTAGCCCAAACCTGATTTGAGTCAGAAAGTGAAGCCAAAACATCACTGTAAGAATCATCTTTTTTACTAACAAATATCACTTTCCATGGCTGCATATTTCTTGAAGAGGGTGCCCATTTTGCTGCCTCAATAAGCAGATTAATTTCTTCAGAGGAAACTGGCTTATCAGAAAAACACACAGAACTTTTCCTATTTAAAATTTCAGGAATAACTTTTCTCTTATTCATAAAAACCTACGTTAGATCAGAAATTTCATTAATTATGCTTTTAGTTTCATGCATTTTATTCTTACTAATATTAGACATTAAATCAAAAACTAGAGCAGACTCCTTATGAAATCCACCATCCAATCCAGCATTATTAAACGTTGAAGAAATTTCATGCATCTCCCCTACCCATCTATAAGCTTTATGAGTAATATTAGGAATTCCCTTTATCATAGCATTATGAAAATTTTTCTGAGAATCTTCGAATTCCTTCATTACCGTGTCAAAGACTCCTAATTTATTTGCGGTAATTAGGGCTCCTGTCATTAAGGCAGTTGACCCTTTTGTAACAGATGCATAACACATCTTAACTGCAGATGCTTCACCTATCTTTTCGCTTAGTATTCTTAAATCAATCCCTTTTTTATTTAAACTTTTTAATTTATTTGCTGATTTTCCTGAAACATAAACTTTAGGAAAAGCTTCTTCATCAGGAGGTCCACCTATAATTCCTCCATCAACATATTCAATGCCTGCACCTAAAATTAACTCACCTATTCTTATTGAAGTTGGGGGAGAAATTGCATTCAAGTCACAATAAATAGTTTGAAATTCATTTCTGCTTTTTTCTTCAACAATATCTTTGGCAACAGTTTCTGATTTATCTGGAGGAATAATAGAAAAAATAATATCTGATTCAGAACACAAGTTTTCCAAAGATTCACAATTTATAATACCTGAAGAAATACTCCTTTTTTGACTTTGTTGAGATCTTTCAGAAAAATCTGAGATAACTTCTATACCGCATTTAACTAGATAACTACCTATAGCGGAGCCCATTTCCCCTAAACCAATTAGTCCAACTGTTATATTACTCATTTAGCCTCTCATGTAGATTTTTTATGTACCCTTGAAGATAACACCTATATGTCGAGTTAGAAAGAAAAATACGACATAAGCCCCTAGAAATATATAAAACCAATAGGTTATTATAGACTAGTGAACTAAGGGGTGTTGTGAATTAGCAGAATATTTTTTCCTCCAAGAAAAATATCTAATAAATGATGCCCCCGCTTCGCTTTCACTATCTTAAATAAAAACTTCTTCAGACGAACCAATAGGGTCAGAATGCAATGTTTTATGTTTAAGAAAGTTCAATTCTTCACTGGAAATTTTCTCAAAATTTAATGCTGCCTCTAGTCCCATCTTAAATAAATTTTCATCTCCGGGGGGCAGGAATGAGACAACATTTTGGGATAATGTAAATTTGACAGCCAAATCTATCATTTTTTTATCACTAAGAGGTTTATACCAACATTTCTCAAAATCCCTATTACTATCTTTCCACATCGTGTCAGCCATGGATTTTAAAGCAAGCACTTCGGTTTTAGTTTCTTCGGCTCTTTTTAGTATTTCTGGTCCAAATCCAGCATTTAAAATTAGGTTCCAATTAACAGGAAAAAGGATGGAGTCAAATTCGTGATTATCTAAAAGCATATGAGCAACTTTAATTGAATGACACGAAAAACCTATATATCTTACTTTTCCTTGTTTTTTTGCATTTATTAATGTTTCTAAAGCACCACCTTTTGCACTTACAAGTTCATAATCTTTTTCAGATTTCATCCCGTGTAGCTGATAAAGGTCAAAATAATCTGTTTTTAAAAGTTTTAAAGAATTTTCTAAATCTTCTTGAGATTTCTTAGAGTTTCTGCTTGGTGTCTTGCAGGCTAGGAATATATCTTTTCTTATGGCTTTCAATGACTTGCCCATTAATTCTTGAGCATCTCCATAGCCTGGAGCAACATCGAAATAATTTACCCCATTATCAAAAGCATAATTAACAAGGCTATTTGACCCCTCTTGGCCAATATTTTTTATAGATATTCCTCCTAGACCAACTATTGATAACAGATCATTATGATGACCAAATTTTCTTTTTTTCACCTTATGAAGATGGGGGAGAATAGTTTGAAAGAGCTTTTCCAGCCTTTCTAGCAATAGAATTCATATCTACTGTTTCAAATATATCAACTTCGCCTACGCCCTGAGCCTCAACTGCCATCTTTATAGCAGCCATATCTTCAAAACTCTCGGCCTCTATGGTCACAATAAAATCAAAAGGACCTCTAAGAAATTCTATATTTGAAACTGATCCACCCATAGATGATGCTAACTCTTGTACGGCTGCCTTCCTATCTTGATCTGGGTTCTCTATAAAAGCTTGATAGCTTTCAGGAGAATAAGTTCCCAATGCATAAAATTTTTTCATAAATCTCCTTTACATAAATTTAATTAATTATAGATTATAAACCATAAAGTGGTGTTTAATTTATTTAACAGCCCAGATAACCCAATAAATCATCAAGTAAAATGACAGGTATTGAATTTTTATTAGCGGAAATGATGCCCGTACTGTTTGGAAATCTGACTAAATACGCCAAAATTTTATTATTTTCACTTAGAACAAACAACGGATAATTTTTAAATGAATCTTTTATATCAATTCCAATATCTAAACATTTTGAATTAATGTTACTGTTTGGAAAATTGCTTATTTTTAATACTGGTTCCAATAATTCTGACTCTGAAGGTAAAAACTGCTGATTAGAAGTTCTTCTATGCTCTACTAATATCAAATCTTTTCCATTTAAATATGATTCAATTTTTTTATAATCTTTTTCTAATTTAAATTCAGAAAATTGAGAGGTATTATTATTTGAACAAGAAATTAAAAAAGCCAAAATAATAAAAGGTATTAGTAATATTAAAATTTGAATGACTCTTTTTATCATATCTCAGAATTAAATATTAATAGTAATAAAAAAATAAACATACCAATTCCATAAACTGTTATTAAACCAAATCTTAACTTTTTATTTTTTGAACCAAATTTTGCGGCAACTATAAGAGGTATGTGAATCATAAGTAATATGATCGTTATGTCCCATTCTCCTCCAATATCCCCATGGTTGAAAAAAATAATATTTATATTTTCTTTATCGACTATCAATGTTAATGATTATGTTCATGAATAGATTCTATTAGTTTTTTTCCAGAATCAACTGAATAATCTATTTTTAATTTATCATTCGATAATTGATGTGATACGAGATGGTCATATGTGTAATGACCAAAACTTTTTCCGTTAGAATATAATTTTTCCTTTTTTCCACTTTTAGACTCAATTTCTATATATATAAAATCACCAATATTATCACCTTTTTTTAAGCCGGAAATTGTTCCTTCTACACTTTGAATTGAGCCAGAACAAGCAATGATTAGCAGCATAAAAATAAATATTCTTTTCATTTTAATTATCGGCTCTTGGCAATGCGCTTTCTTCTTCTTGTTTCGCCCACCCGAAAAATAGTATCGTAAGAACTCCTAAAAATAAAAAATTTCCAGGAAGCCACATTATTAATCCTCCCCAAGTCTGGTCTTCAGTGTGTGACAACATATTCCAATGCAAGGGAGTTGATTCATAGGCATATAATGGGTCTCCAGAAAGGGTAATAAATGCAGATAGTGCTGCACTTGGTGTTACTGCTAATAATAAATATACAATTTTTTGAGGATTTGAAAGATTTGTTCTTACAGGGGAAGGGCCAACAATTGGCCACCAAAGTAGCAAAGCCATAAAAACAAATAGTGCATGATTTATAAAATGAAATGTATCGTATGTTAAAGTCAAATTATAAAAAAATGGTATATGCCAAAAGTACAAGTTTGTAATGTACAAAATTAGAGAGTATCTAGGCTTAGTAATAATACTTAACATTTTTTTTAGTTTAGTTTCTCCTGCAAAAGGTTTTGCTATAAATCCTCTAATTGGTTTAGGGGTGCCCCAAATAAAAACTGGCATAGCATTAGCAGAAAGTAACAGAGGCGCTATAATAACCATAAGGGTTAAATGTTGAATCATATGAATAAAAAACATCTCTTCTGCAAAGTAATCAATTGGCCCTTCTAAAACAAAAATTAATAAAAATACTGCGATGCTTACTAAAAATAACTTAGTCTTCGAAAAAGAAGGCTTATTGATTAGTTTTAATACTCCAGAAAAATAAATTAATACAATCAAACTAACAAAACCTAGGCTAATATATCCATTAATATTTTCTATATGAAGAAAATTCCATGAAGTAATAAAATCATAAAAATTTTCCGCTGTTTTGGGGTGATCGGAACCATGATTAAAAAATTGTAATGAATAAAAAAATTCTGCTTGTTTTAACAATTTAGTTTTTACTTTCTAATTTTATTCTTAAGTTTTTGAGCAAATTTATTTTTATCCTCAGTTATCCATAAAATAAACCCAATCAAAACTAATATTAATATCGCGAAAATATAATCAATCATGCATAAAGTTTAGCAAAAAAAATAAATATTGCTTAAATCAGATTTGCTAATTCAAGAGATTTTGAAATTTTATATTTTATTTCATCAGGAATATTAATATTTTTGTCCCTAGAAATCATGCCCTTGAAACCCATTAGACTTAAGCAATATTTAATTCCCACGTAAAGATAAGGCAGCATTAAATTATCAATCTCTTTTATTTGGTTTTGTAAAATTTTACCTTTATCAAATTCCCCTGCTATACCAATTTTTAGTAATTCTTTTAAAGCATCAGGCCAAATATTAGAAAAAGCGGTTGTTGTGCCATTGCAACCTATTAAAGCTCCTAAAAGAATCATACTGCCATTACAAATCCAAAATCTTTTTTCTTCAGGCACATAATTTCGTACTGTAGATTCAAATCTCATATCGTGCTCAGTTACATAACCAAAAACATTGTCCATAGAAGCGATACTTCCTAAAATCTGTGGAGAAGCTACTGGCTTTGGAGCAACCCCAAAATTTAATGGTTGTCCTTGATGCATTAATAGAACTGGAAGAGGAGTATTTTTAAGCACTTCAGAAAAATAACTTGTAATTTGGGTTTCATCTCTTGGATACCTAATTCTAAGCAACGAAGCTCCGGAATTAGCATACTTTTCTGCACTTATTAAGGTTTGTTTTGGAGAAGGATTATCAATTCCTGCAGCAGATATTTTATCATTAGGCAGAGAATCAGAAACTCTTTGTAATAATAAAATTTTTTCTTCTTCGGTAATTAATAACTCTTCACCTGATGCAGTGCCAACAATAAAAATATCTGCCTCAGTTTTTTTCCATTTATCTAAATTGAATTCATTAGAATCAAGGTCTAAGCCTCCCTTTTCATTAAAAGGAGTTACCATTGGAAGGGCTACTAAAGGGTTAGGTAAATCGTATATATTCATTCCTTAATTGTAATCATATTTTTTACTAACTCACCAATATAAAAACTTTGCATTATCCCCCATCCTCCTCCTCCGCTGGCCACATATACGCCAGAGTTTCTTATTATTTCCTTCACAATAGGCATGCCATCTTTTGTTGCTGGGCGCACGCAAGCAGTTTGGTCTATCACTTGAAAATCTCTTATACAAGGAATCATTAAAGAAGCATTATCAATTAATTCATTCTTGGATTCTTCTGTTATGTTTGAGTCGAATTTATTTTCTTCATAGGTGGCAGCAACCCATATAAGGCCATCAGATTTTCTAACAATTGAGCATGAACCATGTATATGATATTCCAGATTAAATCCATTAGGGTCTAATTTAATTATTTCTCCTTTGGCAGGATAAATATTGATATTTGCTCCAGATGAAGAAATAAGTTCTTTTGTCCATGGGCCTGCACTTACAATCAAATTATCATAATTGATATTATTTCCAGATTTTAATGTTAATTCTTTATGACCTGTTTCTATCGTTTCAACTAAATCGTTCAAGATCTTGGCGCCTTTTATTTCAATGCATTTTTTTAAGCACGATACAAATGACTTGGAATCCAAAAAAAGAGTTCCGGATATTAATGCTGCACCATATATATCTCGTGAAATTTCCTTTTGGTATTGCGCCACTTTCTTGTAGCCTTCAAGAGGTGTTATATCGAATCCATATGATTTAATATCATCGATAGATTCAGCAATTTGAATAAACTCTTTTTCATCAAAACAAATTTGGAGGGTAAGAACGTCTTTAAGAAAGTAATCAATGCCAGATAAATTTTTTAATTTACGGTAATTATCTTTATGTTTTTTATAACTTTCATATGCTAAATGCTTTTGATTATCCGGCCTCATAGGGCCATTTTTCATATTATTTTGCACAGATAAATGACCAGATGATCCTGATCCTTTTAAAACTGAATCCAATCTTCCTAAAGCATTATTTGATGCAATGTTAGAATAATTACTATCAATTACTGTTACATCTTCACCTATTTCTAGCAAACTTAATGCCGAAGCTAATCCATATACGCCTGCGCCGATAATAATATTATTCATAAGTCACATTTTAGGTTGAAGATAATATAATTAAAATATTATATAAAATTTTTAATTTATCTTATGAAAAATTCTACATTAACAACAACTATTGGCACAAAGGGTTTTATTGAGTCTTGGTCGATTGGAGGAATAAGTTCTTTTTGTAGGTTCTTTGAAGTGCTGGTAAGTGCTGTAGTTATATTTAAAATCAGCGAAAGTGCCTTGTTAGTTGCAATAAATTCTGGCTTAAGGGTTGCGCCTTTATTCATTTTTGGTTGGATGCTTGGAAGAATTGCCGATTCTATAGACAAAAGATACTTATTAACTTTATCAACAATTATTTTTATATTTTCTTCTTTAATAGGATTTTTCTTAATGATTCTAGGGCTGATCCAAGTATGGCATCTTTTAACTATCTCTATAATATCGGGATTAGGTTGGGCAATAGAATTTCCTTCTAGGAGATCTTTTATCGGTGATGTTCTACCTAAAGAAAACATTTATCTAGGAATTGGATTAGATCTTTCATTGTCAAATCTTGGAAGATTTTTAGGTCCTGTTTTTGCAGGATTAATGATTGATTACTTCCTAAATTTTGCATTTTTATTTTCTGCTTTTTTATATACATTTTCGCTAATAATGTCGCTTCTACTCTTTAATTTAAAAGGTAACTTTATTAAACCAAAAGAGGATCCTGAGAAGCCAAAACAGAATATATTCTTATTCCTATTAAAAAATAACATGTTCAGAACTGTGCTTTTGGTAACAATAATTTGTAATATATGGGGCTTTCCGACAACAAGCATGATTCCAGTTATAGCTGAAACCATATTAAATATTAATGCAACATTGTTAGGAATATTAGTTGGGGCTGAGGGTGCAGGATGTTTAATAGGTTCTATTCTTGTGGCTGGTATAAAAAACAAAAAGATCCAATCTTTCTTATTTGTTTCTGGGGCTTTTCTTTTTTTGATTTGCATTTTCTTGTTTTCAATATCTGAAATTTATTTAATATCTTTATTGTTATTATTTTTCGGAGGTATAGGGGTTTCAGGCTTTAGCACAATGCAAAGTGTAATTACCGTAGATAGGACAAAACCTGAATTAAGAGGTTCTGCAATGGGCTACTTGTCAACTACTATTGGCACTCAACCCCTAGGTGCACTTAACGTTGGAATTACATGTTCTTTGTTGGCGCCTCATATTGGAATAAGAGTAAGCGCTTTGGAAGGAATTGTTTGTATGATAATTGTTTTATTTATAAGTAGTTTTTTCAATAGTAGAATAAATAAAAATAGAAATCTTAATAATTAATAAAAAATACAATAGGAGATAGTCATGGTAGGTCAACTAAGAATATACACAATAAATAACGGAATGATGGAAAACTGGTTAAAACTTTTTAACGAAGTTTTAATTTATAAAGTCTTAGAATCTGGAATGGAAATTCAAAGCGCATGGGTTAATGAAGAAAAAACGAAATTCATTCATATTAGAACTTTTAATAATAAGGAAGAAATTGAGGAAATTGAAGCGAAGTTTTACGGAACTGATTGGTGGAAAGAAAATGTTGACTTTATTAGAAGCCACCATGCTCATAGGGAAATTATTTTGATAGAACCGGTTATGCCAAGTTAGGTTAAAATTATGCTTTCTATAATTAATTATTTTAATCCGACACTACCGTCATCTTTAATTGGAGGAGGAGAATTTGCCGGATCGAAAGGATGCTTTGAAGGAGCATTTTCATTAAAAATCACACCTAATCCTGGCTTTTCGGGTGGATAATACCATCCATCTTCAAGTTTAATAATTTCGTCAGTCATATCTCTTCTTGGCGGTTTATCTTCTTCTACTGACTCTTGCACATCCCAAGAAATTGAAGATGTCCCTATAGCAATACAGGCTGCGGTAGCTATTGGTCCTTGAAAATTATGAGGTGAAATCTTTATGTGATGCGCTTCTGCTATTGTAGCGATTTTTTTTACTCCTGTTATACCCCCCGCCACAGCTATATCTGGTTTAAAAAATGCTGGCTTTACCATCTGCGCATATTCCCTGAACTCCCATACCCCCATATTTCTTTCACCTACAGCAAGAGGAAGGTTCATTTTTGATGAAACATCAGCCATAGAGGCTACTGAATCTGGAACAATCGGGTCTTCTATAAAATAAGGCCTGAGGTGTTCCACTTCTTTGCAAAAGGCTATTGCTTCATGTGGCTGCATATTCCTATGAATTTCAATTCCAATATCAAAATCCCAGCCTACTGTTTCTCTTACTGCGGTTACCATTTCTACAGCCAAAGATATCATTTTTGAATAAGTTAATTCAGCCCAATTGTTTGGCATAGGAGTAAATTTAAGCGCTGAAAATCCCTGTTTCATTACTTTTTTTGCTCCTTCAGCACATTCTTCAGGAGTGTTTCCATTAATACCTTGGGCTATGGCTCTTATCTTATTTCTCACCTTGCCCCCCATTAAATCCCAAACTGGGGCGTCAAGCCTCTTACCTTTTATATCCCAAAGAGCCATATCAATTGCGCTTATTGCTCCTCCAATGCTGTTTCCTCTAAAAGAAGAGTTATATCTCCATAAAAAACCCCAAATATGCTCAATATCACGAGAATCCATGCCAATTAATGCGCCTGAAAAACCCTTTATTGTCTCTTCTGCAGCTTTTGGATAAGCCCAATAGCATGACTCTCCAATACCTTGTATTCCATCTTCTGTAGTTATTCTCGCTACTAAAAATCTTGAAACAAAAAAGGTTTCTATTTTAGCTATATTCATTCAGATAATTTGTTAATTATGGTTTGGCAGTTTCTAAAGGAGCCTTCAGATTCCCAGCCAGCGCAAAGCATAATCATGTTTCCATAAATTACATAATCGGCATATTTTACGTGCATACAATTTTGAATGTCGTGCGCTATATTAGCAGTTCCTCCCTTGCTTACAGTCCCATGAGGATTTCCTGCACAACTTCTTGCATCTTTTACTCCCTCTTTCCATGTAGCTAAATCTTTTTTTACTACAGCATCCTCTCCAGTCCTCTCATCTGCAAAACTAGTTCCAAACTCAATAGCATCGCTATGGGAATTGTAAAAACGAATTTCATAATCAATTTCAGGGCTTTCTTTAAGGAATCCATAATATGCTCCAATAGCATTTGTAAGTCCCTCAACTTTATATGATCTTGTTTTTTTAAAACCTACAGCACTAAGAGATTCAAATGAATAAATAGTGTCTGATGGGGTTATCTTGTCAATCGACACTTCTTCTAAGTCATCAGATGAACAAGCAATAATAGTACATAATAGAATTGAATAAATAATAAAAATTTTAATAACTTTCATAGGGAAATATTATCAGAATTCAGTCTAGTTAGAGAATTTATGGGATAATCAAGGCTAATTATTACTAGTTAGGGCTTTCCCAGTACAATGAAAAAGCGTTTTCATCCAGCCAATTTTTATAATTATTTGCTTCTTTGAAATAATGATTCACTAAAGACCAAAAATCCTTTGAGTGCCCAAAAACTTTAATGTGACATAACTCATGAATAACGATATAGTCGATTACCTCAATAGGAGCCTGTATAATTCTCCAATCATATGTAACCTCATAAGTAAAATTGTCATTTAATTTTTTTCTTTTGCATTGTGCCCACTTAGTTTTATATTGTTTTATAATAACTTTTGGACATTCAATTTCTAAGATTTTACAAAACTCAATGGTCTTATTAGTGAAAATTTCATTTGCCTGGCTTTTGAACCAATTTTTTAGACTATCTTTTATTTCTAAATTATCTTTAACTCTTACTGATATTATGTTGTTTTCAAAATCAACTGGATTCTTGCCAAACAGGTTAATACTTAAGTTAACTTCTTTGCCTAGAAATTTAAATTTTTCTCCATTAATAAAGGATCTTTCAATAAATTTAGGTTGGGATTTTTCTTTATGCAGTTGTTTTTGGATCCATTTTTCTTTTGAGTCGACATAATACTGTACAAGATCATCTGTATAGTCATTTGGAACAGCCACTGTGACAGTACCTGCCTCAACTATCATGGATAAGTTTTTTTTATTTTTTCTTTTGATTATTAATTTATATTTACCATTATTTTTTGACAAAGAAGCACTCCTTAGTGAAAGAAAAATTGAAATTTATAACTGTTTGAACATGATATCAAACTAGTTATAATTATATCATATTGATGGTAGATGTGTCAAATTATTTAAAGGCAAATAGACCTAAAAAGGTTGGCACGCCCGGGAGGACTCGAATATCAGCCTTCGCAGGACTGATTAGTAAATGTTTAATTCTACAATTGGAAAATCTTGATCTTTTACAGATAGAACACCTTTGGCATATAAATTTCCTTGTAGTATTTTTTTTATTTCTACACAAGGTATATTAACCCAATATTCAACGCGCCTAATACTTGGGTTAGGTAAATTTCCAAAGGCTTCTTCGCTGTTTGATTCCGTTCGGAAATATTTTAATTCACTAACTTCATGCATTAAAACATTATTTTCAGAATA
>PBLC01000002.1 GCA_002721675.1 Chloroflexota bacterium | reverse complement strand
CCTCTGTAGGTGCAGGCTTTGAAGTTTCAACATTTTTCTGAACCACTGCCTCTGTAGGTGCAGGCTTTGAAGTTAAACAAGCATCAAGTAGGGCAATTTCTAAATTTATCGGCGGGTTTTCATTTGAGGGAATGTCAGATTTTAAAATAACAGTTGTTACTTCACCAAGAACCTCTAGAGAGTATTTTTTTGACAACTCTGAGTATTTGTTGATCGTATGTTCTGTTTCTTCAAGAAGTTCAGACAGATTGTTTTTTGTATATATAAGGCCTCTAAGGTCTTTTAGCAATCTATCTTTTATCATTCTAGGGTCAATACCATTATTAACCTCATTTTGAATAAGCGCTAAAACCTTGTCAGTTTCTTTTTCAAGCACTAGAGAAAGAATTTCTAATGAAGCAGAACGAGCCCCCATTCCTAAAAATTTCAATAAGTGCTCTTCATTTATGTCTTCATCTCCAATAGATGAAATTTGCTGTAAAAGATTTTCGGCATCTCTTAAACTTCCGGACGAATTAATAGATATAAGATCTAGGGCAGAATTATCAATATTGATTTTTTCTTCTTTAGCAATAATAGATAAATGATTTGAAATTTCTCTATGATTTATCCTCTTAAAATCAAATCTCTGACATCTAGATACTATTGTTAGAGGTAGTGAATCTGCCTCTGTTGTTGCAAGTATAATCACCACATTTTCTGGAGGCTCTTCTAGTAACTTTAAAAAAGCCTGTTGTGCTGCACCCGTCAGACCATGCGCTTCGTCAA
This sequence comes from Chloroflexota bacterium, assembly GCA_002721675.1. Taxonomy (GTDB): domain Bacteria; phylum Chloroflexota; class Dehalococcoidia; order Lucifugimonadales; family Lucifugimonadaceae. Next base: position 14,415 of record PBLC01000002.1, on the reverse strand, counting down.
TTATATAAACTTTTTTTGACCCCATATTTGGGGCATACATGGCCTTATCTTTAATATCTCTTATGTTGTCTATAGTTCTATTTGATGCAGCATCTATTTCAATTAAATCGATCATTTTCCCAGCATTAATAGATTTGCAAACCTCACAAAATTTTCTTTTTCCGGGTTCTTGCATAGTGCAGTTAGGAGACTCAGGGCAATTTAATGCTTTGGCTAATACTCTTGCGGTCGTAGTTTTGCCTACGCCCCTAGGACCCGCAAAAAGGTATGCATGGCTCGTCCTAGATTGATCAATAGAGTTCCTAAGAGTTAATGTTATATGCTCTTGATCAACAATTTCGTTAAATGTCAGGGGCCTCCATTTTTGATATAAAACTCTATTATCCATTATCTGCTTTCTAATGATAGTTTAGCCTTTATGTGATCTAATTTTAAGTGCTTAATAATTTCAATCGTTTTTGTAAACATTTTTTGCCTCATTTTTTTATTCTTATGATCATACCCGAGAAGATGCAAGACTCCATGCGCAAGAATAATATTTAATTCTAATTGAATCCCAGTTTTAAAGGTTTTCGCTTGATCTTTTATTTTAGGGAAAGATATGAATATGTCGCCCAAGTGATCAAAATTTTGATAATTATCAAAATTTTTGCTGATCAGCTTTCCTTCTTCCCAATTGGTATTAAATGGAAATGCTAAAACATCAGTTGCCTCATTTTTACCTAAAAAATTACCACTAAGATCTTTTAATTTTTCATTAGAGGTTATTGACAACGAAACCGACTCATCAAAATTATTTAAAGCCCCACACTCAATAGAAGATATTATGCAATTCTTCATGCTTTTTTTGCTGATCTTTTTTTTAAAATCGGAATCAATATTAATTAAAATCTTGTTCATTGCTTTAAGCCAACTATTAAATTGGCCTCTTCTTTAATAATTTTGTATTTTGACGTCAGCAACATCATTTGTTTATTGTATTCTGATATTTCATTAAGTTCATTAAGGCATTGCCTAATATAAAAATTTATTTCTTTTCTATCGAACCTTTTAACCTCAAGGTATGTTATAAAGTTGATTAAATTAGGTATTACAATTTCAGATAGTGTTGTTTTTATTGAATGGTTTTTGATCGAATAAGATAACATCTCAGTTTCAAGCAATACTTTTTTTGCTTCTTGTATGTAATTTTCAAGTCTTTTAGAATTTATTTCATTCATAATATAAAAATTGTTTAAGGGGTATTTTACATGAAAAGAGTAGGTTTTATATTTAAGATTAAAGAGGCCAAGATTGATGAATATAAAAAACATCATAGAGCGGTTTGGCCTGAGATGCTAGATGCACTAAGAAAAAATGGATGGCGAAACTATTCTATTTTTTTAAAACCAGACGGAACTTTATTTGGATATTTTGAAGCCGCCACAAGTTTTCAAGATTCACTTAAAGGTATGGCAAAAGAAGAAATCAATTCAAAATGGCAGGAATTTATGAAACCTTATTTTGAAGACATTAACGAAAATAGACCAGATGAGTCAATGATAGAGTTAGAGGAAGTTTTTCATACTGATTAATAAATCATAAATCAAGCAATATCAATATTTTTTACTTCCAAAGCATTTGTTTGGATAAACCTTCTTCTTGGTGCGACATCATCGCCCATTAATTTTCTAAATAATTCATCTGCTGCAGTTGCATCTTCAGCAGTAACTTGGAGAAGCACTCTATTTTCAGGATCCATTGTTGTTTCCCATAACTGGTCTGCATTCATTTCTCCAAGACCTTTATATCTTTGGATACTCACTCCCGTATTGTCAGCATTAGATTCTAGTAAAGAAGGAATGTCTCTCCAGGAAACCTTTGATGATATACTTTCATCGCCCTTAAATATATCGAAGTTTTGTTCCTCTATATATTTTCCTAACTCGCTATATAACGTTTTGAGCCTATTAAGTGTTGGGTGCTCAAAAATGCTTTTTGTAACCTCAAACCCTTCTATATTGTGAGTGATTTCAGGAATATCTTCCTCAACAATGGGATTATTTTCAGTTTCACCTTCAGCTTCTTCTACATTAACTTCTATAAGATCATCAAAAGAAGCCTGAGGGTCTTCTGGAGGCAGGCCTTCATTTTTTGGTTGATCAAAACTTAATTCACTTAATTCAGGGTCAGTAATTAGTTTTTCGATAATAGGAGAAGGCATATCTAATGATTCAAGTCCTTTGTAACTCTCTATATAATCTCTAATATTTGAAGCTAAAATGCCTAATTCAGCTTTTTCGAGTTTTATACTTTTGTCTTTAGTGCCAACAATCTTTAATTTGCCATATACTTTCTCTGCCATCCACCCATCTTTTTCTGATTCTGAGTAAAGCCATTGAGAAGATTTTCCTTTTACTCCCTTATACAAAGGTGGTTGAGCAATAAATAGGTTTCCGTCGCCAATTAGTTGTGGCATATTTCTATAAAAGAATGTCAAAAGTAAAGTTCTAATATGCGCACCATCAACATCAGCATCTGTCATTATTACTATTTTATGGTATCTAAGTTTTGAAGCATCATAATCTTCTAGTCCTATTCCGGTTCCAGTAGCGGTAATCAAAGCAGCAATTTCAGCATGACCAAGCATTTTGTCCGGTCTTGCTTTTTCAACATTTAATATCTTTCCCCTAAGAGGTAAAATGGCTTGGAAATTTCTATCTCTTCCTTGTTTAGCAGAGCCACCAGCAGAATCACCCTCTACTAAAAAAAGTTCACTTTTTGCCGGATCTTTTTCAGTGCAGTCAGCCAACTTTCCTGGTAAAGCCCCACCTTCCATGGCATTTTTTCTAATAACCATGTCTCTAGCCTTCTTTGCAGCTTCCCTTGCTCTTGCAGCAGTTGCTGCTTTTTCTAAGATTGATTTTGCATCATTTGGATTATCTTCTAAGTATTCTGATAATTGCTGAGTCATAAGTGAAGTTACGGCCGATTCTATTTCAGGGTTTCCAAGCTTTGCTTTTGTTTGGCCTTCGAATTGAGGTTCTCCTAATTTTACGCTTATCACAGCCATTAAGCCCTCTCTGACGTCTTCTCCAGAAACGTCTTTAAGATCGTCTTTAAGAAGACCATTTTTTTTACCGTAATTATTTATTGCTCTGGTTAGAGATCTTCTAAAGCCAGTTAAATGAGTTCCTCCTTCAGGAGTAACAATACAGTTAGCAAAAGATAGAACATTTTCTTGAAAAGTTTCGTTGTATTGAAAAGCTATATCAACAATAACAGGAGTATCCACTTTTGATTTTGAGTCGTCAGGAGAAAGAGTTCCATTTATTGCGGCAATATTTTGATGAATAGGGGTTCTTGATCGATTAAGGCTCCTTACATAACTTTCGACCCCGCCAGTGAATCTGAAGGTGGTTGAATTGTTAGGCCAAATGCTGGAGTGAAAATTACTTTTGAATCTAATTGTAAGATTAGGGTTGAGGTAGGCCATTTGCCTGAACCTGTCAGTTATTCTTTTATAGTCATAGTCTACATTTTTGAAAATTTCATTATCTGGTAAAAAAGTTATTGAAGTCCCAGTCTCATTTTTTATAGAGTCATCTAGAGGGGTTTTTTCAATTTCAGTTACAATTTTTCCTCTTGAATATTCTTGCTTATGCAAGAAACCATCTCTTTTTACAGAAACTGAGAGATGTTCTGATAGAGCATTAACTACAGAGGCACCGACCCCATGAAGTCCTCCTGAAACTTGATATGATTTGCTTTCAAATTTTCCACCAGCGTGAAGAGTTGTCATCACTATTTCTAGTGCTGATTTTCCAGTCCCCTTTTTTACATCTACAGGTATACCTCTGCCGTTGTCAGTTACGGTTACAGAGCCATCCTCATTTAACAATATTTCTACAGTATCGCAAAATCCTGCCATAGACTCATCAACACTATTGTCTACAATTTCATGGATTAAGTGCTGAACTCCTTCCATGCCAGTTGTACCAATGTACATACCAGGCCTTTTTCGGACTGCCTCAAGACCTTTTAATACTGTTATTTCTTCTGAAGTATATTTTGCGTCTGCCATGATATTAATTTACTTAGGCCAAATTAGTTAAATATTAATTATTTATTATATAATTACCCCAACTACAAATCCTTTAATATTGAAGAAAAAATAATAGAAAATGATTAGTAAAGATAAACAGTTATTAATGTTAACCCGCATGATAAGAATTCGTTTATTTGAGTCTGCCTTAATAGAGTGCCAGAAGTTAGGAGAAATTGTTGGCAGCCTTCATACTTATATTGGAGAAGAAGCAGTGGCGGTAGGTGCTTGTGTAGCACTGAACGATGATGATTATATTGCCGGAAACCATCGCTCTCATGGGCACCCTATAGCTAAAGGTGGAAATATTAATAAGGCGATGGCGGAAATATTCGGCAAGAGAGATGGCTATTGCAAGGGAAAAGGAGGATCAATGCACTTAGCTGACTTTTCTATAGGTATACTTGGAGAATCTGGCATAGTTGCTTCTTCAGTTCCAGTTGCAACAGGTGCAGCTTTAGCCTCAAAATTAAAGAACGAAGAATTTATATCTTTAGTTTTTTTTGGAGATGGAGCCTCAAACCAAGGTGCCTGCCACGAATCGATGAACCTAGCTGCCTTGTGGAAACTTCCAGTAATATTTGTTTGTGAAAATAATCAGTTTGCCGTTACCACATCTTATAAAGATTCTGTGTCGGTAGATCATATATCTGATAGAGCATCTGCATATGGAATTCCAGGGGTGTTAGTAGATGGACAGGACGCTTTGGCAATGTATGAGGCTACGAGCGTGGCAGTAGATAGGGCACGAAGTGGTCAGGGCCCAACTCTTATTGAAGGATTAACTTATAGATATGAAGATCATTCTTTGGGACTAGCTTCAGTTCGTAGAGATCAGTCATATCGAAGCGANGAAGAAGTTGAAAAATGGAAAAAAAGAGACCCCATTGAAGTCTTAAAGAGCAATATGATGAAGCAAAATATAATTACACAAAAAGAATTTGACGAGATCGAAGAAAAAGAAAAAATCTCTGTAGAAAAAGCAGTTGATTTTGCGAGGAAAAGCCCTTTCCCTGAACCTAAAGAATTGTATGATGACCTCTTCACAGACCCAATAGAATATGCATAAATGGAGCAAATAAATTGAAAAATATTATGTATGTAGAAGCCCTAAATGAAGCCATTTTTGAAGAAATGGAAAGGGATGGCGCAGTTTACTATATGGGCGAGGATGTAAGAGCTTCAATTTATGGAGCTTCAAAAGGACTTTTTGAGGCATATGGAGAAAACAGAGTCCTAGACACTCCTCTATCAGAAAATGGTTTTATTGGTGCAGCAGTAGGTTCAAGTTTAGTTGGAATGAGACCAATTGTAGAAACTTTAACTAGTTTTATGTGGGTTGCTATGGACCAATTAATCAGTCAGTTAGCAAAAATGAAGTATATGTTTGGAGGCCAAGCATCCTTGCCCGTAACAATAAGAGCAGTGATGTATTATAACGGTGGAGCTGCCGCCCACCATTCTGACAGAAGTTACCCAATGTTTATGAACATGCCTGGAATAAAAGTAATTGTCCCCACTTTTCCTGAAGATGCAAAAGGCCTAATGAAAACTGCTGTAAGAGACAACGACCCTTGTATTATTTTTGAGGATGGAAATCTTGGAGGGATAAAAGGAGATGTTCCAGATGATAAGGATGAAGAACTTTTAATCCCGTTTGGAAAAGGTAAATTATTGAGGGAAGGGACAGANTGTACTGTTGTTGGAATAGCTGGAGGAAATATTCATGCAATAAGTGCTGCAGAAAAACTTGAANAAGATGGAATATCTGTTGAAGTAATAGATCCAAGAACACTTGTCCCGTTAGATAAAGAAATAATTTTAGAATCTGTAGAAAAAACTGGAAGATTAGTTGTTGTAGATCCGGCTCATAAGGTATGCAGTGCCGCCAGCGAAATAATTTCAGTTGTTACTGAACAAGGTTTCTGGAACTTACAAGCTCCGCCAGCCAAAGTTGCAGCTGAACAAGTTCATATACCTTTTACTCAGGCTTTAGAGCCACTTATATTTCCGACAGAGGAAAAAATAATTAATGCTGTGAAAGGCACTCTTGAATAGAGGTACTCATGGCTACTAATGTATATCTTCCACAATGGGGCATGGGCATGAATGATGCAACAATTATAAAGTGGCTNATAAAAGAAGGTGANCTAGTTAAAAAGGGCGATCAANTAGTAGAAGTAGAATCATCTAAGGTTAATGCNGAGATAGAAAGNCCAGAATCTGGAACAATNGGNAAAATNTTNTATNAAGAAGGCCAAGTANCAAANGTNGGAGAAATTTTAGCAATCATTNTTGGNGAAGGTGAGTCTTTGCCACAAGAANCAAATNCTGAATCTGCNAATAGCGAAGNNANTTCTGAAANTANNGNACNAANNNCNANAAAAAAAGNAAAAGTATCTGTTCAAATCACACCNATAGCAAGAAAGTTAGCAAAAGAATTAAATTTGGACATATCTTTAATTAANGGNACTGGCCCAAATGGAAGAATAGTAGATAGNGATGTTAGAAGTTTTAATTTAGATANCAATAAGTCTTCAGAGANATCTGNAAGCGTTTCNGGAATAAGAAAAGTAATNGCTACNAGAATGNCCCAAAGCAANGAGATTCCNGCNGTTACATTGGTGTCAAAAGTTGTATTAGACAAATTTAATANCNATCAAAAAANCNTAGTTANNGAATGGAGNAAAGATAAAATNAGGCCAACATCTCAGGATTTATTAATNAAGTGNCTAAGTAATGCAATTGAGAAACANCCTATATTTAACTCTCATTATNTTAATGATGAAATAAAAACTTTTAAAGAGATNAATATAGGTTATGCTTTTGCNTCAAANCAAGGNTTAGTGGTTCCNGTAATAAGNAANACAGAAAAGAAANCNATAATTGAAATAGCGAAGAAGNTATNNGAGAGTNNTCAAAAATNGAGAAAACTGGNTTTAAGCCTGANCATTTTAGCNANGGAACATTTTCAATNACAAATCTTTCTTCCACAGTNGTTGATTATTTTGATCCTTTAATTAACCCCCCTCAAGTAGGAATTTTAGGAATNGGGAGNACNTNAANNGANCCNTNTNTTNANNAAGGANAATTGNNAGAAAGAAAAATTANGTANATTAGCCTTACNTTTGATCATAGAGTTGTGGATGGTTANCCTGCNGCAAAGTTTTTAGAAGAAATAATAAAAAATATTANNGAACCTTCCNACATTGATGGNTAGTAAAGANAGAGATTTTTCATCTGTAGGAATAATTGCAAATCCTTTGTCCGGAAAAGATATAAGAAGGTTGGTTGCAAGCGCCTCAGTGGTATCGACACANATGAAATCCAATGAGATTTTAAAATTNTATGCTGGGCTGGTTGCNTATGGNATTAAGAANGTTTATGTTATGCCTGATTATAGTGACATTTCTANNNGAGCAAGAGAACAATATTCAGAAAAAATTGAAACAATTTTAATAAATACAAATATATTAGATGCAGAAGAAACTACAATTNGAGCCGCNAAAAAAATGGAAGCAAATAAAGTAGGGTGCATNATTGTTTTTGGTGGTGANGGAACATGNAGATTNGTNTCNAANNANATAANTNNAACNCCTATTCTNCCAGTTTCAACTGGAACNAATAATTTATTTCCTTTGAATTTAGAAGGNACNGTNGTTGGNATTGCGGCAGCAAAATTTTGNTTATTAAAAAATATTAAAAAATATTNCACAAGAGAAAAAAAATTAGAGATTTATGATGGNNNTAATTTAATTGATTCATCTNTNGTNGATGTTGTTATTACTAAAACCCCATATATTGGCTCNAGAGCAATTTGGGACATAAAAAATATTGANGAACTCTTTNTANCTAAAATTAGTCANGAAGGNATAGGCTTTTCTTCAATTGGNNANTCTTTATTAAAANAGGATTTAGATTTTAATAAAGGCATTCATATTNCATTNGGTGAAAANGACTANAATAANCCTCAAAAAATAATATCAGCAATAGCNCCNGGAAAAATTGAAGAAATAGAAATTCAAGGCTGGAAAGAATTTGATAATAATAATGNNATTGGTGTTAAATTNTCTTCAGGGACAGTNGCATTAGANGGNGAGNGAACAATAGAATTTANNTCTTCTCAAAAGATAAGTGTTAAATTAAATANAGANGGNCCNTATTGCCTAAAAGTAAAGGAAATATTATCAACTTAGAATCAAAAATTTGTATACAAGCAGTTGAAAAGGCNGGNAAGAAATTAAAAAATTTTCAAGAGAATAATATTATTTCTGGNATCAAAAAATGGAATAAGNATGANGCAGGNTTNGTAACNGAAGCAGATTTGNTATCAGAAAAAATTATANTNGAAACNATAAAATCTCAATCTTCATTNCCTATACTNTCAGAAGANNCTNCAGAAGAATTTTCTTTTTCTAANGATAATGAAAATTTTTGGGCTGTGGATCCACTTTGTGGGACGGTTCCCTTTAGTAATTCTATGGAGACATGGGGTCTAACTGTATCTTTTTTTTCTTCTAATAATTCTTCAGTTGGAGCAATTATGTGCCCTTCTTCCGATGAAATTATTTATTGCGATGAAAAAGAAGTATATAAGAACGGGAATATTATTAACCCAAAGCCTAATTTTCCTGAATTTGAAGATATGACAATATGTTTAGAAATAGAATCTGGTAAAAATTGGGTAAATTTATTTAAAGATAAACTAGACTGGGTGAGGAATTTTTCCTATGTGAATTCTTTTGCTTCCGCAGTTTATCCGGGCTCCCAGATAATTCAAGGAAATCTGCCCATTATGGCTATTTATGAAATTTCTATTGAACATGTAGGAGGATTAATGTCAATCGGTGATAAGTTGGGTATTAAATCAACTGATCTTGAAGGGAATGATTTAAGTGTAAATGATTTTAAAAATAAAATTCCTGAATGGTTCTTATACGGATGGCCTTCTGCTCATAGCAAATTAATGGATAAAATAAGAAAATAAAAGAAAAGAGAGGTAATAAGTGTATAAAATTAATCACATACATATTAAAAGCAATGATCCTGAGGCTGATGCCAATTGGTTTGTGCAGGCATTTAATTTTAAGATAACAAGCGACGAAGTTCGTGCGGTCGGAGATAGATTTATTTCATGTGAAAGCGAAGGTGGACTGCGAGTGAATATTTCTGGTGAAAGAACAAATGAAAAATTGGGACCTAGTGATGCTGACCCACATTATGGACTTGAGCATTTTGGTTTTGACTCCTCTGATATAAACGCAGACATATCTAGGCTAGAAACCCTAGGGGCAGTTTTGGCTGAGGGCCCCATTGAGCAACCAAATGGGATGCAGATAGCCTTTATCAAGACTCCTGGAAATGTAAGGCTTGAATTAATTCAATGGGCGGATTAAATTTCATCTATTGTCTGTAATAAAGCATTAATATAGCCGTAGCAGTATGCAAAGGCAGTCATTTTAGGATCTTTAGCGTTGATTTGCGGAACATGATCTGGCATTAACATATATTGGTAATTTACTTCTTTATAAGCCTTAATCGCCTCATACATATTAATAGATCCTTCGTCCGGAAAAACTTCAGTAAAACTTAACTTGCTGCCCCTGATGTTCCTAAAATGAACATTAAAAATTTTATTTTTCTTTCCAAAATATCTGATCACATCAAAAATTTCTTCACCTGGGTTTTCCATCATCTCTGTAATGGTGCCTTGACAAAAATTTAAACCATGAAATTTATTTTCTTTAATCGAAATAAATTTCTTTAAACCTTCAACAGTCCCTAAAACTCTGGTTACTCCCTTAAATCCTGGGGGTGTGTAGGGATCATGTGGATGACAAGCTAATCGAACCTTATTTTGTTCTGCAACGGGAACAACTTTATCCAAAAAGTACTCTATTCTTTCCCAAAAGATGTCTTCAGATACATTTCCTGCAATAGTTTCTGGAGAATTTTTATCTGCATTATCCCATCTGAATGTTGAGAGTTTAGCGCCTCCTCTTCCAAGTTCGCTATCAGTCCTTGGTATACCTATGATATTTAGATTATATTTTACCGCTGGTATTTCTGCTTCTGAACACATTTGAATCAATTCACAGATCCTTTCAATTTCAATGTCTCTGTCTGGACTTTTTCCAGTTAAGATATTATAAAATTCTCCATTTTTTGCTCTTGTGTCTAAATCAGCAGAACTTAAAGGAAGTTGAACCATATCTAATTTAAGATCATAAGACTCCACCTTTTCTTTATATTCTTTAAGGTTTGAAGAAGTCCAGTTTTGATGACCTATTTCAGGGAAGCCATTTATATGGTTTACTCCAAGTTGCTTGAACGTTTCATAATCTGCATCGGTTCTTGCAGCAAACTGGGTTCCCAAATACATTATGCAGACCTTTCGACATAAATAGTTTTAGACTGAGTGAAAAATTCTACAGCAGCTTTTCCTTGCTCTCTTGCCCCTGATGAGGATTCTTTCATACCTCCGAAGGGAACTTGGGGCTCTACACCTGCTGTCTCTCCATTTATCTTTACAATTCCTGCATTAATATTATTTGCAAATTCCATTGCCAAGTTCAGATTAGATGTAAAAATTCCTGCACTTAAACCGTAGGATGTTTGATTGGCTATTTTAATTGCATCCTCATAATTTTGTGTATTTATCAACGCTAGAACAGGCCCAAAAATTTCTTCAGTTGCAATCATAGAGTTGGGATCTACATCACTAAATAGAGTAGGTTCAACAAAGTTCCCATTCTTAAACTTCCCATCACTCAATGTACTCCCACCAAATGTTAATTCGCACCCTTCCGACTTAGCCTGTTCAATTTTCTGACTAATATTCGACAAGGATTTTTTGTCGATTACTGGAACAACAATGTTGTTTGGGTCCATCCCATCCCCAACTTTCATTGATTCAATTTTGTTTGTTAATATTTTTGCAAACTCTTCTTTAATCTTGCTGCTAACAATCGCTCTTGAAGTTGCCGTACATTTTTGCCCAGAATATTTCATTGCGCCTGAAAGAGTTATTTCAGCCGCTTGCTCAAGGTTTGCGTCAGGCATTACTATTACAGGATTTTTACCTCCCATCTCAAGTTGATATTTCATCCCATTTTTAGCACATTTAACAGCTACACTTTGACCTACATATGTTGAGCCAGTAAAACTAAGGGCATTTGAATAAGGATGGTCAATCATGGCATCTCCTAATTCTGAGCCAGACCCAGTCACCAAATTATATACACCTTCTGGCAAGCCAACAGCTTCCCACATTGCAGCAATCATGGTGCCTAAAAGAGGGGTAGAAGAAGCCGGTTTATGTACAATTGTGTTTCCAAATACCAAAGCTGGCGCCATCTTCCAAATCGGAATAGCCAATGGAAAATTCCAGGGAGTTATAAGTCCGATTACACCTAAAGGAACTCTAGTGGTATATAACAAGATATTTGCATTAACTGATGGTACAACGTCTCCTACAGGATCAGAACCTTGGGCCGCATAATATCTTAAAAGCGCTACTGACCTTCCTACCTCTCCTTGAGCTTCCCCTATAGATTTGCCGCATTCTTTAGTAATGGCTTCAGCATATCTATCTGCATTTTCTTCAAGCCATGATGATGCCTTATAAAGAAAGTCACCTCTTTGTATCTGAGACATTTTGCCCCACGAATTGAAACTATCATAGGCGCTATTGATTGCTAAATTTGCATCTTGTGCGCCTGAACTAGCAAATTTACCAAGAACCTCCTCCTCATTCGCAGGATTGGTACTTTCAAAATATTTTTCAGTTGTTGGATCAACCCATTTGTTATTTATAAAATTTTTGAATTCTTCAGTCATGTTACTTCCAGATTGTTTTTTTTAAGTGATTTGTTCTTGATTTTTTTATAATAACAGATTTATTTTCAATATAACCCATATATAAACATCCAGCGATTATTGATGAGCCAGGAACTTCTAGTATCTTTTTTAATCCTTTTACTTTAATTGGCTTTCCAGTAGACCAGCCTATCCCGATTCCCAAAGTCCATGAATATAGCCCCATATTCTGAATTGCAATACTAGTTGATGAATAGTTTTCTAAAGTCTCTTCTTCATTTTTTCCAGTTGAGGAGCAAACATACATAATTAAAGGGCATGATTCAAATTCGACTCTAGCTTTGTCTGCAATCTTTTGAATGGTTTCAGGATTACTATTATTAGAATTTTCTTTTATATATTTCTCAATCTTTTTTGAAATTAAAAGCCTTTTTTCTGAGTTTTTTTGAATAATTATAAATTTCCATGGTTCTGTCATCCTATGATTAGGGGCCCATATTCCCATCTCAATAATTTTTGATATAATTTTTTTCTGAATTGCTTTATTCTTAAATGCCCTTACATTTCTTCTTTCTTTAATAATATTTTCTATAATTTCATTTTTTTTCATAGTTACAAGTCCTTTTTCAATTAACGAAGTATATAATTACCTATATACTTTTAAAGGATGCAATGAAACATAATTTACCACATGGAGATAAATACGGCTCAATAAATACTAATATGGTTGGATTTAATGCAGCCGTTGTAACAAATCATTGGATGGCTTCTTCAGTTGGAAGGGACATTTTAATGAAAGGTGGAAATGCATTTGATGCAGCGTGTGCAATTAGTTTTATGCTAGGTGTTGTTGAGCCACAAAATTCAGGAATAGGCGGCGATGGATTTATAATGATGTTTGATGCTCAAGAAAATAAGGTGAGTGTTATCAACGCTACAGGCCCTGCTCCTGAATTTTCATATAAAATTGGAGATCGTATCCCTATTAAAGGGATGCAGGCAGCCTCAGTCCCAGGAATAGTAAGCGGAGTGATAAAAATGCATAAACTAAAGGGTTCAATGAGCCTTGAAGAGTGTATTGCCCCTGCAATAGAGGCAGCCTTGGCGGGAGTTCCTTTAAGTCGAGATCAGTCCGAATCATTGATGAAAGAGTCAAAAGCAGAAACATTTGAAAGTTCATTAAATATATGGGGAAAACAAAACAAAAAATTGAAAAATTTTGGAGATAAAGTTGTTAACAAAGATTTGGCAGAAACATTAAAGTTAATTTCTATAGAAGGAGAAGAGGGTTTTTACAAGGGAAAAATAGCTGAAAAAATTGTTAAATTTTCTGATGATAATGATGGATTATATTCTATGAGTGATTTCAATAATTTTGAGGCAGAAATTCAAGAGCCAATAAGCACATCATACAGAGGTTTTGAAGTTTATGAGGCCCCTCCTAATTCAAGTGGAATAACTTTACTGCAACAATTAAATATTATTGAAAATTTTTCTTCAGAAGAACTAAAGCCTCTTTCCGGTTCAGCCCTTCAAATAATGGTAGAAGCAAAAAGGTTAGCTTTTTACGACAGAGAAAGATACCTTGCTGACCCTAAATTTATAGAAGTGCCTGTAGAGAAGTTGCTTGATAAAAATTATGCTAAGGACTTAGCACAAAAAATTAATCTTGATCGCACAAGAATCGCAAACTCAGAACTAGCAATAGATTATAATCCTGACAAAGTTGGAGATACAACATATTTTTGTGTAGCAGATAATGATGGGAATTCTGTTTCACAACTTCAAAGCATTCAAACCCAATGGGGGTCTGGAATGGTAATTGAAGGAACTGGAATTTTGATTAATAACAGAATGTCATATTGGCATTTAGATCAAAATCACATTAATTATTTGGTTCCAGGAAAAAGAGTAAGACACACTATGAATCCTATAATGGTTTTCAGAAAAATTAATGATAAAAATTCATTATTTTTAGTTAATGGAACGCCAGGAGCAGACACGCAAGTTCAAACTAATATGCAAGTTCTATCTTCAATAATAGATCATAATTTTTTGGTAGGAGAGGCAGTTAGCCTTCCTAGATGGACTCATTATCAAAACTTAACTGAATCAACTATCCCTCATTCAACTCCTGAGTTTATAAGCATGGAAGACAGGTTTCCTGAAGAAACGATAAATTATATAAAAAAAATGGGACATGAAGTTGAGGTTGTTGACTCATGGTCAGGTAAGGGAAGTCAAGGGATGATAAGTTTTTCATCAAATGGTTTGATTGGTGCCGCAGTTGATCCAAGAAGAGATGGCCAGGCATTAGTATGGTGAAGTCATGCCAAGCATTAATATTATTATTTTCAGTATTTGTTTTAAGTTGTGGGCCTAGTCAATCTGAAATTGAAGATACCATTGAAAGCAAATTTTTAAATCTTATGGAATCTTTGCCAACGGCTACACCGATCACAATCCCTGATCCATTGCCAACGGCTACACCGATCACAATCCCTGATCCATTG
>PBLC01000001.1 GCA_002721675.1 Chloroflexota bacterium | reverse complement strand
TAATAAAGATGATTACATTTTTATTTTTCCAAATGCTCCATTTGAGATGAGTTTTGGGTTAAACCAAAAAGGTTATTCATGGTTTGATTTTGATAATTTAAGCCAGATCAATAAATCACAAAAAATTCTTGAAAATACTATTGAAGAATCCCTAAAACTATTTAATATTGATGACAATAAAATGTATCTAGGTGGTTTTTCTCAAGGAGGGATGATGGGTATGCATTCTGATCTAATTCACCAAAATTTATTTTCCGGGTATATAATTTTAAGTTCTAAAATAATTCCTAATATTGACCTAAATATAAATTTAAAAACAGACCCAAGAATTTTTTTGGCCCACGGAGTAAATGATTCAATAATTGATATTCATGATGCAAGAGAAACTCAAAAGAAATTGATTAATAGAGGCTTGGATGTTGAATATCATGAGTACGAGATGGAACATCAAATTATAGAGAGTGAATTAAATGATATTAAGAACTGGCTACTATAATTGATTATTTCATTCCTGCTGCCTTATTCTTAATTAAGGCAGAGATTTCGGATTCTGTGTAATTTAGTTCTTTTAAGATTTCTTCTGTGTGTTCACCGTATAGCGGCGCAGGTTTTTTTATTTTGCCAGGGGTAGATTGTAGTTTTGCTATAACTCCTATATTTTGACTACCTTTAAGATTTGGGTGATCTATCTTCACATTCATTTTTCTACTTTTTACTTGCTCGTCTTCCCAAACCTCTTTCATATTATAAATAGGCCCAGCAGGTATTCCATTATTTAGCAGTATTGATATCCATTCCTCACTATTTTTAGTGGAGAAAACTTTTTCTAGTATTACTTCAAGATCTTTCTTATTGATTTGCCTCATATCTGAAGTATTAAACTTCTTATCTTCTTTTAATTTGCTCATTCCTATTACATCAACAAATCTTTCCCAATTTGACTGATTAGCAGCACCCAAATTTATAAATCCATCCTTAGTCTTGAATGCTTGATAAGGTGCCGTGAGTCTATGTGCTGAACCGTCAGGCTCAGGTATAGATCCTGTTGTGAAATAAATACTACTTTCATACAAGGTATAGGCTAATGCTGATTCTAATAACGATACCTCTAAAAATTGACCTTTGCCGCTCTTAAGTCGATGTATATATGCCGAAAGTATTCCTTGCATAGCGAACATTCCTGTATTCAAATCAGCTATAGGAACACCTACTTTTACAGGTGCTGCATCTTTGTGTCCAGTTATGCTCATTAACCCACTCATTCCCTGTGCAATCAAATCAAACCCCCCTCTTTTAGAATAAGGTCCAGTTGTGCCGAAACCTGATATTGAGCAATAAATTATTTTTGGATTTATTTTCTTTACATCTTCATAACCAAATCCTAATTTTTGCATAGTGCCGACTCTGGAATTTTCAATTAAAACATCAGCATCATCAAGCAATTTATTTAAGATGATTTTCCCTTCTTGAGATTTTATATCTAGTGAAATACTTCTTTTATTTCTATTCAGTTGAACAAATGCAGAAGAATCTTTTCCAATAAACGGAGGTCCCCATGTTCTTACATCATCACCGCCATTAGGCTTTTCAATCTTTATTACATCTGCACCATGATCAGCTAATAGCATCGAACAAAAAGGGCCTGCAAGAATTTGACTGCAGTCAATAACTTTTATTCCATCTAAGGATTGATTAGATTCCATTGTTTAAATATCCTTTAGGTAATTTTAAAAAGCAAGTAGGAGAATAATTTGTTTAACATAAAAGATAAAGTTTCATTAATCACAGGGGGAAATGGAGGCATAGGAGAAGGCATTGCCAATGGGTTTGCTGATTTTGGGTCAAGGGTTGCAATTGTTGGAAGAGATGAAGCTAAATGCAAAAAAGCTCAAGAAAAAATTATTGCTAAAGGAGGCGATGCAAAGTATTTCTTATGTGATGTTTCAAACTATGATTCTGTCAAAAAGTGTATTGATGAAGTAAATTCCGAATTTGGTCCTGTAGATATATTAGTAAATAATGCTGGAACAAGTATAAGGAAGCCTCCTCATGACTTATCTCCAGCTGACTGGAAGGCAGTTATGGATACAAATTTAACAAGTGTTCATTATTTTTCTTCCATTATTTTTAATCAAATGAAGAAAAAAAAATCTGGAAAAATAATCAATATAGGATCTATGATGTCAATTTTTGGTGCTGCGCATGCTCCTGTATATGCAGCAAGTAAAGGTGGTGTTGTGCAATATACGAAAAGTTGTGCTATTGCTTGGGCAGAATTTAATATTCAAGTTAATTCTATATTGCCTGGTTACATTACAACTAATATGACAGACGGATTCAGAAAAAACTTTCCTGAAGACGCAAAACTAGTGACTTCTAGGATTCCTGCAGGGAGATGGGGAGTACCGAGTGATCTTGCAGGTACAGCAATATTTTTAGCTTCATCAGCATCAGATTATGTGACAGGCACATTTATACCTGTAGATGGAGCGTATTCGATTAGATAAATAAACTAATTACCCCAAGGAATTTTTTCTTCAGGAATTACTGCGTCTAGATCGCCAGGAACATCTTCCCAAGGAATTTGTTCCCATGGCTTTAGCGATGTTGCTTTTCCTGCTAAGTCAGATAATCGATTCTTAAGATCTAACATTTTACTAACAGGAATTTTGTCTACTGGTAACTTATCTGCAGGGAAGTTAACTTTATCTAAAGGAATTTTTTCCCAGAACTGTTCTTGAGATTCTCTTTCAGACTTGGCCAATTTACTTGTGTAATCTTTATCATTGCACTTTTCATAATCTTTATTTTGACAAAGTGTATATAGACCCACTAATCCAAAGTAGTAAGATGATTTGTGGTGATCTGTAAAATCTCTAGTGCTGAATAGTAATGCTGTATTTACATCATTCAGGCTATATAAATCTCCAGATTCATCAATTTGAATTAGTTCTCCCACATGTTCATAAGGTATTAACATCCCAGGAACTCTTGGGATCGGGTCATTCGCTACCACAAATCTATACATTTTTATTGGAAGTTCCTCAAAAGCATCTCTGAATTCTTCCATTCCTACTCGAGGAGCCCCAAAAGTAATAGCGTTTACTTCTCTACCTAATGTTGAAGCAATGTCAAAACTAGCGAGTGTTGTTAATGCCCCTCCAAGACTGTGACCAACAATGTAAATTTCTTTATCAGGATGCTCACTGACATATTCAATAACTTTTTCTCTGAACAACATATACTCACTTACGAATCCTTCATGGGCACTTATCTTAGAAAGTTCAGGATCATCTAAGAAAGAAAGTTTCTTTAAAGTCGCTCTAGCATCAGTCAGCATATTAAGAATTCTCTCCCACCTTTTATCACTTCCAGTATCTCTGAAAGCCACAATGACTTTATCCATTTCAGTTACTACATAAGCTTGTCCACCACTCATTATCACTCCATAATCTAAAAATTCAGCCTTTTTTTCATCACCTGGAACAATTACATCACCTACCAATTCAACACCAGCAGTATCTAGATAGTCTTTCATTTCATTTGCTTCAGCCATTACCCAATAAGTGTGCTGAAGCGAACGCATGCCTGTTCTTATAATTTTATCTGAGAAAGACCCCAATTTTTTTAATTCAGGCTCACTTAATAATTTTTTTTCATTCGCTTTCAGTGATTCTGTGTCTACTTTTGTCTCAAGTCTTTTTGCTTCTTCAGCAGCAGATGTTGCATTTAATTCTTGTTTAGAAAGTTCTTCCCCTTCTTCATTTATTTTTGTTACGTTGCAAGAAAAGAGAAACAAGCAAGATAAAATAACTAGAAAAAAATTAGATAATTTAACTTTTTTAATTTCATATATTTTCATCTTTACCTCTTTAAGAATTTAATGCATACAGGATATGGTATGTCTATCTTATCACCTGTGTACTCCAAGGTTCCATTATTTTTATCAATTGCAAAAGTGAATATATCTCCAGAATCTTGATTAGCCACATGAATAAAATTTCCTAGCGGATCAATAGAAAAATTTCTCGGAGTTTTTCCTAGGGTATATTCATGGCCAACTTTTTCTAATTTTCTACCATTATCTAAAACCTTAAATATTGCTAAACTATCATGCCCTCTATTTGATCCATAAAGGAAATTTCCATCTGATGTTATGTGTATATCAGCACAACTTTTATGGCTAATTCCACCTGGAAGAGTTGAAATAGTTTCGATAGAATCTAAGACTCCGACCTCTTCATCAAAATCAAATGATGTAATAGTGGCTCCTATTTCATTTATCACATAAACTACTTTCCCATTTGGGTGGAATTCAAGGTGCCTTGGGCCCATACCTGGTTCGACTTTCCCAAAACCGGGATCATTAATTTCTAATTTGCCATTTTTATGATTAATTTTATAAATCATTACTTTGTCTGTGCCAAGATCTGGCACAAGTGCGAATTTGTTGTTAGGAGTAACATTAATCGAATGAGCATGTGGCTCCATTTGTCTGTCAGGATTAATACTAGATCCTTCATGTTGGATTACTTGCGCATCTTCATTTAGGCTGCCGTCATCGCTTATAGAGGTTATAGTAGAGGCTCCTCCAGCATAATTTGCAGCAAGGAGTAATTTACCATCTTGGTCAGTGGTTAGATGGCAAGGGCCGTTTGAACCTGATGAAATTGTATTTATTATCGAAAGGCTGCCGTCATCTTTGTTAATTGAATATGCAGAAAGTGCGCCTCCTCTCTTATCATCTATTTCACCTACTGAATATAAGTATTTACCATTTGGTGATATAGAAACAAAGGACGGATTATCTTTTTCAAAGGCTGTTCCTAATTGAGAAAAAACTCCATTAGATGAATTGTATCCAAGGATATAAATCCCTTTGCTTTGGAATTTAGGAGTGATTACTCCTCCTGAAGTGTAAGTTCCAATATATGCATAGTAGTCAAAGTCGTTCATTTTGTGCCCCCCTTTAAATATATATATGAATGATAAATTCTTTTTGAGAAAATATAAATAATGGATTAAAAAAAGGTAAAAAAAAATCCGGTTTTTCAACCGAACGATGTAACTATTATATCAAATTTTTTCTTTTGATGTCAATACCTTAAGTTTGAGGATTAAAATTTTTATAAATTTATCCCACATTTTTCTGATGTCATTTGCCATAATTTATTTCTTTGTTCTTCAATTTCAACTATAGGATTTGGCTTTACTATTATTGGGTCACCTCTATGTTGCTTTTTTTTATTCAATCCAACAAATTCTCCTCCATTCAAGTTTGGATTAATACAAGAAAAAATAATTGATTTTATGCCTTCTTCAGTTGATGCCATTACTGGTAAAGCATAAATAAGTTTTGCAAGAAAAAAATATCTTCCGAGTTGACTTTTTGCAACTCCAGGGTGACAAGCGATTGATTTTATAGGAATTCCTTTTTCATTAAGTCTCTTTTGCAATTCTATTGAAAACATTAACCTGAATAGATTAGTATGTTCATAAATTTCTCTCTTCTCCCTTAATGAAGAAATTTTTTTAATCGGATCGAAATAATCCCAATTTATTTTTTCTACATGATAACTTGATATGCTAGAAACATTTATTATTTTAGGATTAGTTGTACAAATTAAATTAGGTATCAATTTCAACGAAAGATAAAAATAACCTAAATAATTGGTTGCAAATGTAATTTCAGTTCCATCTTTTGTTTTTTTAGATGGATGAAGCATTATCCCTGCGTTGTTAACTAATATATCTAATTTAGAGAATTTCTTGTTAAAATTTTTTACAAAATTGTCCATACTTTCTATGCTGCTAACATCAAGTTGCATAAAATAACTATTTTTGCCAATTTCTTTCTCAACTTGCCTCCCCTTTTTTTCATTTCTAGAGGCTATTATTACGGTATTATCAAGATCTGCAATTCTTTTTGCTGCTTGAAGCCCTAACCCACCGCTAGAGCCAGTAATAACTATAGTTTTATTGCTCATATTAAGATTTTTTTTGTATTTATTACTATTATAATTATTTAATACTAAATAATATATAAATATAGTATTAATATTAATTCTTTAATTTCTTTACTTAAATTATATTATCACGTTAAAATCCTGAACTTATGAAAAAAAATAAATTACCAAGATCTTTATTTGTAATTGCTGCAATTATTGATGGAATAATAGTAATTTACTTAATTAATTATTTTTTCTAATGAATACCAATAATTTTTATATAAGAATTTTTAATAAAGAGGATCAGCTTGATGTTCAAAATATGGTTGTTAATGGTCTTATTTATACTGCAAAAGATAGGCCTGATAATGTAAAAACTGGAATTTCTGCTTATATAAACAGATCTATTGAAGAAGATTTAGGAAATATATATGATCATTATTTCCCTACTGGTGTTTTTTTTGTTGCCATGTCTTGTTCAAATGTTATTGCGTCATTAGGGGCCGAGAAAGAATCTCACTCTACTTTTAGACTTAAGAGATTAAGCGTAAAAATGGATTATAGGAATCAAGGAATTGCTGGAGAATTGTTAAATAATGTAGAAAAATGGACTCATGAAAGAGGAGCAACCAAATTAATTTTAGGTACTTCAGAAGTTCAAAAAGATGCTTTAAGGTTTTGGCGAAAATCAGGATTTAAAGTTACGCAAAGTGAAATTGTTGAAAGTGGCATAGAGGTCTTTTCTTTGATGAAAAACTTAAATCTTAACTTTAATGATGGATAAGTAAATTCCTATAACCAGACTTAGTAGCCAAGTAATTATATCAGGTGAGAACCCAGACCAAATCGTAAGGTGCCCTATTGCAACACTTAGGCCTGCAATTACTACAAGAGTTAAACTTTTCTTATAACCTGAGGTTCTTTCAATTACATTTCCTATTATCCATCCAAGTATTGGGACAGGCAATATTACAAGATAGTAGATAATTATTGATGGAATGAAATTTGATAAAACTTCTACTATGACCCTAAAAATAAGCGCAAAAGATATTGAGATAAACATACAAACAATGAAGCTTAATACTAAATCTTTTGGAGTTGGGTTAAATGCTGGATTTGTTTTTAATTTAGCGCATTCTTTGCATTTTGGAACTGTCTTTGTTTGAATCATGCAATTAGGGCAAATAAAATTTTCACAATTTTTATCTCCACATTTTAAAAAAGTAGATATTTCTTTGCCGCACCCACATTTATCTTTATCAGGAGTTTTCATTTTTTATATCTCTGTCCAAAATTATCCTATTGATAATTATTTTATAATCTTTTGTGAGTGAATTACCTGTGATTCTTTTCAAAATAATTAAGAAAAGACATATTGAGTAGCAGAAAAAAAGAGAAGTTGAAAAAATTAATGAAAAAATACAGGAAATAGCAATTGATATTAGCCATGAGGGCCCACCATCTCTAAGTTTGAAATAAATTATTAAATATAAAGAATATAAAATTAAAGCCATTGCTAGGTTAATTCCTAACAAACTTCCAATAATAATAGCCATTCCTCTTCCCCCATTTAATTTCAGAAAAATAGACCAATTATTTCCAATTATTTGTACTAGTAATATGGGTATTAGATAATATTCTCCTATTAAATATGATTGATTCAAATCAATCATAAATTTTGCAATAAAAATAGGTAAAAAACCTTTTAGGACGCTATCTCCAAAGAAAATTATTATTCCAGCAGTTTTTGAATGATATTTCCAGATATATGAAGAGCCTAAATGTGTTCTCCATGACTTTGATGGATCTTTTTTAATTTTATTAAGATAAATAATAGAAAAATTTAGAGAACTAAAGAGATAAACAATAATTAAAAAAATTACATATTCCAACTTATTGCACCATTTAATTCACTTTTAGCAATATTATATAAATTTAATAATTCCTCTTCGTTTAGAAAGTTTTTCCCTAAATAAGATTTTTTTCCATTTCTATGAAAATCACTACCAGCAGTTTTAGTTAATCCAAATTTTGACATTATTTCTTCAGAATTTTTCATTTTTTTATCTTCTACTATTTCTAGTCCTACTAACCCATTTTTAGAAAGGTCATTAATTGATTTATCAAAATTACTAACTGTGTGAGGATGTGCAAGTGAACATACTCCACCTGCTTTTCTTACTACTTCAATTAATTCATCTGCGCTAATTTCATAAGGATTATTATAAAGAGATTTAATTTTATGAAGATGTTTTTCAAATGCATCATTAGTATTTCTAGCATAACCAAGATTAATTAGTGCATATGCTATATGAAGCCTCCCTATAGAGCCTTTGGAATTTTTTACAATATCTCCCCAACTTATATTTACCCCTTCTTCATTAAGTTTTTCTAATGCAAATTTAGCAAATTCACTTCTTCTTAATTGCAATATCTTAAGAACAGAGTTTAAATCTTTATTTTCAGGGTCAAAAAAATACGCAAGAAGGTGGATGTTAGAATCGTTTATTGAACTAGATAATTCAATTCCAGGTATTAATTTTATATTACTATATTTAGATTTTTTAATTATTGAATTTGCTTTTTTATGACCGGTCAAATTGTCATGATCAGTAATTGAAATATATGAAATATTCTTGGAAATACTTTCTTCAATTATATCTGCAGGACTTAAATCCCCGTCAGAAAAAAAACTATGAATATGTAAATCAGCAATATTCAATATTATTGAGCAGTCTCGATTGATCTGGATTCTCTAATTACAATAACTTTGATTTGACCTGGGTAGTTTAATGAAGATTCTATCTTCTCAACTATATTTTTAGCTAATAAGGCAGCTTCATCATCATTGATTCTAATAGGATCAACCATAACTCTTAATTCTCTCCCAGCTTCAATCGCAAAACATTTTTCTACACCCTCAAAACTTAAGGCAATTTCTTCAATATCTTTCAGTCTTTTTATATAGGCTTCAGCCGAATCTCTTCGAGCCCCTGGCCTCGATGCACTTAAGGCATCAGCAGCAGCTACTATAAAAGACTCAATAGTTGAAAAATCTGAATCATGATGTTCTTTGATTACGGTTACTATTTTAGGATCCATCTCATATTTATTTACAAGATCTGCACCAATTTCAGCATGAGGACCCTCGATTTCATGAGTAAAAGCTTTTCCGATATCGTGTAAAAATCCGCCAGTTCTGCATACTTTTTCATCTGCACCAATTTCACTTGCCATTAATGCGCCTAAGTGAGCAACTTCAATAGAATGCTGTAAAACATTTTCTCCATAACTGTACCTGTATTTTAACCTGCCCATCATATTTATTATTTCTGGATGTAAGCCTTTTACAGAAGATTCAAATGTAGCATCTTCTCCGGCTTTTCTAATAGTTTTGTCGATATCTTTCCTTGATTTTTCAGATATAGATTCAATCCTGGCTGGATGAATTCTTCCATCTTTAATTAATTCGTTTAAAGCATTAATAGCTACTTGCCTTCTAATCGGATCAAAACATGAAACCGTTACAGATTCAGGTGATTCATCAACTATTAGGTCTACTCCTGTAGCTTTTTCAATAGCTCTAATATTTCTTCCATCCCTTCCTATAAGCCGACCCTTCATATCTTCACTAGGGATAGATATAGCCTGAATCGTCTCTTCAGCCACGACATCAGAAGCAAACCTTTGTACGGCACCAGCAATAATATTTTTTGCATGATCCTCTACCTTAAGTTCTAACTCCTCTTCAGCTAATCGAAACTTTTTTGCTACGTTATGTTCTATGTCTTCTTGTGCTTCTTTTAAAAGAATATTTTTTGCATCTTCATAAGAAATTTCTGAAGCATCTTCAATCTTCTTTGCGTATAATTCACGAGAATTTGAAAGATCTTTTTGTTGTTGTTCTACAAATTTTACTTGCTCAGAAACACTTAATTTTTCCTGATCAAGTTCAGAAATTTGTTTTTCAACTTTTTCTTTTAAAGAATCAACCTTAGATTGATCTTGTCGAATTTTTCTTTTTTCTTCATTTATTTCTTTTTCTGATTCTAACCTAAACTGCAGGGAACTCTCTTTAGCCTCAAGCAAAATTTCTTGGCTCCTCTCTTGAGCCATGTTTATTTGTTGGTTGGCAGCATTTCTAGATGCAATTTGAGATCTTTGGTCTAAAAATAACTTTATTCCAAAGCCCACAGAACCAGATACTATTCCAGTTATAAGCACAAGAAGTATCATGAGTAATGAGTTACTCATAGTACCTCCTGTTTATTATTCTATTTTTAACAAAAATATAATTTTCTTATTCGAATTTTCAAGGAATATTAGTGTGTAGTCAAGAAATTTAATAGTTACTTAGAATCTTCAGCACCTTCAGCACCCTCTTCACCTTCAGCACCCTCTTCACCTTCAGCACCCTCTTCACCTTCAGCACCTTCAGCACCCTCTTCACCTTCAGCACCCTCTTCACCTTCAGCAGGAGTAATTTCTTCTTGAACTCTCGGTGGCTGAATCCATGCCACTGAAATTTCTGGATCACCAACAAGTTCTACTCCATCCGGCAATTCTAAGTCTCCTCTTCTTATAGATGACTCAAGATCAATTAGCACAGATACATCTGCTTGAATTTCACTTGGAACTGAAAATGGTTTTGATAGAACAGACAAAGAGTATATAGATTGAGTTACGGTTCCCGCTCCTCCTCTTGTACCTGGTGCTTCTCCAATAAGCACAACTGGAACCTCTACCTCAATAGCTTTATTTTCATCAACTCTCATAAAATCAACATGTTGTAGTTCACCTGTAGCAGGGTGTTGATCAACATTTCTAACCAGTGTTGTGTGTTCTGTGCCTGATTCTTCTATAATTTTTACAGGGCTTGTCCTGCCAGCTTCTTGCAAAACCTTAATTACTTTATTAGTTTCTGACTGAAGTGCAACAGATTCCATGCCAGGCCCGTAAACGTGCAGAGGTAATGTCCCACCTTTTCTTAAAGATCTTAGTTTTTTACCAAATATGGTTCTTGTTGTGGTTTCTAGTGATATTGGGTCCATTATATTCCATTTTTATTAATAGCCTGCATATATTAGCACATATTAAGATGATTAATCTAGATGATTAACCCAAATACGTGTTAATATTCATTTTAGTAAAGGAAAATTAATGTTAGTGCCTATGAAAATAGATTATGGAGTTAGGATTTTGGTTCATCTAGCCACAATTCCTGAAAACTCTATAGCCAAAGGGTCTGAAATATCTAAAGCAAGGCATATCCCAGAGAAATTTTTGTTTCAAATATCTAATGATCTGTTAGACAAAAAATTTATTAAAAGTGTCAGAGGGCCTAAAGGAGGATACTCTTTGGCAAAAAATCCTTCTGAAATCTCGATTGCTGACGTTATCGAAGGTTTAGACAAGTCTATGGCACCTGTCTCTTGCATTGAATTTCCAGATTTATGTGAAGTATCAGGTAAATGCTCTCAACAGGATATGTGGTCAGATGTTGAGAAAACTTTAGTTTCTAAGTTAGAAACTATTTCTGTTCAGGATCTTGCAGATAGAGATAGAGTATTTGTTGAAACTTTGAAGATTGATAAGAAATGAATATGTTTATAGAAGCAAAAAATAAATTTTTTTGTATGTGTTGTAATGTTACCTATGATGGGCATTTGATTTAGACATAGATAAAAAGTAGTCTTCAATGCCCCGATAATACGGGGCTTTTTTTATGAAAGGTTAAAAATGATAAATAAATTAAATCCAGAACAAGTTGATAGATATAGCAGGCATATAATAATGCCTCAAGTTGGATCTGAAGGGCAAAGAAAATTATTAAATTCAAGTGTATTAATAATTGGAGCAGGTGGCTTAGGTTCCCCAGCAGCATTATATCTAGCATTAGCAGGGACAGGCAGAATAGGCGTAGCAGATTTTGATGTTGTTGATAGGAGCAACCTGCAAAGGCAAGTTCTTCATAGGGATGAAGATATTGGAAAGAGTAAAGTTAGGTCAGCCATGGAAACCCTTAAGGCATATAATCCTGATGTTAATGTTGAAATGCATGATGAGCCAATAACTTCAAAAAATGCTTTAGAAATTATTAATAAATATGATGTTGTAATAAATGGAGCAGATAATTTTCCAACAAGATATTTAATTTGTGACGCTACATTTTTTGCAAAAAAACCTCTGATAGATGGAAGCGTATTAACTTTTGATGGTCAAATAACTACTTATGTTCCAGGTGGTAATTGTTATAGGTGTATATTTCCTGACCCTCCTCCTCCAGGGTCTGTGCCAAGTTGTGCTGAGGCTGGAGTAATTGGAGCCTTGCCAGGATTAATAGGAAGCATACAGGCAATAGAGACAATAAAGTATATTCTTGGCGCAGGAGATTTATTAAAAGGTAGAATGATACTAATAGATGCTTTAAGTATGGAATTTAGATCAGTTAAAATAAGAAGAAATGAAAATTGTGTTCTTTGTGGCGATAACCCTTCAGTTAAAGAACTTATTGATTATGAACTATTTTGCGGAATGCCTTCAGTTGAAGGTTAATAAATGAAAATCGATAAAAATATTATTGAAACAATTGGGAATACTCCAATGGTTGATATCAGCAACATTAGCCCTAACGGAGTAAAAATTTTTGCAAAACTTGAAAGTTTTAATCCTGCAGGGAGTATAAAGGATAGGGTTGCGAAATACCTGATTCAGGATGCAGAAGAGCAAGGTAAGTTAATAGATGGCTCTACAATTATTGAGCCAACAAGTGGAAATACTGGAATAGCATTAGCCATGATATCTAGGGTAAAGGGGTATAAGTTAAAAGTTGTTATGCCTGATAATGTAAGTGACGAAAGAAAGTCAGTTCTACTTTCTCTTGGGGCAGAAATTATTTACTCAGACGGAGAGGAGGGAACTAATGGCGCTATTAGACTTGCCGAAAAAATTGCTGAAGAAAACCCTGATTATTTTATGCCGTACCAATATGGAAATGAGGCCAACCCAAGAGCTCATTATGAAACTACAGGTCCAGAAATAATTGAACAACTACCCGATATAGATGTATTTGTAGCTGGCTTGGGCACAGGGGGAACTTTGATGGGCGTTGGAAAGGCTTTAAAAGAATATAATAAAAATATTAAAGTAGTTGCAGCTGCTCCTCATCCTGAAGAAGTTGTTCCAGCGCTAAGAAGTATTGAGCATGGGTTTATTCCTCCGATTCTTGATCTTGAAAAACTCGATTCTAGAATTCTGGTCGGAGAGGAAGAGTCTTTTTATTGGACAAAAATGCTAATGGAAAGTTGTGGAATTTTTGCTGGTGTTTCATGTGGCGCCGTTACTGCAGCAGCATTGAAAGTAGCAAAAAAAATCAAGACAGGAAATATTGTCATAATAATAGCTGATTCAGGAGAAAGATATTTATCTAGCAAGTTATGGGAGATGGACTATAAGGACATCAAAGAAATTGGAGAACAAAAAATTTGGTGGTAATTTAGTCTATTGTTAAAATCAATGCAAGGAGGGTAATAATATGGTAAATCTAGCTGCAAATTTATCTATGATGTTTAATGAAGTAGATTTCATGGATAGATTTAAAGAAGCATCAAATCAAGGTTTTAGGTCTGTCGAATATTTATTTCCATATGATTTTTCAAAAGATAATATTCTGAATGAACTCAAAGAAAACAACCTTGGTCAAATTCTTTTTGATCTGCCTGCGGGTGATTGGGATTCAGGTGATAGAGGATTAGCTGCTGACCCTAACAGAATAAATGAATTCGAAGATGGGGTTGGATTGGCAATAGAATTTGCAAATACAATCAAGCCAATAAACTTGACCTGTTTAGTTGGAAAAGTGCCAAGTGGGGTCTCAGACACTGAAGCACAAGATACTTTAATTAAAAACCTTACTTTTGCTGCACAGAAATTGGATGAGCATGGATTTCAGTTACTAGTTGAGCCTATAAATACTGTTGATATTCCTGGATATTGGCTTTCAAGCACAGACAAAGCTTTAGAAATTATAGGTTCAGTTAATCATTCAAATATTAAACTTCAATATGATATTTATCATATGCAAATTATGGAAGGAAATATAATTAACACTATTAAAGAAAATTTAAAAATAATTGGGCATATGCAACTTGCAGATAATCCAGGAAGGCATGAGCCAGGAACTGGAGAATTGAATTGGAGATACATTTTTAAAGAAATAGATTTAATGGGATATGAAGGATGGATAGGGTGTGAATATGTACCTCAGAAAGATACTATCTCCGGACTACATTGGGCACTTTCTTATTTACACTAATTTTATGTCACTAGAAAAATTACTTAGACCTATTTATTCAGTTTTTGGAATAGGTTATATCAAAATCGGATCAGGAACTTTTTGTAGTTTATTGGCATGTTTAATAATTCTAATTTTTGGTGAGAACATAGAATTTTTTGCTCGATTAATTATTTTATTAATTATTCTGCCCATTGGTTTTATGTCAACAAATTTTAGATTCGAAAAGGATAATGCTGAATTGAAAGATCCTAACTTTGTTGTTATAGACGAATTTATTGGTATGTGGATAGTGTTGCTGATAGTAGATAATTCAATTTTATTAATATCGTTATCTTTTTTATTATTTAGATTTTTTGACATTACAAAATTACTGGGCATACATAAAATAGAAAAATTGAATGGAAGTCTCGGCATTATTTTGGATGATGTATTTGCAGGGCTATATTCTTTAATAATTATTTATATAATTAAATTTATTTTTTAAAGGGAAGGCGAAAGATAAACTTCTGTGCAACTACACGAATATCAAGCAAAAAATATTTTAAATAAACATAATGTTCCTATACCTTTTGGTAAAGTAGCATCGTCATATTTAGAGTGCGAAGAAATAGTTAAATCAGTAAATGGAAGATCAGTTATAAAAGCACAAGTCCATGCTGGCGGAAGGGGGAAAGCTGGTGGAATTAAAGTTGTTGAAGGATCTGAAGATGCAAAAAAAGTTGCTAAAGAGATGCTAGGATCTACTTTAAAAACTTTTCAATCAGGCGACACTGAATTTCCTATAAATAAGGTTTATGTAGAAGAAGCCTCCGATATTTCTAGAGAACTTTATCTTGCACTAACAATGGATTTTGATGAAAAATGTCCTGTAATAATTTTTTCTACTGAAGGTGGCATGAATATAGAAGAAGTTGCAGAAAAAACTCCAGATAAAATAATAAAAATTCATGTGAATCCACTTATTGGGCCATCCCCATACAAGATAAGAAATTTATTGTCGCAATTAAACTTAGGAAAAAAAGTTTCTCAGCAAATTTTTTCGATAATCCAAAATTTGTATGAGATATTTAATTCTCTAGATTGCACTTTAATTGAGATTAATCCTCTAGCAGTTACTGAGAATGATAAAGTGTTAGCTTTAGATGCGAAAATAACTATTGATGATGATTCAATTTTTAGACATTCTGATATCAAAGATTTGTTTGATAAAACTCAAATGAATCAGGCTGAATTAAAGGCACTAAGCAGTGATCTAGCTTATATAAAACTTGATAGAGGTAAGGTTGGATGTATGGTTAATGGAGCAGGTTTAGCTATGGCAACGATGGATATAACTATAAAAGCTGGAACTGCACCTGCAAATTTCTTAGATGTTGGAGGAAGCGCTTCGGAAGAAAGAATTGAAGAGGCTTATAAAATTATTACTTCAGATAGAGATGTTGAGATAATTTTAGTTAATTTGTTTGGGGGTATATTGAGATGTGATGTTGCTGCAAAAGGAATAATTAATGGTTTTAAAAATACTAATAATTCTATTCCTATGGTGGTTGTATTAAGAGGTACAAATTCTGATGATGCTAGATTATTGTTAGAAAAATCTGACCTAGATATAAGTTTTGCAGAAGATTTGCCTTCAGCTGCTGTTGAAATCAGAAATAAGTTAGGTATATCATGAGCCTTCTTGATAAAGATTCTAATAAGGTATTAATTCAAGGATTAGGTAGAGATGGCAGTTTTCAGGCTGAAAGATGTATTGAATTTGGCACAAAGATTGTTTCTGGGGTTCATCCAACTAAAGCCGGCAAAAAGTTTAAACAAAATATTCCTATTTTTGGCAGTGTAAATGAAGCAGTAAATGAAACTTCACCTGATATAGGATTAATTTTTGTCCCAGCCCCATTTGCGGCTGATGCAATAATTGAACAAATTGATGCCAATATATCTGTAATTGTATGTGTAACTGAAGGAATACCAATTGCAGATATGGTGAAAGTTAATGAATACCTTAAAGGCAAGAAGACTAGACTTATTGGACCAAATTGCCCTGGATATTTAATTCCTGAGAAAAAACTAAAAGTCGGCATAATTCCAGGGAGTATAGTTAAGCCCGGCAATGTTGGTGTTGTTTCTAGAAGTGGAACACTTACCTATGAAGCAATAGTTCAATTAACCAAACTAGGAATAGGGCAGAGCGCTTGTGTTGGAATTGGGGGAGATCCAATAAATGGAACCTCATTTGTTGATGTCATTGATATGTTTGAGGAAGATGAAAACACTGAAGCTATTGTGATGATTGGTGAAATAGGAGGCATAAAAGAGCAAGAAGCTGCTGAAAGAATAAAAAATTCTGTCTCTAAGCCGGTTGTGGCAAGTATAGTTGGGCAAACGGCACCAGAAGGAAGAAGAATGGGGCATGCAGGTGCTGTAATAACTGGAAAATCTGCATTAGCATCTGAAAAGATTAATTCATTGAAAGATGCAGGGGTTGTAATAGCAGATTCGCCTACAGAAATTGGACAGAAGGTTAAAGAGTTATTAAAAATTAAATAAATTTATCCCTATAACTCCAATTGTTATCATAAGCAAAGTTGCAAAAATAACTGCCAATGAGACTTTAAATGCAGATCCTCTGAGTTCTTTGATGTCTACGGTAAGGCCAATTCCTGCCATAGAAATTGCAAATAAAATTTTGCTGAATGTAGAGATATAATAAATAAGTGTGTCAGGCAATAGATTTAATGATCCGATTATTGAAGTTATTATAAATCCAATAATAAACCAAGGAATATAAGTACTTAAGCCTTGAAATTTTGAATTATCACTATCGTTTGATTTAATAAGAAAATTTACAGCAATAATTACAGGACCTAACATTAAGACCCTTAGCAATTTGACTTGAGTTGCAATCAACCCAGCTTCAGTGCTTACTACAAAAGATGCTGCCACTACTTGAGGGACCGCATAAACTGATAAGCCAGCAATTACCCCATATTGAAAATCGGTAATATTAGTAAAAACTGGTATTAGTGGCAATAGCAAAACTTGAATAAGGCCAATCACAGCACTAAAACTTATCGCGATAGCAATATGATTAGGCGCTGATTTAATTACTGAGGCCATTGCCGCAACAGCAGAGTTTCCACATATTGAATTTCCTGTGGCAACTAGCACTGCAATGCTTTTTTCAAGGTTGAATATATATTTACATAAAATGAAAACCAGTATCATGCAAGTAATTACAGATATTACAGCAAGTATTATTAAAGAAATTCCACTTTCTTTGATTAATGAGAAATTTACCTTAAACCCAAGTAATACAACTGCAAATTCTAATAATTGTTTAGAGGCAAATTTTGGCGCTTTATCGTGTTTAGAAAAAATTTGAGGTATTTCAAAAGGTGTATTTTTTATAATAATTCCAAGTAATAATGCAATTATTAATACATCGAATATTTTTTGGTTAAATATGCTTATTTCAATAAATTGGATGACATAACTTACAGCACATATTGAGATACATAATAAAAAACCTTTGAAGTTTTCACGAAAGAAAATCATAAGTATATTTTACACATTTTTTATTTTGAGTTTGGGAAAATAGCACAATATTAATAAAAGACTATGCAAAATTCTTTCAACATATGGTTTTTAGATAAAGGAATCTGGTTAATACTTATTGGAATCGCGGGAATCGTGAGTGTTTGGCTTATTTCTTATCTTATCTTTAAAGGGTTAAAGTTGCTTGGTGTTGATCCAGAAAGAATTTCAGATCCTAATTCTCAAAAATTAGTCAATAATATTAAAAATATATTTGTGATAGTAGTAGCTTTTATTGTGGCAGGAATCCCTAGTTTCTTTGGAATATTATCTGTTTTAAATATTGGTGAGAGTGACGCTGGGTTAGATTGGGCTATAGGAGCATCATATAAATTAATTGTTTCAAATGGAATACCAATTCTTATAGTGATTGTACTTGCATATATATCTTTAAGAATAGCAGGAACTTTAATGCCAAATCTTATTAAACTTTATTTAAATTCTGGAACAAGGGCTGGTGAACATAGCTCTGAAAATGAAAAAAGAGTAGATACATTCGCCATTGTAATAAGAAGTGTCCTTAGAATTTTTGTCGTTTTAATTGCCGTATTAACGATATTGTCTATATTAGGAGTTCCTGTTACTTCATTAGTAGCAGGTATATCAATATTAGGAATAGCAGTTGGTTTAGGTTCTCAAAGCCTAGTTAAAGATGTCATACAAGGGATGTTAATTATCGCAGAAAACCAATTGAGAAAAGGCGACATTGTAAGAATTCATGGCAGAGCTGGTTTAGTTGAGGATCTGAATTTAAGAAGAATATTAATTAGGGATTTAGACGGAGCATTACATATTATTCCTAATAGTTCAACTGATATTATTACCAATCTTACAAGCCAATGGTCTAGGGTTAACATAGAGATACATGTAAGTTATGAGGAAGATCTAGAAAAAGCAATTAAGACATTAAATGATATTGGCGAGAAGGTCGAAAGTGACCCAGATATTGGAAAATTGATAAAAGAAAAACCTAGAGTTTGGACTATAACTTCATTCTCTGATTCTGGTGTCAGACTTAAATTTGTTGGTGTTACTCAGCCTGGGAAGCAATGGGAAGTTAGAACTCAATTGATAAGGCAGATAAAAATCGCTTTCGATGATAAGGGAATAAAGATCCCTTATAACCAAATAAGAGTTATTAACTAAAGAAGTCTGGTAGCCATTCTTTTTTCATTTCTAATCCGAATCCAGGGGCAGCCGACGGTATAATTGTTCCATTTTTTGGTACTGGAGTTCCAGGAAATCTGTCCTTTTCTTCTAAAGGTACTCCTATTGGCGTAATAACAGGGCCAGAACATTCGATCATTGAAATTCCTGTCAGACCGTATGAAGCGTGTTGCCCAAAAGCAGATCCTCCACCTCCGTGTAAAATGACATCAATCCCAACTGATTCTGCTATATGAACAATCTTAATTATTGCCGATAATCCTCCAACCCAAGTTATATCCGGTTGTAATATATCTATTATGCCTTTTGATGCTGCATGAGAAAATGGGTGTACCCCATACCAATGTTCTCCTGTAGCCAAAGTTTGTTGTGGGATTCTGTTTCTCAAAACCTCATATTGAGTAATACTTTCAGATAATAATGCATCTTCTATCCATTTTAATTTATAAGGTTTTAATTGTTCAGATACTCTTACAGTGGTCTCTATGTCCATGCTTAGCCAGCAGTCAAGCATTAATTCTGATTCATAACCAATTAGATCTCTGGTATCAGCAATTTCTTTTTCTACCTTGTTAATGCCGGATAATTGATCCCTTGGCCCCCAAGAAATAAACCTTTTAAAATTTTTAAAACCCAACTCCTTTAGCCACTCAGTGTTATTAGAACTAGCATATAATGGAAGTTTCTCTGTAGTGGATCCGCCTAAAATTTCATATACTGGCCTGCCCAGTAATTTTCCTTTTAAATCCCAAAGAGCCAGATCAACCGCACTAATAGCTCTTGTAGAAAAAGAATTTGACCCAATAGGGGAGAGGATTCTAGTCATCATGTCATAAATCTTTTCGGTCTCAAAAACATTTCTCCCAATTAAATTAGGGGCAATATAATCGTCAATTATTGACGCAGTAACCCTTCCTCGATCTGAAAACCCAAATCCCCAACTTCCATCTTCACATTCGACTATGCATCCAACATCTCTTTCAATTCCTGCGCCAACCCCTTTCATTAAAGCATTGTCCCACCAGCCTTCTTTATGAAAATATCTACCGCCTAATGATGTAGACATTGGGCTTCCTGTGGCTATTCTGCCTGCATACTTGTCTACTTTTCTGGGCTTTGTTTTCTGAAGCATCCTCGGGTATTCAGTTCTTACCGCTTTAACTTTAGTAATTTTCACTATTTATGCTTCCTCTTGCATAAACCAACTTTATGTCTTGTTCCATTTTCATGGTAACAATATCCATCATTACCATTTTTACCAGTGCACTTACCGTTACACTCATGATGTTGCTCAGGATCTTGAATAATTTTTAAATTTAATGGTTTAGTTTTCATCTTGTAACAATACTTCCTCTTAAGTAATCAGCATCATCACTAACAATAAATGCTACGATTTTTGCAACTCCATCTGGATTACCTAATCCTTTAGTATTAGCCTCAAAAACTTCAGTATCTCCTGTATTTTTTAGAGCCTCACTAAGTTGACCTTCTTTCAGAGGAGATCTTATATTTCCAGGAAGTATGTCATGAATTCTGACACCATTTT
Organism: Chloroflexota bacterium; assembly: GCA_002721675.1. Taxonomy (GTDB): domain Bacteria; phylum Chloroflexota; class Dehalococcoidia; order Lucifugimonadales; family Lucifugimonadaceae. The sequence goes on along the minus strand of PBLC01000001.1, from coordinate 16,178 downwards.
CTGATAGATACTGCTGAAGATGAAGTGTTAATCCATGAGTTCCTCCTTTGCTTGAACTGTAAGGTGCAGAAGATCCTGGTCCTAAAACACCTGCCCCAGAAGAAGTTAGAAGAATAACGCCGCTTTCCCTTTTTTTCATGAATTTGGCAACCGACCTTGTTACATTATATGTACCATTGAGGTTTATATTTATTATTCTATGCCATGTCTCAGGAGAAAGTTCATCTATATCCACAACAGAGCCTTCAAGAGCGCCTGCAAAATGCACTAAACAATTTATTCCTCCGTCAAACCATTTCTCTATTTCGCCTATCTTTTTTTCGGTTTCATCAATAGAAGTTACGTCAATTAGGTAAGACTTGTAATTTGCATTTAATTTTATGAGTTCTTTTGATACTTCCTCTAGCCCTCCTGAGTTAACATCTACGATAGCTATATTTGCTCCATGTTTGGCAGTTTCTATTGCTGACGCTCTTCCCATGCCTGTTGCTGCGCCAGTAATCAATATATTTTTGTTTGATAAATCTAATTTCATTTATTCCCCCTTGTACTTATCCCATTCTATACTAGCCTTTTTAGAAAATTCTAATGTATGAGCATATGAAGGTTTGAACTTATCTCTTGGAATATGTTCAATTAGAACATGACCATTAGGACATATATCCTGCATCCTTTTTAAGAAATAAACTTGATCCATCATTCCATAACCCAAATACTCTTCTTCAAATCGCAACAACAGAGCATCGATAACCTTAAAATCTTTTAAGTGTGCCCCGAGGGTATGATTTCCTAATAGGGTAAAAAAATCTTCTAGAAATTCTTTTGTGTTATATGCCTCATTCAAGTTTGAAATGAAGTTCACAGGATCCTGATTGAACCCTAAATTCTTAGATCCAACAGCATCAATAAAATCCTTAGTTCTTCTTGCAGAATATATTGGTGAAACATATCCGCCTTCTAAAGAAAGCATAACTCCTTCATCTTCTGCAACTGAACATATCTTTTTTGTTGAATCAACAAGTCTATCAAAAACTTTGTCAGAATGGTTTTCGGGATGTGGTAACCATGGACCATCTGGATTTACACTTCCAGGCCTTAAATATGTATTTGGAGCTTCTAGTTTAGAAGTAATTAAGCACATATTTTGTACAAATGATATTGCTTCTTCTCTAATTTTTTCATCTGGACTAACTAAACCCCCACCATACCTTCCATTTGTTTGACCTACAATTAGGGAGTTATTATGAAAATCTTCTTTTACCTTTTTTATATTATCTTCGGTGAATGACTTTGGATTATTAACTACTAAATTATGAACTGTGAAGCCTACTGATGAAACTTCATTAAGATCTGAAGAAGTGAAAGTTAGTACATCAAAATCTTCAGGAATACCATTATCCGAACCATTAGACCCGGTTGCTCCCAACATAGATGCTGCACCAAGATGCATAAAACCTCCTATCTATTTGATAAGGCCTTTAGTATAACAGATGGCTTCATAGGTAAACTATTTAATCGAACTCCAATAGCATCTTCAATAGCATTTGTTATGGCTCCAAGAGGAGGGCATATCGGAACCTCCCCTACTCCTCTAACACCAAATGGTTGTTCTGGGTTCTCATTTTCAACAAGTATTGTGTCAATCATGGGCAAGTCAAGAGAAGTTGGCATTCTATAATCTAAATAACTAGAATTTAACATCTTTCCGTCATCATTAATATAATATTCTTCATTAAGTGCCCAACCTATTCCTTGTGCAGCGCCCCCCTGTATTTGCCCTTCAACATATGATGGATGAATAGCCTTGCCAACATCTTGAACAGCTGTATATTTTAAAATGTCTGTTTTACCTGTTTCTGGATCTATTTGAAGATCTACTATATGGGTACCGAAGCCATGACTACTAGAATCAAGGTCAACCGAACCAACAGCGCTTACAGGCCCTCCTGTTCCATCCAGTTTTTTAGCAAGATCTTTAAATTTCATTTTTAATTCAGAATCGGATTTAGAAGAAAAAATTCCTTTACTAAAGTCAATTTCATTTTTATCTATTTCCCAAATCATAGATAATCTGTTTTTAAGTTCATCAATTAGATTATTTGCGGCATTAACTGCAGCCCAACCAGTAGCAAAAGTTGTTCTGCTTCCTCCAGTCATTCCGGTATAACCAACCCCATCAGTATCAGGGATCCTAGGAAACATATCTTCTGCAGATAGACCTAATATTTCTGCTGCTTGCATAGCAATACTAGGCCTTGTCCCTCCAATGTCAGCACTTCCTTCTAATAAAGTTACAGTTCCGTCATCATTAATTGATAATGTTACTGAAGATTTTCCTCCGCCGTTCATCCAGTACCCACTAGCAATCCCTCTACCAATTAATTTGCCAGATTTAGGATTAGATTTCTTACTATTCCAATGCTCAGATTTTTTTACGGCCTCAAGAACATCTAAATTTCCGATTTTTGGGAATTTAGGTCCATCGCCTCTTCTTGTTCCTTCTTTTGAAGCATTTAAAATTCTGAATTCTAGCGGATCCCAACCCTGACCTTTGCATATTTCATCTATAGCAACTTCAATTGCATAGGAGACTTGTGGAGATCCAGGGGCACGGTATGCTGCAGATTTTGGCTTATTAACTACTAAGTCATAACCATCTATTCTAGTATTTTCAATATCATAGCAGGCAAACACGCATTTAGCTGAAGCGCCAACCGCTGAGCCTCCAAATGCTCCTCCCTCTAATTTAATATCTGCATATCCAGAATTTAATTTCTTATTTGAATTGACCCCTAATTTTATTTTTATTTTTCCACCTGGTGCTGGGCCTGAGGCATCAAATACAGAAATCCTATCCATGACTATCTTAACTGGTCTATTTGATTTTTTTGATAATACTGCTGCCAATGGAGTTAGATATACTCTAGTTTTTCCTCCAAAACCTCCTCCAATTTCTGCAGGCATTACCCTAACTCTTGATTCAGGCATCCCAAGAATTCCCGCTGTCTGTGTTCTAACAGGAAACGCGCCCTGGGTAGACGTCCATAAAGTTAATCTACCGTCTTCTCCCCACTGGGCTACTGCCACATGAGGTTCTATGTATCCCTGATGAACCATTGGCATAGTGAACTCTTTTTCAATAACAATGTCCGAAGACTTAAATCCTTTTTCAATATCTCCAAAATTGAATTGAAAATAGTCAGCAACATTCTTTGAAGATTTTTCACCGTTAATATCTACTCCAGCAAAATCCTCTTGAATGACGGGAGAGTCCTTATCAATTGCTCTATCTACTGTTAGTACAGGCTCTAATACATCATATTCAACCTTAATTTTCTTTAGCGCTTCGAGAGCAGTGTTTTTATCTTTGGCAGTGACAGCTGCAACTGCATGGCCAACATATCCAACTTTATCTCTAGCCATTATGTTCATACTGTCGTATTTAAAATTAGCTATTCCTTCTCCAATTTCAATGTCTTTATCAATTCCTGTTTCAAAATCATTTCCAGTTATAACAGCAAACACACCTGCTAATTTCTCAGCTTCTGAAGTATCTATTGAAATTATTTTTGCATGAGCATGAGGGCTTCTTAAAACAGCACCGTGGGACATGTTGGGCAGTTGAACATCTGCTCCATACACAGCTCTACCAGTTACCTTTTCCATCCCGTCATGTCTTATAGGCCTCGTCCCTATGACATTGTATTTACTATCTTTAAGCGTCATTGTTCTCCAATATCCATAAAATAATCTATATTATTTTATAACAAAAATTGAATTTAATCATTACGATTTAGTTAAAAAAAGGTATAGTTATAGGACCTTCGGGCAGCACACATCCTTTAAGATTTGGATTTTCATTCATTAATTTTGTTATTAGATCAATTGGGTCTTTTTCGTGATCAAGAAAAGCCTTATTGATTTCTTCTGTATTTAATCCTTCTGTGAAAAGACTTACATTATGTTTTTGTGTAATTGCGGCCAACATTTGAACTTGCCATTGATCTTGGCAGTGAAAATTTGAATCACTCAATTTACTTTCTACTTCTTTAGGCCCCTTAAATGAAGATAATAATTTATAGAATTCTCCATGATCTGGAATTCCATCTGAACATTCAGAAAAGCAAAGTATATTTCCATTATTTTTTGTTATTTGAGCGGCAGCAGAAATACCTTTTACAGTCTGGTACAAATTCTGATCAAGAGGATATCCAGAGTTAGAAGTTATTACTAGATCATATGGCTCTTCTACCTCAATCATTGCCGTTTCTTTTGCAAAGACGCATGCCTTATCATGAGCGCTAATTATCTCACCTGAAAAAACTCCTGTTATTTCTTGATTTTTATTCAAAGTCACATCTAATGTAAAACTCACATCTGATTCCACAGCAATTTTTCTTACATCTTGTTGTATAGGATTATTATTTATCTCTGCCCAAGTTGAATATTTATTTTTTAACCTTTTATAGTTATGTAATTTAAGAATAGTTTTTAAGCCTGCCAGCCCAGGTGCAACCATTTTAGATCCTCCTGAGAATCCAGCAAAAAAGTGAGGCTCTACAAAGCCTGTTGTAATTCTAACATCAGCCTCTACCCAGTTTTTATTAAGAAACACATCGATATCACTAATTGATGAAATCATTTTTATGAGAGAATTTTCATCTCTAGAATCATGATTGATAATTTCAACTGTGGAGACTATTTCTTCTCCAAGCATTGATATCAGTTCTTTTTTTGTATTAGTTCTGTGAGTTCCAGTGGCTATTAGAATTTTTATATTAGATTTGGGAACAATATCAGCAATATGTTCAATAATAGTTTCTAGTACTATTTTTCTTGGTTGTGCTCTTGTTATATCACATACTGATATTGCTATTTTTGAATCACTATTAACAATATCTCTTAAGGGTTTGGAATTGATGGGATTTTTCAATCCATTTTCTATACTGAGTTTAGGATCACTAACCTCTTTTAAAAATTTTGGTTCAATCACATCAAAATTTGAAGGTACATTCAAATTTATTCTAGATTTGCCGTAAGCAATTTCTACGGTTTTATTATCGTTCTTTTGAAAATTAGTTGTCATAACTTTTCATAATTGATTTTAATTGATATCCTCTTTTGGTTACATAAATGACTCTAACCAATTATTATATATTTTAAAAGAATTTTAAAAGAGAAAATCATGAACATAAGAGAAAAATTAGGTTTACCTCCAAAGGCTATACCTCAGTTTGGACAAAGTCGAAGCCATGCAATGAACTCATCTAAGAAAACATTCAAACCTAATATTCAAAACAAAACAGTTGTACTAGACGGGAAGAAATATAAGGTTAAGTTGACCACTAGAGAAATTAGAACTTTAGACAAAAAAGGTGTTAACTTACTTTAATTCTTGCTTAGCACGAATATTGCTGTATCTGCATTAAGATTTGGGTTTTCTTTAATTAGTTCATCTTTTTCAGAGTCAATGTAAAAAGATTCCTTAATTATAATTTTCTTATAAGTGCAATATTCTTGAAAATCAAGAATTGTAGGAAATCTTCTATTAGGAGTGTTATACCAATTATACCCATAAAGACCCTCTAATTTTGGGGCCTTGCCTTGATTGTATAGCATCTCTCTGAGAGGTTTGAAGGCAAAATTTGGAAAAGATATAATAGCTTTTTTAGAAATCCTAAGTATTTCCTCTATTGTCTTCTCTACATTCTTAATGGACTGGAGAGTTTGTGAAAGAATTGTTATATCAAATTGATCATCATTAAACCTTTTAAGCCCCGTATTAATATCAGAATTGATTACTTCTAAACCCTTATTTGAGCTCATTATTACTTTTTTAGAATCCAATTCAACTCCTAATAATTTGGAACATTTTTTCTTTTTTAACTCATCCAATAATTTCCCATCTTCGCATCCAAGATCTAATACTCGATCATTTTTTTCTATCAAACTACAAATAAAATCTAGATCAAGTCGGTTATTAAAAAATATATTTGTCGAAGTTGGGCTAGAATTTTTTATCTGATCATTTTTTTCTTTTCCTGAAAGTTTTTTTAAGAAGGAAGAGGTCAATAATCCATAATCTTCCACTTCATTTTCTAATAAAAATGCATCGTGGCCAGCCTCACTTTTAATGGAACAATATGATACAGATTTATCAAGACTTACCAATGCATCTACTATCTCTTCAGATTGAAATGGAGGGTATAGCCAGTCGCTTGAGAAACTAACTAATAACCATTCACATTTTGTCTTTTTTAGGTTATTTTTTATTTCATTTATTGTGCCGCCTAAATCAAAATAATCTACAGCAGTAGATAGAGTTATATAACTATTTGCATCAAATCTATCTACAAATTTAGTTCCTTGATATGCAAGGTAAGTCCCTACCGAGAATCGTTTCTCAAATTCAGTGGTAATTTCCTTGGGCTCATACCTAGTATTGTCAAATTTGTTTTTCATTGAATCCTTTGAAACATACGTAATGTGAGCCAACATTCTTGCTATAGCTAAACCATCTTCAGGTTTTTCTTCAGCATCATAATAGTTACCTTCTTTAAATCGTGGGTCTTTTTTTATTGCATTTCTTCCTACAATATCGAAAGCTAAAGCCTGATTAGTAAGTCTTGCTGAAGTAGCTAAACCTATTACACTTTTAATTTTATCTGGAAATTGTCTTGCCCATTGAATTGACTGAAATCCACCCATAGATCCACCTGTTACACAAAGAATAGATTTTATTCCTAGGTGATCTATAAGAAGATTTTGGGCATTTACCATATCTTCTACAGTTATATTAGGAAAATCAGGTCCGTATGGATTTCCGGTGCTAGGATTAATTGAGTTAGGGCCTGTGGATCCTTTGCAGCCACCTATTACATTACTGCAGATTACAAAGTAATTATTAGTATCAATTGGTCTGCCTGGCCCAACCATGATGTCCCACCAACCTGGAATATCATCTTCACTATGTTTCGCAACATGAGAGTCTCCGCTTATTGCATGACATACAAGAACAACATTTGATTTATCTTTGCTTAACTCTCCATAAGTTTCATAAGCTATGTTTAATTTATCAAGAATATCACCTGATTGAAGTTTAAACTTTCCATCATATAGAAAATTTTTAAGATACTTAGACGTATCTCCTGTCCTATACAAATCTGAATTATAATTTTCTTTTACCACTTACAAACCTTTTTAGGGCCAGATGATATTTATCTGGCCCTATTTTATTAACTTTTCTTTAACGCTTGATCCAAATCATCTATTATGTCATCTACATCTTCAATCCCAACCGAAATCCTAATGTATTCTGGATTAACACCGGCTTCTATTTGCTCATCTTCAGAAAGTTGGCTATGAGTGGTAGAGGCAGGGGGTATAACTAATGTTTTTGCATCACCTATATTAGCAAGATGACTTGCAAGTTTCACATTATTTATAAACTTGACTGCTGAATCTTTACCTCCTTTAATACCAAACCCTAAAATTGCTCCAGCCCCATCAGGTAAGTATTTCTTTGTATTTTTATAATGAGAATGACTTTTTAGCCCAGGATAGTTTACCCATTCGACATCTTTATGGTTTTCAAGATATTTAGCTACCTTGAGAGCATTTTCGCAATGCCTTGGAATCCTTAGATGCAAAGTTTCTAGTCCCAATAAAGTGGCCCAAGCCCCAAATGGACTCATTGTTCCGCCTGTGTCTCTAAGCCAATGTACTCTTATATGAAGATTATAAGCAATGTTTCCAGCAGGCCTCAAAGCTTCTTCCAAGACTGCACCATGGTATGATTCTGACGGTCCACAAAACTCTGGCCATTTATCCGGATTATCTGCCCATTTAAAGTTTCCGCTATCAACAATAACACCTCCGATATGTACTCCGTGTCCTCCTAGAAACTTTGTTGTTGAGTGAAGAACTATATCTACACCATGCTCAATTGGTCTAAACAAAGATGGGGTAAGAACAGTGTTATCACAAATTGTTGGCAATCCATGTTTATGACTGATTTTTGTTATTTCAGAAAAATCAGGAACATCATTTTTAGGATTTCCTATACTTTCAAAATAAACACATCTAGTATTCTCATCAACAAGATCATTTATTTCTTCAGGGTTGTCTGGGTTAAAGAACCTTACTTCTATGCCCAATTTTTTAAATGTTTGGGTAAATAGTGTCCATGTTCCACCATACAAACTTGTTGATGAAATAAAATTTTGTCCACTATGAGTAATAGTTAGAATGGCAGCATTAATTGCTGCTTGTCCTGATGAAAAAGCAAGCCCTGTCACTCCTCCATCAAGCGCTGCAACTCTCTGTTCTAGAACATCAGTCGTAGGATTTTGCAATCTAGTGTAAATATTTCCAAATTCACCTAGTGCAAAAAGATTAGCTGCATGATCTGTATCATTAAATACATACGATGTCGTCGCATGTATTGGTACAGCCCTGGAATTAGTTGACGGGTCAGGATCCTGTCCCGCGTGTAGTGCAAGGGTTCCAATACCTTGTTTTTCTGGCTGGTTAACTATGCCATTTATACTACTAGCCATTTATGACCTCCTTATGTTTAATATTTATAAAACTAAGAAGTGCCAACAAAAAAATCCGCATACTTTGCAGTACACGGACAATCTTAAAACTTTTAAGTTTTTTAAAAAAAAATCCGCATACTTTGCAGTACACGGACAATCTAAATAAACTTTTGCCTTTTAGCAGTTTTTTGAGTGTCCGCAAGCTGACTTTCAAATCAACACTTATAACCATTATAGCATATTCATTTTTTAAATTTCAACATTTAAGTTTGAGGGATTTAAATTTTTAAATTTTTATAACTAAATTCTTCTTCTTTTGAGAGGTTTCTTAAATATGCTAAGTAATCATTTTTTTTAAAAGTCGGAACAAAGTTTTTAACTACTTCTTTTCCTCTTTTGGCATTATTTTCCAGAAGATCAATTATTGTATGAGCCATCATCCTGCCAGATTCAGTCACGGATAGATCATAGTTCTCAACAACCATATCGTTTGCATGATTAGATGACCCTGAACAACCTCCGACATAAGGATGAATAGATGGAATGAGGCTTGAAACATCACCCATATCTGTGCTTCCACCAGAATGTCCATCTAAAACAATTTCATCAGTTGAAAAATTATTTTTTAAATTACTAAGATATATATTTTGAAGATTTTTATTATTGTTTATTGGAAGATATCCAGCAATAGTTGTTATCTTAATATATGCTCCTGTTGCCAGTGCACCTGCTCTTAAGCAATTGTCTACTTTTTTGTTCGCATCAATTATTGATTCTATTGATGCCCCTCTTACAAATGTTTCTATATTTACAGTGTCAGGGACTGCACTAACTACATTGCCACCTTTAGTTATTATAGGATGCACTCTTATATGATCTTCATCTTTAAAAGTTTCTCTTTGAGAATTTATAGCTGTAATTGCAATATTTGCTGCATTTAAAGCATTTATACCTTTCTCAGGATTTGAGCCAGCATGAGAAGCTTTTCCTTTGAATTCAATAAATTTTGCAACTAAACCATTACTCGTTCCACCATAAGAAAATTTTATATTTCTCGGTGTGGTATGAGTCATCATTGCTATATCAACGTTGTCAAATGCCCCTAGTTTTATCATTTCTTGTTTTCCAGCGAGAAACTCGACCTCTCCCTTTTTTCTGAGTGTATTTCGCCATTCGATTTCAACAAATTCTTCAGCTGGAACAGCAAGAAAAGTTATTTTCCCCCATAATTTACTAAGTATTTTTTTATCAGAAAGTCCGGACAAAACTGTTAGCATACTTCCTATTTGAGCATGGTGTCCACATGCATGTGCGTATCCGTTTTTTTTATTTTCATTTGGGTGACCTGGTACTGGGAGAGCATCTAATTCTCCTATAACAGCTACATTTGGACCAGATTTACCCGTATCTAATTCTGTTTTAATTCCTGTAATAGCTATTTCAGATTGGATATTTTTTTGACCTAATTTTTTAAAGGTATTAATTACTTTTTCAGCAGTCTTAATCTCTTTGTATCCAGATTCAGCATAATTTAATATTTCTAAGGAATTTTTAATAGGTATTTCTTTCTTAGAATTAATATTTTTATCGCATAAATTTTTTAAATTCATAAATTATACTTTTAACAGATATCTGCAATTTACGAAATAATATGAATTCTAAATCATGATTTGATATAATTATTACTACTAATTAAATATAAATGGTTTTATTAGACTTCGATTTTCGAAAATAAATCCAAAGATCCCAACGATTTTTATAAAGGAGGGAATTATGAATAAAATAAAATATACATTATTGATCAGTGCTCTTTTTGCAATGATGGCTTTTTCATATGCTTGTGCAGCTGAAGATTCTTCAGAAGCATCTAGCGATGGAGGATCTAATACATTGCAACAAGTTCTTGATCGAGGAATGCTAAAGTGTGGTGTTAACGACAACTTAGCTGGATTTGGAGTTGTAGCTGCAGACGGTTCTTTCAGTGGTTTTGATATAGATTTCTGTAAAGCAGTAGCGGCAGCAATTCTGGGTGATTCAGGTAAAGTTGAGTACACACCTACTACTGCTTCTAACAGATTCGAAGCTTTAGGTTCTGGTGAGATTGATCTTTTGATCAGGAACACAACTTGGACTGCAAGCCGAGATAGAGAATTGAAGCAGGACTTTACTGCTGCTACTTTCTACGATGGTCAAGGAATGATGGTTTATGTAGACAGTGGTTATAACTCTATTGATGACATGGAGGGTGCAACAATATGTGTTCTTCAAGGTACTACTACTGAATTAAACCTAGATGATAGGTTTACTGGTACCGGAATGTCTTACACACCATTAACTTTTGAAACAAATGATCCTTTACAGGCTGCATTTGAGGAAAAAAGATGTGATGGTTGGACTACAGATAAATCTGGTTTGGCTTCTAAGAGAGCTAGCTTCCCAGCATCGGCTGGTGGACCAGAAGCTCTAAAAGTTCTTCCAGAGACACTATCAAAAGAACCTCTTGGTCCTTTGACTAGAGACAACGATAGTGAATTCTATGATGTTGTTCAATGGGTTGTATTTGGAATGATGCAAGCTGAAGAAAGTGGAATTAATAGCGGAAACGTTTCTTCAATAGCTTCTAATCCTCCAAACCCAGGAGTTGCAAGATTACTTGGAGCCTCTTTTGAAGGCGGAGAAGTTCAAGATTTCAGTTTTGGAATCCCTAAGGACTTCATGCAGAAAGTTATATCTCAAGTTGGAAACTATGGTGAAGTATATGATCGACACCTAGTCCCTCTTGGATTAGAACGAGCCGGATCTCTTAACGCTATGTGGACTGAAGGCGGATTAATCTACGCACCACCGTTTAGGTAGAATATCCTAAAATTTTTATAGTATGCCGGAGTGTAATTTAACTCTCCGGCGTACTATTTATTTTATTTAGAAAGTAAATAGTGAGAAGCTTTGTAGACATTATTGCTCAATGGAGCAGATTTCAGAAAAACCGAAATTTAATGATTCAGGTTTTTTTCTTTATTTTTGTAGCATTATTAGGAATTTATTTATTTTCAAGAGCATTTCAGCTTGAATTAAGTTTGTCGCATTTTAGGAGCAGGGCTGGTTTTGGGCTTAGCCATACATTTTTAGTTGATTACACTAGTAATGATAGTAGATGGGTAGCCTATTTTACTGGAGTTGTTAATACTATAAGAGTATGCCTAGTAGCAATTTTCTTGACTACTATTTTAGGCACAATTATGGGTGTTGCAAGACTATCTAAGAATTTTCTTACCTCAAGAATTGCTTGGACCTATGTAGAAGTTTTAAGAAATACCCCATTATTGATACAAATAATATTTTGGCAGATAGTTTTTCTTCAATTGCCACAAATATCCGAAGCAATAACTTTTGGAAATACTACTGCAATATCCAATAGAGGAATTTTATTGCCTTGGATTTCCGATAATGGAGGTGCTCAAATATGGTTTATATTTTTAGGTATAGTTGCAGCAGGATCTTTATATTTAAGTTATTTTTTAAATAAAAGAGAAGATGAATCCGGAAAATATTTTTCTATATCTGGCAAAAAAATAAATGGTAATTTAACTGGAATTATTTTCTTTATTTTAGTAACAGTTGTAACTTTTTTTGCTTTTGGAAGACCTGTTAGCATAGATATCCCTGAAATTATTCAAAATAATAAAGGCACTTGGATGCAATCAGGTGGATTTGATTTAAGTCCTGAGTTTGCAGCTATCCTTTTTGCTCTTGTTATCTATACAGGAACATTTATAACTGAGATTGTAAGAGGTAGTATTCAATCCTTATCTAGAGGTCAGACGGAAGCTGCTGAAGCCATAGGTTTAAGCAAGTATCAAGCTATGACTTTGGTAATACTTCCTCAAGCATTGAGATCTATAATTCCTCCTTTAACAAATCAGTTTCTCAATCTAACTAAGAATTCAAGTCTTGCTGTAGTAATAGCTTATCCAGATTTATTTATGGTTTCTCGGACTATTATGAATAATTCAGGGCACGCATTGCCAGTATTTTTCTTAATACTTTTAACTTATCTATTTTTAAGCCTTTGCATTTCATTAGTAATGAATTTAATTAATCGTAGAGTTACTAGGATTGGNACATAATGACAACACCTAAAATTAACTTTAAAGAAATNAAAGANTGGACTNTTGATAATTTCTTTGGNTCNAAGCTTGGNATTTTATTAACGTTATTTTCTACAATTCTTATTGTTTACTTCATCNCTGCTATATTTTCTTTNCTATCTGCTGCNGAATGGGAAGTAGTATCTATAAATAAAAGATTACTTCTTTTAGGGAGATTNCCCGAAGAAGATACCTGGAGAGCTTGGCCTATATTTTGGTTATTTTGCTTTATTTTCTGCTCTTCTATTGGTGCTTGGGGTAACCCAAAAAAAAGAGAATTACTTTTATTATTATTGGCATTTTTAATGCCAACAGCCATATTTTTTAGCATGACATATATTGTGCATATTTTTATGACAATAATTATTGGATCTGTTTCTTATTTAGGCTCAAAGATTATTAGGAAAACAACATATTCTGGAGTATTAAAGAAAAGTTTAATTTCTCTTTGGATCCTTCTTATACCATTGGCTTTTAGTATATTAATTATAGGTGGTGGGCCCCAATCCAATCTTTGGGGAGGATTCCTATTAAACATTTTATTAGCCTCTGTGGCTGTTGTGGCTGGGTTTCCATTAGGCATATTAATGGCAGTAGGTAGATCAACGAAATTACCTGTTATTAAGACAACGTGCACAGTATATATAGAAACAGTTAGAGGCGCCCCATTAGTTGCTTGGCTTCTATTAGCTTGGTTTGTGCTACCAAAATTTTTACCCAACTTGTTTGGTTTAAATGAAATTAGTGTTGTAATTAGAGCAATGATTGTGTTGTCATTTTTTGCAAGTGCTTATATTGCAGAAGTTATTAGAGGTGGATTGCAATCTATACCTTCAGGACAATTAGAAGCTGCTGACGCTCTGAATCTGGGGTATGTTGATAAAATGAGAATAATTGTGCTGCCTCAAGCTATAAGAGTTGTTATCCCCGCTATTGTTAGCCAATTTATTGGGTTATTTAAAGATACATCATTAGTTTTCATACTTGCTTTAACAGATTTATTGCAAGTAGGTAGAATAATTCCAGAACAGGACCCAAAATTTTTTGGAAAACAGATTGAAGCACTATTAGTTGTAGCTTCATTGTTTTGGGTTGTTTCTGTGGTTTTATCAAACTTAAGTTCGAGAATTGAAAAAAATCTTGGTATAGGAACAAGATAAATTATAAAGTATTAGGAGAAAGTTATGAAAAAGAAAATAGGTAAAGAAATAATTTCAGCTGAGAATGTTGTAAAGAAATTTGGTGATTTTGCTGCTTTAAAAGGTGTTACAGCAAAAATTTTTGAGAAAGAGGTAGTAGTTGTGCTTGGCCCTTCTGGATCTGGAAAATCAACTTTTATAAGAACTATAAATAGACTTGAGCCACATAATTCAGGAAAAATAGTTGTTGATGGTGTTGAGATTAATGATGATGTTAAGAATTTACAAAAGGTAAGGTCAAATGTAGGGATGGTATTTCAGCAATTTAATTTATTTCCTCATTTGTCTGTTTTAAGAAATATAACTTTAGCTCCTCAGAAAGTTAAAGGATTAAGTAGAGCAGAAGCGAATGACGTTGCTATGTCTCTTCTTGAAAGAGTAGGTATTCCTGAGCAAGCAGAGAAATTTCCATCGCAATTATCAGGAGGACAGCAGCAAAGAGTAGCGATAGCTAGGGCATTGGCTATGCAGCCAAAAATTATGTTGTTTGATGAACCTACTTCAGCATTAGACCCTGAAATGATAAAAGAAGTTTTAGAGGTAATGACAGAACTTGCAGAATCAGGAATGACTATGATTTGTGTTACTCATGAGATGGGTTTTGCTAGAAGTGTTGCTGACAGATTTTTATTTTTTGATGAAGGCTTGATAGTTGAAGAAGGAACCCCAGAGCATTTTTTCAAGAATCCAAAAGAAGAGAGAACTAAGTTATTCCTAAGTCAGATATTATAGTGTAATCTCATTTGAGTGATTTACTAACTCGTTGCTTTCAAAGGAAATTTGATTACTAGAATTTTTAGTTTTATTGAGGAAAATAGAAGATGGGGAGTTTTCTTTACACTCTTTTTTTCAGGGTCTTTTATAATCGGCATAAATGTATACTCCTTTGGGCTTTTTATTGAGCCATTAGAAAAAGAATTTGGCTGGACTAGAGAACAGATTAGCCTAGGTTATTCTCTTAGCTTTGTGAGTAGTTTATTTGCTCCCTTGATTGGAAAACTAATTGATATTAGAGGAAGTAAATTATTTTTAGTTATATCTATTTTTTTAGTTTCAGCCGGATTTTTACTAAGGCCTTTAATGACCGATTTTTCTCACTGGATATTATTAAATTCTATGGTTTTTGCTGGTTATCCTGGGGCATTAATGATACCTGCAGGGATACTAATTCAAGTATGGTTCCCTGAAACAAAGGGAAGAATGATGGGTCTTGCAACTGCAGGACATAATTTTGGTGGACTAATTATGCCTATTATTACTTTCATTTTACTTTCTTATTTTGATTGGAAGTTATCATATTTTGTTTTTGGTATTTTAATATTTTTCTTAGGAATTTTTGCTTTATTATTAGTTAAGAATAATCCAGATAACATTAATTTAAGCAATGAAGTTAATAATAATGAAGGGTTTGAATTTAGATCAGCTATTAAAACAAAACAATTTATAACTTTAACGCTTGGGATTACATTTGCTTGCTTTACATATAACGGAATAATGCCTCAAATGGTGCCTCATTTAACTACTGAAGGCTTAGGATTGGCATCAGCAACTTTTGCAATGACATACATAGGTGCGATGGGAATCTTTTCAAAAATAATTTTTGGAAGATTTAGTGAAAAATATTCTTCTTTATACTTGACTTGTGCCTCAGTACTTCTGCAGTCTTTAGCTCTTTCAATTATTCTTTTGGCTCAAGGAAACATAATAGGAATATGGCTAGGCATTATAATTTTTGGTATGGGTTTTGCAGGATTAGGAGCAATGATTGCTTTGAATATAACTGAATGTTTTGGACTTAAGTCTTTAAGTACAATTTGGGGAACTTTATCATTTTTTGGAATTTGGGCAACATTCTTAGCTCCCTGGATGATGGGGAGAATTTTTGATGAAACTTCATCATATAGATTAGGGCATATAATAATAATTGGAATATTTATTTTTGCTATATTATTTCTTTTATTAACAAAATATTTAAATCATGGAGAAGATTACCTTAATAAGAAAAAATAATTTGCTGATCTTAATCTATAGATAATTTTGATAGCATATTTCTACAATTTTCCATAGGATCGCTTGCTCCAATTTCTGAACTTGATATTTCTATAGGGCAGAGCACTATCATGTTTCCAAGAATTACATAATCAAGATATTTAGGAGTATTTTTTTTATTACCAAAAGCCCCGCTAGTCATTCTATCTTTTATACCTTCTTTCCATGTAGCATCAGACTTTTTTATTATTGCATCTTCTCCTGTTGCCTCTTCTGCATAAAAAGTTCCTGATGATTTGGCT